>NZ_CP088298.1:3069372-3404058 GCF_021117425.1 Brevibacterium zhoupengii | reverse complement strand
ACTCACTCCGATTCCTGCCAGAGCTGGGTAGTCCGAACCTGCCATCTCGCGCCAGGCCTTCCCGATCTCCCGACCGTTTTCCATATAGTCGTCGACGTCAGTGAGGTAAATCGTCACGCTCACCAGATCACGAGGCTCGCCACCAGCCTCAGCGAGAGTGGCGAGTACATTGCCGAATGCTTGACGGAACTGTTCGACGATTCCGCCCGAAACGATATTCATATTGATGTCTAGAGCAGTCTGACCGCCGAGGTGAACGGTGTCACCCGCTCTGACGCCGTGCGCGTAACCCCGGGGCTTGGGCAGTGCTTCAGGGTTGACTACCTGATGCTCAGTGGGCAGGTGCTCAATTGTGTTCTGCTGCGAACTCATGCTTCCTCCGTTGGCTCGTTGCTTTCCTACATTCACTGCTCGAACGGCGAGTGAGTGCCGACATCGGTCGACTGGACTCGGATCCGAATCCCTGCACAGGGTGTTGTGACGCTCGCCATATGTGCTACATTCACTTTACATGACGAACGTCAGAAAGAAAGGATATATTATTCCCTCGGGCGATACGGGCTCGGCAGTGAATATGACGACGCTCAATACACAAGGATGTGAACAGAGATGAAGATTGCGACCCTGCGAATGGGGGAGGTTACCCAAGCCGCTGTCGCGGCGGCTGACGGGTGGGCACTTCTGCCGTTCGGTGACGTCGCCGAACTGCTGCGATCGCAAAATTGGCAAGAAATGGCCGAAACGGCAATGTCATCTAGCCCGACTTTTGGTGCTTCGGACGTCGTGGAGTTCGCGTCTGCGCTGACCACTTCGAACAAGGTCATTTGCTGCGGGCTCAACTATGGTGACCACATCACTGAGATGGGAAGAGATCTGCCAGAACATCCGACGTTGTTCGCAAAGTATGCTGACACACTCACTGGCCCGAACAGTGAGATCAACGTCAAAAACAGTCGGGCAGTTGACTGGGAAGCCGAGCTTGCAGTGATTGTCGGCGATTATGTCTCAGACGCAGATGTGAAGACGGCTGCGGCAGCCATCGCGGGATATGCAGTGTCGAACGATGTGTCGATGCGTGACTGGCAGAAGCGCACTCTGCAGTGGTTTCAAGGAAAGAACTTCGCAGCGAGCACTCCAGTCGGTCCGTGGATTACCACAGCAGACGAATTTGACGACGATCCGACCTTCACAGTTGAAGGCTGGGTCAACGACGTACGAGTGCAATTTGGCGATACATCGACGTTGGTCTTTCCACCGGCCGAGCTCATCTCCTACATCAGCCGCTTCACTCCGTTGACACCCGGGGACGTAGTGCTCACCGGCACTCCTGGGGGAGTGGGTTCGGGAATGACCCCACCGCGATTCCTCGCCGACGGCGATGTCATCAGCACGAGGATCGAAGGGTTGGGCATCTTGAAAAACGCAGTGTCTATTGCAAGCACCTGAACTCAAAGTCTGAAGCTCAACGCTATGAAGACCGCAGTACGTCCAAGCAGAAATTCGATCATCGATGACGCTGATCACCGGTGAAGAACCCGAAAGGAAGAACATCATGACAAATTCCACCGCGGCGGAAATTGATAACTCGAAATATGCAGACGACGCAGGCCAAGTCGTGCCGGTCGTGACCCGCAACGGGGAGGAAGACCGAAACACGACACAGTCCGGCGACTGCATTCGCGTGTCCGGCGTCTCTCCCCAACACACGCCGGCGACTCGGATCTGGTTCGGCGAAGTTTCGAATGAACCCGGTTATCGGTCTGTGCCTCACCATCACGGTGAAGCCGAGACGGGCGGACGTGTCCTCAGGGGGCGCGGCCGCATCTACTTCGGTGAGAAATATCAGGATTACCTGGACATGGAAGAAGGTGACTGGGTCTTCGTTCCGCCGTACATGCCGCACGTTGAGGCCAACATGTCGACAACCGAGGAGCTCGTCTGGATCACCGCACGCACACCGGAGAACATCGTCGTCAATCTCGACGAAGTCCCCGATGAGCAGCTCCCCGGCTACCGCCGGGCCTGAGCGATCGACGACCAGACAAAGAAAGAGACGTGACATGACGACCCAGATTCTTGCTCCACAGACTTCGCAGACGTTCCTTGATGCGGTCGACCTGGTGCCAGTCGACGCGCCGACCGGGGCAGATTTGAAGAGCTTCGAAGCGATTCCGCAGTACGCACCGTGGCCGAAGGCCTACGGCGGTGACATGGTTGCTCAAGCGACTGCAGCGATGATCGCGACGATGGTCGACGAGAAGGTCATCCACTCCACGCATTCGACATTCATGCGACCTGTGAACATGCTCGAACCCGTTCGTTATGACGTCGAGATTCTGCGCGACGGACGAAACTTCGCGACGCGGCACGTTCGTGGTATTCAGAACGGAAAGACCACGTTCATTTCGACCGGGTCGTTCCAAGCGCCAACGCTTGGTGCAGAATACTCAATGCCCGCTGGTGATGACTTGCATGTCGATCCCGATTCCCTTTCCTCGGCTGCAGAAGTTTTGGAAGGTGTCGAGACCGACGCCGCCCGTTACTGGGCGAACGGTCGAAGCTTCGATATGCGGCATATCCCGGGGCCCATTTACCTCGAGCACAATAGTGACGGCAAGGCGCAGGAATCGTCATCACACCAGGGTGTGTGGGTGCGGGCCTTCACCTCACTGACAGCCGGGGGACCTGACCGTGAAGTTGCAAACCTGCATCGCATCGGTCTGACCTACGTCTGTGACTATACGATTCTCGAACCGTTGCTGCGGACACAAGGACTGACCTGGTCGAGCCCAGGCCTGGTCACAGCCAGCCTCGATCACGCGATGTGGTTCCATCGGCAAGCTCCCATGGATGACTGGCTCTTGTACTCCCAGGATGCTGAATCTATGCAGTCAGGGCGAGGGCTGTCTCTGGGCCGATTTTTCACACGTCAAGGTGAACTCATCGCCACTGTTGCCCAAGAAGGAATGATCGCCCCCGGCGCTCACGCCTGAGGCCAGACTCCCAGGAGCCTGCGACGACAATGAAGGAAAGCACATGGAACTGACTCCATCGGGCTACGTCGATACGTTCGCCCGTGACAACCTCCCACCGGCAGATCTCTGGCCCGACCTTGAATTCACCATCGACGACGTCCACTACCCGGATCGTTTGAATGCGGCCACGACGCTCATCGATGATGCAGTGGCGCGATTCGGTCCCGAAAGGCTGGCCCTTTTTACGCCGGAAGGCGAGGAATGGACCTACGGCGAACTCTTAGCCCGGTCCAATCAGATCGCCCGCCTGATAACCGATGACTGCGGAATCGTGCCCGGCAACCGCGTGCTCCTCAGGGCACCAAATACGCCATGGATTGTCGCAGCCTGGCTCGGAGTCCTCAAAGCCGGTGGCGTAGTCGTCACGACAATGGCGATGCTCAGGGACAAAGAAGTCGATTCGCTTCTCGAGCTGACTCAACCCAACCTCGCGCTCGTCGACCACCGATTCCTAGACGGAATCTCTGAACCGGCAGCCAGCCGCGGAGTCGAGGTCATCCCGATCGGGTCGGATGCTGACAACGACCTCACCGTCCGATCCAGGCAGAAGGCAGAATCGTTCGACAATGTCGTCACGGCCGCAGACGACGTGGCATTGCTCTGTCCGACTTCAGGGACAACCGGAGTGCCGAAAGCGACAATGCATTTCCACCGTGACATCCTCGCTAATGCCGACACTTTTGCCCGCCATATCGTCAAAGTCGGCCCCGATGACAAGTGCGCATGCTCAGCTCCGCTTGCCTTCACTTTCGGTCTTGGTGCGCTCGTCGTCTTCCCTCTGTACTTCGGAGCCGCGTCACTCCTTGTAGAGCGGGCAACCCCGCTTGAATTGGCGCAGTACGCTCACGACTCAGGGGTGACGATTCTCTACACGGCTCCGACGGCATACAGAGCGATCATCAAAGCGGGCCGAGCAGATCTCCTCTCTGATCTCCGACTTGGGGTCTCTGCGGGTGAGCATCTGCCGCAAGCCACCTGGGAGGCCGTATACGAGGCAACGGGGCTCAAGCTCATCGACGGCATCGGCGGCACTGAAATGCTCCACGTCTTCATATCCGCAGCAGGTGACGATATCAAGCCCGGAGCCGTAGGCAAGCCAGTGCCAGGCTTCCGCGCCGTGATCCTCGATGAAGATGGCCACGAGGTGCCAGACAACACTGTCGGCCGTCTCGCGGTGCGCGGCCCGCTGGGATGTCGGTATCTCAACGACGAGCGCCAGCACAATTATGTTGTCAACGGGTGGAACGTCACCGGCGATTCCTTCCTCCGCGACGACGACGGATACTTCGTCTATCAGGCGCGCAGCGACAACATGATCATCTCTTCCGGGTACAACATCGGCGCGCCCGAAGTCGAAATTGCGCTCAATGAGCATCCGGATGTTGTCGAATGCGCCGTCGTCGGCAAGGACGACCAGGAACGAGGGTCCCTGGTGACTGCCTTCATCGTCCTGCGAGAAGAGGCGGCGGAAGGCAAGGAAAAGGCACGCGAAATCCAGAGCTTCGTCAAGACACAGATAGCGCCATACAAGTACCCGAGAGAGATCCGCTTCGTGGAGGCTCTGCCCCGCAATCCCAGTGGAAAACTCCAACATTTCAAACTTCGTGACGAGCTCAAGGCCGAAGCTGCCACAGCCGTCCACGCATGAGAAAGGGCGACAAGAAATGAAAATAGCAATAGTCGGCGGGGGCCCTGGAGGACTCTATTTCGCCGCGCTTATGAAACAACTCGACGCAGGCCACGAAGTCACAGTCTGGGAACGGAACGCGGCATCGGACACGTTTGGCTTCGGCGTTGTGTTCTCTGACGAGACTCTCGGCGGCATTGCCAATGCCGACCCAGTCGTCTCTGATTACATGCAGCGACATTTTGCCCGGTGGGCCGATATCGATATCCACTATCGGGGAAAAACAATGACGGTCGGTGGACAGGGCTTCGCCGCAATGTACCGCAAGGATCTGCTTGAGATGCTCCAGCGTCGGACACAAGAAGTCGGAGCCGACGTCCGGTTCTCCACTGTGGCACCCGACATTGAGGAACTGTCCCGAGACTACGACGTCGTTGTTGCTGCAGACGGCGTGAACTCGCAGATCAGGCGGCAATTCGAGTCGGACTTCGCCCCTTCCGTCGATGCGCGCCCCAACAAGTACATGTGGTTGGGCACCTCTGAGGTATTCGAAGCGTTCAAATTCTTCATCAAGGAGACAGAACACGGTGTCATGCAGGTGCATGGCTATCCGTTCTCAGATAAGGGTTCAACCTTTATTGTCGAAATGCATGAGGATGTGTGGCGTCGTGCAGGTTTCGACGCCACTGAAGGACAGTCGCTGCCCCCCGGTGTCAGCGACGAGTTCGCGGTCGGGAAGATTGAGGAGATCTTTGCCGAGGAAATCGGTGATCATCAGCTGCTTCTCAACAATTCCAAATGGCTCAACTTCACTACGGTACGCAACGCCTCATGGGTGCATGACAATGTCGTGCTCCTTGGTGACGCTGCGCATACGGCTCACTTCTCGATCGGCTCGGGGACGAAGCTGGCTATGGAGGATGCTCTGGCTCTGGCCGCCTGCCTGCACGAGCATGCAGGGATTGACCAGGGGTTGAACGCCTATGAGACGGAACGTCGTCCGGTTGTCGAATCGACACAGCGGGCAGCGCAGGCTTCCTTGGAGTGGTTCGAAGTGCTCGGAATGTATGCTGGCCAGGACCCGGTTCAGTTTGCCTTCAACCTCCTCACTCGATCGCGGCGGATCACTCAGGAGAATCTTCGCCTGCGAGATCCCGATTTCGCTCGCCAAGTGGAAGAGCACTTTGCCTCCCAGCAGGACTCCGCCGAGGTGGCACCCGCGATGTTCCAACCCCACAGCCTCGGTCCGCAGAGACTGGCGAACCGAATAGTCGTATCGCCGATGAACATGTACTCGGCCGGGGATGACGGAGTTCCCACCGATTTTCATCTCTCCCATCTGGGTTCGAAGGCGATGGGTGGCGCTGGTCTTGTCATGGCCGAAATGACGGCTGTGTCGCGAGCGGGGAGGATCACGCCGGCGTGTGTTGGGCTCTATTCCGAGGAACAGGTTGCAGGATGGCGTCGGATCAACGACTTCATCCACTCGCATTCAGCGTCTAAGACTGGCGTGCAGCTGGGTCATGCCGGGCGCAAAGGTTCGACGAAGCTGATGTGGGAAGGCATCGACCAGCCGCTCGATGAGGGCAACTGGGAGACGGTGTCCGCCTCGGCGCTTCCCTATGGTCCGGGAAACATCCCGCCGAACGAACTCGGCCGCGACGGCATGGAGACCATTCTGTCTGACTACGTGCAGGCGACCAAAAACGCTGCAGATGCCGGCTTTGACGTCATCGAACTCCACGCGGCTCATGGCTATCTTCTCTCCGCTTTCCTCTCCCCAATAGCCAATCACCGAACGGACGAGTTTGGGGGGAATGTGGAGAACCGATTGCGGTTCCCACTGGAGGTCTTCGACGCGGTGCGAAGTGCTTTGCCGCCAGACCGTGCACTGACAGTGAGAATCTCCGCTACCGACTGGATCGAGGGTGGAAATACGGTCGATGATGCTGTGCGGATCGCACAGGCATTCGTGGACCATGGCGTGGACGGTATTGATGTATCCACCGGCCAGGTGACTGCCGACGAACAACCTGCGTACGGACGTTCATACCAGACGCCGTTCGCTGATCGAATTCGTCAGGAGGTCGCCGGACCGGCGGGGGTGTCGGTAGTCGCAGTTGGTGCGATCTCATCATTCGACGATGCGAATTCGATCCTTCTGGCCGGACGAGCTGACCTCATCGCGGTGGGCAGGACACATCTCTACGACCCGAACTGGACGCTGCATGCTGCAGTCGAACAGGAATATGAAGGGCCAGGCGCGCAATGGCCGAATCAGTTCCGTGCCGGTCGGAGGAAGCCACCGTCTGCCAGGACCGACGCCGTGAGGCCTCGACTGTCGCTGCTGCGCGATGATGAGCTGATCGATGATCCGCATCTGCGTTGGAAGCCCGAGGGGCAGAGGGAGCCGGCGTTCAGCGGAGCCTGAAGAGAAGCGCATAGGGCCGTCCTTAACAGGGCGGCCCTATGCGCGTTCAGATAGCAGATTGCGTTTCAAAAGCTGGCTTTCAGAAACTTTGATCGAAACCTCAGCAGTTATAGTGTCAGCGCATTCATCCAGCGCAGAGTTGAAACCCAATGCTCTGAATCGGCCCTTATTAGTTCGATATGCCCAACTTGATCGAAGCAATGCAGGTCGACAAAGGTCGTGGGGCGGACCATGTCTGCGAACCTCGCTGTGTGCTCAGGTGGAACACGATCATCGTTGTTGCCCTGCACCAGCAAAGTGGGAACTTCCGGGGGTGCGCAGCATATTGGCGATGAATTTTGATAGACATCTGGCGCCTCATGGGGCGATCTTTGGAAATACTCATGGGCAGCGCCGTCACCCAGACGCTCGGCATAGACTCTCGCGGTATCGGTAACGGGAGCCAATGCCACCAGCGCATCTGAATAATCGGAGTTGAGCAGACACAGTTGGCCTCCGACTGAGTGGCCGATGAAGACGAAGGGTCCTGAAATTGACTCCGCGGCTGCGACTGCGCGAACCTTCTGTGCAGCGGTGCGAAGGTCGCTCGACGGGATCGGCCAGGGACTGTCTGGGCCCCGGCGGTACTCAACGTTCGCGATAGCCCATCCCTCGGCGACGAGCAGTTCCGCCATCGGCGCCATCAAGGATCGATCGAGGCGCTGGCGCCAATATCCGCCATGGACCAATACTGCGATACCGCGGATGTAACTGCCTATTGGAAGCCAGAGGTCGAAGACCTGGTCTTTGTCATTTCCATACGAGAGCGATCGTTGCGCTCCGAGCTCTTCAGTATTCATTTTCCGCATCGTGTAGCCGAGAGGTGGATATCTTGCGGGTACCGACTCTTCACGCACCTTCAGCCTCGAGGACCGCTCAATAGCGGACGTCGAAGCTGAAGGTGGAGGAACCAGCGACAAGCGGGTACCTCGATGTTGGTGATCAGTCGGCTCCGGGGACGCTTCCTGGCGGTAGGAAGTTCACGTCGCGCTGTGCCGAGAGTCTTACGACTTCCTCGGGGTCGGAGACATTGTGGAGTTCATCGAACAGCGTCGCTAGCTGCCCCGCAGGACTGACCCAGAACAGCGACTTCGCAGCTTCGCCGCCTTTGACGTAGTAGGCATGAGGAAGACCCTTCGGCATACGGACTGTGTCTCCGGGGCCGGCCTTCATCCACTCCCCGTCGAGATACAGAGTGTAGATGCCTTCGAGGATGTAGATGTGCTCGTCTTGCAGGGGGTGGACGTGTGGTGGAACTCCGGTGTCAGCCGGGTCCAGAGATAACCATGCGAAGCTGTCCGGGCCGTCAACCTTGGATAAGTAAGTATGACCGAGGACATTCCACGATCTGTTCCCCATCGTCTCGCTTGCCAAAGTAATGCCCTTGGGCAGGTCTCCAAGGATAATCTCTTGGCCGAGTTGTGATTCCATGTTTGACTCCTTCGTCGGTGCGCCACTGCTGGTGAATTAAGCATGCCAGAGCCGACCCCGTATATGCAATAGGTATTGCGATCGTGAAAATAGCTGTATATGATCTGGAGCACGTTCGGTGATGAGGCCGAACTCTGACGCGGCGCAGCATCTTGGCGTGAACTAGACCGCTTTGAGCAATGCCCGTGGATGCACGCTACCTACGAGAGGTTCCATTGTGACTTCAGCATCACTGGACGGAATGAGCGTTCACACCCTTGGCACTGGCGGAGGACCAATCGTCTCGAGCTCCCGGGCTGGGACCAGCACTGCAGTTCGAGTCGATGGCACGACTTACCTCTTCGACTGTGGGATGGGAAGCATTCGCAATTATCGCAGGCATGCGGACTGGGGCGATCTGCGAGCGGTGTTCCTGACGCATCATCACTCTGACCACATATATGATCTCGGTTCGTATCTCACCACCGGGTGGCAGGTTCCCGGCGAGTCGTTCAGTGCGCCCATTGATCTGTATGGACCTGGAAGGCCCTCGCGTATTCCAGCGATGGACGGCGATCACGAAAGAGCGTTAGCAGACCAACTCAAGGGTCGGAGTCTGTCGAGTACAACCGATATCGTCGACTCATTGCTGGACAAGGTCTTTGCCTCCGACATTGCGATTCGGATGGCTGACGAGAGAAGAACGGAGCCTCATGAGTGGATTCGTGCGCACAATATCGAGATACCGGACGCAGCGGGCGCCGACGCCGTTGATAATCGGCACCCTGAAATGGAGCCCTTTGTGGTCTATACGGATGAGCTGGTCACGATCTCGGCCATCCTCGTCGACCACCGCCTGTGTTTCCCAGCGTTCGGATTCCGCATTGATTCCAAATATGGCTCCGTTGCGATCTCGGGTGATACCGCCTACTCGACGAACTGCATAAAACTTGCCAACAACGTCGACCTGCTGCTGCACGAAGTCATCGACCTCCCCGCCATTCTCAGCACATTCCCTGATGGTCCGACTCGTGATGGGATCGAAGTGCATCTGCGCGAATCTCACACGAGTTACATGGACGTCGGTCAGGTTGCCAGGCTATCCGGAGCGAAGTCACTTGTGCTCCACCATGTTGTACCGAATACCCCAGGGGCCGCGGACCTCACGACCATGCTCTCAGCGGTGCGGAAAGACTACGACAGTGAAGTCGTGATCGCTGAGGACAACGATGTCTATAGAATCCGTCCCAGCGTGACTGCAGTCAGCGATGTAGTCGCACAGAGCGTCGGTGCTGTGGAGGCGACGGTATGACCACACATGAGGACTTGGCTGATCACACCCTCCGTGCGGCAGTGCGCAAGGGGCGGATGAACCGGCGTGCCTGGATCGTCACTGGGCTTCTCGTTGCTTTTCAGATCATCAATTTTGCTGACAAAGCGGTCATCGGCCTCGTTGCAGGCCCTGCCATGAAGGAGCTCGGTCTCACGTCTGGCCAGTTCGGATTCATTGGAAGCGCATTCTTCTTCCTATTCTCTATTGCCGGAATAGCGGTGGGTTTCATCGCAGGCAAGGTTCCGACTCGGTGGATCCTCCTGACGATGGGTGTCTCGTGGGCTGTGCTGCAGTTTCCGATGCTCTTCGGGGGAGGGGCTGCGGTACTTCTCGTCACTCGAATTCTTCTGGGCGCAGCCGAAGGGCCCGCCACTCCGATTTCCCTTCAACACGCCCAAGCATGGTTCAGCCCGAAAGAACGTGGACTGCCGAGCAGCGTGGTTGCAGCCGGGTCGGCAGTTGGTCCGATCATCGCCGCGCCATTACTGGCATGGGTGATCGCCAATCCTGACCTTGGGTGGCGGTGGGCCTTCGGGCTGCTCGGAATCGTTGGTCTGTTGTGGACTCTGGCTTGGCTGATGCTCGGACGAGAAGGTCCTTACGGTCACGCTGGCGCGCCCGCAGAGAAGCCCGGCGCCGAGGTGAATGCTGGGCCCAAGACGGATGTTGGGTCCGAGACGGACACGAATGGTGAGGCGAATCTGAACGCGAAATCCAGTATTGCCGACTACTCGGATCTTCTCAGAATGGTTCCCATACGCCGAGTTTTGGGCTCGTGGATGTTCGTCGTCGCGCTGCTGGCGGGTGCCGGCTGTTTTTGGGCTCAAGGATTCCTTTCAACGTGGTCACCGAAGTATCTGTCCTCGGTTGTCGACCTGAAGCCGGAAATGATCGGGCTCGTCTCGACTTTTCCGTGGATCGTCGGAGCCGGCGCGTTGCTGATTCTGGGGTTCGCTTCTCGGTACTTGATGAAACGAGGTGTTACTGTGCGCTGGGCAATGGGTGCCCTATTTGGTGCGACCCTGCTGATCTCAGGATTGTGCTTCACAGTTCTCCCTCATATGCACGGGTATGGAGCGGTGGGATTTCTGACCGTGGGGGCGGGCCTTGCGCTGATCTATCCACTGGCTCCCACCGCAATCGCGTTCTGTGTCTGTTCGAAGCAGCGAGCTGCAGTAATGGCGACGCTGACGGGGTTCGCTTCGATCGGCGGTGTGATAGCTCCGGCGATGGTGGGGATGTTGATGGACAGGGCTGGCTATTTGGCAAACCCGCAAGGAGCTGGTGACACTGCAGAGATGGCGAGTCGATTGGCCGACGGAATGAACTCGTCGTTCATCCTCATCGGGATCTATCTGACTTGTGTTGGCTTGCTTTCCGTTGTTTTGCTCAACCCGGATCGCACAGCGCGGACTCTGCAGAAGAAATTCAGCTTCAGCGGCTGAGAGCGTTCAAGTCTCTGCGGTGCGCCATAGAACGATCCGCCAGCACCATCTGTCAATTGGAGTCGCTTTAAAGCGAAGGAGCTTGTCAATGTCTCAACCTGTAAGCGCCGAATCAGCCACTGCCGCGCTAGCTCAAGCGCTAGGCGACGGGGGACTCGAAATAGTTGATCTGACTGCGCCCTTGTCGAGCAGCACCCCAACCTTGGAACTGCCCGATCCGTTCAATAACCTCATTGATTTTTCGATCGACAATCAGGCTGAATACGACGATCGCGGACCGTACTGGAAGCACGCGAATATTCACACCGGTGAACATATCGGCACCCATATCGACGCACCCATTCACTGGATTTCTGGACGGGAAGGTAAGGATGTTTCGCAGGTGGAGCCAGCACGTCTCATCGGACCAGCACTCGTACTCGACTTCTCAGCACAGGCGAACGAGCATCCGGACCATCTGATCGATGTCGCCGATATTGAGGCCTGGGAAGCGGAGAACGGTGCATTTCCACAAAACTGCTGGGTGCTGGTGCGAACAGGCTGGGACTCCCGGGCGGGCGACCGGCAGAGCTTCCTCAACAAATACGATGGAAGCTCACACACTCCCGGTTTCACGTCTCAGTGCGCCCTATGGCTGGCCGAACGTTCCGAGATCTCTGGCGTTGGTGTCGAGACCGTCGGCATCGACGCCGGGGGAGCAGCAGCGCTCGAGCCAGCTTTTCCCATGCACTACCATCTGCTCGGCCATGACAAATATGGGATCACTTCGCTCAGGAACTTGCAGAAGTTGCCGGCTAGAGGCGCGATCATTGTGATCGCGCCACTGCCAATCGCCGGGGGCACCGGATCTCCAGTGCGAGTCTACGCATTGGTCGATGGCTCCACCGGAGGCATTCAGTGACTTACGAGGCAGAAACCGAGAGCACCACGCTCCTGATCGGCTCCCAGGTTGTTGCCCGCACACTCGCTCGACTTGGCGCCACCCATTGTTTCGGAGTTGTGGGCTCTGGCAATTTCGAGGTGACGAATGAACTTGTCGCCACCGGCGTGCAGTACTTCGCGGCCAGGCACGAGGGTGGTGCTGTCACCATGGCCGACGCCCATTCGAGGATGAGTGATGTGCCGGCGCTGGTCAGCGTTCACCAGGGCTGCGGGTTGACGAACACTGCTACCGGCCTCGGCGAGGCCGCCAAGTCGCGGACTCCTCTGATACTGCTCGCCGCCGAGCCGGCACAGGGAGATGTGCATTCGAACTTCACCATCGACCAGGACGCACTCGCTGTCTCGGTCGGGGCGATGCCACATCGCCTGCACCGGGCTGACACCGTGCTCACCGACGTTCTCCGAGCGTGGTATCAAGCTGTCGTCGACAGGCAATCAGTTGTGCTCAGCATGCCGCTCAATGTGCAATCGAGCCCGGCTGTGACCGCGGCAGATGTCGATGAGTCCGTCGACCGGATGCTGGAGCAGTTGACTAGGGCTCCAATAGTTCCGAGCAGCATCGAGTCTTTGCTTGCGGAGCTCGACCGGGCGCAACGTCCAGTATTCATCGTGGGCAGGGGTGGTCGGCAAGCAGGTGAAGCGATTGCCGAACTCGCTGAACTTACGGGTGCGCTCCTTGCTACTTCTGCGGTCGCGAAAGGGCTATTCAACAATGTGCGGCACCAGAGTCAGGCGTTCAACCTTGGGATTTCCGGTGGGTTCTCCTCGCCGAACACCGCTGAGCTTATCCGCAACGCAGACCTGGTCGTGAGTTTCGGTTGCGCGCTCAATGATTGGACCACGCGACAGGGGCGGCTGCTGGGCGAAGACGCACGCATTGTCCAGATCGATGTCGACCCGAACGCCCCCGGCAGATACCGGACTATTAACCTGGCCTTGATCGGTGACGCTGGTGCGACGGCGCAGGCAGCCCAGAAAGGCTGGATAGTCAAACACGGAGGTACGCCGAGATCCGGATATCGAAGCGACGAGGCTAGGGCCTCGATTGCTATCGGAGATTGGCGTCAGCAATCCGTCAATCAGAGGGACACGTCAGGAACAGGCGTCGAACCGCGTGCTCTCACACTGAGGCTTGACGAGATTTTGCCGAGCGAACGCATCGTATCTGTGGACTCCGGAAACTTCATGGGCTACCCGGCGCAATTCCTCGGGGTACCGGATGAAAAGGGCTTATGCTTCACTCAGGCGTTCCAGTCGATCGGTCTTGGACTGGCCACCGCAATCGGCGCGGCCCTGGCTCAGCCGGGGCGGCTTCCCGTGCTCGGCACTGGGGACGGTGGATTCCACATGGCCATTGCTGATCTGGAGACGGCCGTGCGACTGCGACTGCCTTTGGTCTGCATCGTGTACAACGACGCGGCCTACAGCGCCGAGGTGCATCACTTCGGATCTCAGGCGGGAACTCCGCCTATGGATGCTGTTACGTTCGAACGCACAGATATTGCGCGCATCGCTCGAGGGTTCGGTGCTGAGGCCATCACCGTCACCGAAATCTCTTCTCTTTCCGCTGTTGCCGATTGGTTGGCGAGCAAACCGACCTGTCCATTGATCATTGACGCACAGATCTCGTCGGATGGGGGAGCCTGGTGGTTGCAGGAGGCCTTCAGTAACCACTAGCTCGTGTTTTCACCGGCAGAGTAACTGTCGCTCATCTGTGTTGAGCGTCTACTTTGGGGCTCCCTTCGCATGGCACTCGACCGTGACCGATCAGGAAATACTCTCAGTTTGTCCACTGGTCGGCTTCCTTCGAAAGCTTGCTCACGATTTCAGTACTGTGAAGATGCAAACATAGCCTCTGAACAGGAGCAGCCGAACCCCGATGACTGAGCCGCAGCCCACCACCACATCCCAGCTCAGCCACAACGCCGATGCACTCCTCGGACCAGGCGTTGCAGAACGCCTCACCGACACCTTCGAACGACATGCCGCGCAAAGCCAGGGCGGGATGGAGTTCAGCGTCTACCGCGCGGGTGAACCGGTCATCGAGCTTCGGGCCGGTGTCGCCGGCAAGCGCGCAGACACCTCGGCGAGGGTGTGGGATGAACGGACACTGGCGGTGTTCTTCTCCGGGACCAAGGGCCTGGTCGCGACCATTGCGGCCAAAGCCGCGGGGGAGGGGCTCTTGGATGTGGAGGCTCCCGTTGCCCACTATTGGCCGGAGTTCGCGGCCGCGGGCAAGGAGACGGTGAGCGTCGCGCAGGTCCTCTCACACACGGTTGGCCTGCCCTATGTTGACCCGGACCCTTCGCTGGATGCTGATTACAGGCCGCGCGCGGATGAAGCACAGTGGGCGTTCCTCGACTCCCGGAAAATGGCCTCCATCCTCGCGCAGCAAGCACCACTGTGGGAACCGGGAACGAAGGTCGCCTACCATGCAGTGACTTACGGGTACCTGATGTCGGAGATCATCCTCCGCGCCACCGGCCGCAGCGTGGCCCAATGGCTGCACGAGGACCTCGCCCAACCTTTTGGCCTCGACCTGCACCTGGGGTTGCCCGCTGAGGATGAAGACCGTGTGGCCCCGATCATCCAGGCGCCCGGCTACTCGATTTCGACGTACCTCAAGAACGACCCCACGCGCCGGGCCGTCATCGACCGAATGTATGCCTCGCTGCTGGCACCGACCTTGCCGATGAACACGCGAGCCTTCCATGCAGCGGAGATCTCGGCCGGGGGCGGAATGGGCACTGCCGCAGCGATGGCGAAACTGTACACTGCTGGTCACGCCCGGCCGACTCGGCGGGGGAATCGTTGCACCCGAGGCCATGGAGAACGCACTGCAGACCCGATCGGTTGGACTCGATGTCCTCAACGATCGGCCCCTGCACTTCGGTCTCGGTTTCGAACTCACAGACCCGATTGGCACCTATGGGCCCGTCGATCGAGCCTTCGGGCACTCTGGTGCTGGCGGGAGCCTGCACGGAGCCTGGCTCGAGGAGGGGTTCGGGTTCTCATTCCTGAGCAACGAGATGCTCACGGAGAACGTCGACCGGCGGGCCAAGGATCTGCTGCAGGCGCTCGCCGGGCGGTGAGGTGACGACTCGATCGAGCGAGTGCTCGCTAGGTGCAAGCCGGAGGATGATCAGGCGTCGAGGTGTACTCTAAGAGTTTCTTGTTCCGTGTAGACGCTTTCATCCCACGGAGCTCTTGGTTTTCGGCAAGACACAGGGCGTTGATTATTCGGCAAGCAAGATCCACTGACTCCCTGGCTTGCTGGTGGAGGTTGGCAGGGGCCCTGCGGTTGCCATGAACAATCATGCTGCGCAAGTCGTAGAGGTCTTTAGCGTCAAGTTTGGTTTGCTCGTGCCCATCTGGGTTGTTTGGTTGTAGCAATGCCGCAATTGCTGACGTCAGTCTCTCGGTCAGACACTTGCCCGACCCTGGATTCAATAGAGCCTCGATTGCTACGAAGGCGTCGACTAGAGCATCTTCAGGGTGACTTCGGTTTCCGGCCGCTTGAAGCAACCGCCGAACTGGCATATCTACGTGAATTATCTTCTTCAAGGGGGAGATTAGTGCCCGGTGCTGGTCGCGGATCTCCTCGAGGTCAGCCTGGCTGACTACACCGTCAACAGCTTGCTGGACTTGCTCAAGATTTGAAGTGCTCCATATTTCGGCGGATCCTGGGGATCGTGGGTTCAGAAAGCGAGTGAAATATCGTGTCGTCGGTATACGGCGGCCGTTTTTAGTACCCGTCAATAGAGCTAGGCGGATGGCATCGAGTTCCCTTTCTACTATCTTCGTTGCATCCCTGAATCCGAGGCGTTCGGTTCTTTCTTCAGGAGGAATGAATTCTGTGGCCATCAGCTTCGTAGGGATTTCGAGAGTGACCGTATGTGAGCCAAGACCAAAACGTCCCAAAAGATGCGTATCGACAGCCGACACTTTTCGAATCGTGTGCCCTCCCTCGAATCTCATCGAACTGAGCTCTGGGGTCTGTAGCCCGCCAAGTCCCACCACGACTGGGAATTTGGCTTCAATGCCTTCGGCAAGATCTCGGTAGGCAACTACCGTGGTTGCCAATTCATTCCAGAAATGTTCAAGCGTCCATGCCAGCTGCGCACTCTCAAGCCTCACCGCTGAAATCATCAACATTTGCGCTATCACAGCGCCAGCAAAGGCTGAAACAGTACCTCCTGGGTCAATGGAAAGCGTCCATTCGCAAGAGACCGCCGAAGGCGACAACCTCAATAGGTCTGGTCGAGGGCTAGGGAATAGCTTGCCGAGGGACGGGTCAGCCAGCAGTGCGCGAGCGGCGGCGTCCATCGCAGTCGTGGATTCGGCTCGGACTCCCAACGAAACGCCGAGCCGGTGGAATGAGTCATTGTAGCCCCGAAGCAGCAAGACCCCCGGCCAGCACATTGCTGCGCAATCAAACAGTTGTTGGAGGAATTTGTCGTCCGTCGATGGAGCAGGCGGGTTGTCGCCCTTTGCCGCGCGGCGAAGCAGCGCGGCTCGACCGAGTTGTCGGTCACTTGTTGGAAGGAAATGAAGCATTGCATTGAACGATATTTCGGTCTCAAAAGTGACATCGTATGAGGCTTTGGAAGCGACACTCTGCAGTTCATCGAGCACGAGGTGGTCCTGCACGCTCAGCAATTCGGGCGTGATATTTTCACCGTCCAGAGCGAAAATAAACTGCAGAAACGGTTCACCATACGCTCGGATGATGCGATTACACTGACTCTTCAATGAGTAGTCCATGGTATGAAGTTAGCAAATGAGCCTCTCTGGTTTCTGCCTGTCTACCTCTGCACCGACTTCCAACGATCGGAATATCCGATAGGCAACGATGTTGAGAAGGGAGAGTGCTTTCAACACGGTAGGGAGTGAGTACATGACCGAGCACATGCGCAGACACGAGTCCGACCACGAGGTTCCGTGGTCACTGCCGATCGTGGTCCGGCGGTCGAAGACGAACATCGCCCGCCACATCGACGTCGTCGAAGCCACCGCCCGAGCCGTCGTCGCCTTCCTCGACGACCCGCGCTCGCGGCCGGAAGGGCAGTGGCACGAGGCGGTCGAGTATTGGCGTGACGGGGCAATCCGCAAGGTCGTGCGCCGAGGTGATGGGCAGAAGCTCGAGGACGCACGAGCCCTGGGCTGTGTGGAGGTGACCTTCGGCGGCAATGAGGATTTCGGTCCTGCCGAGGCGCTCGTGTTCCCTCCCGGACCGGTCGAACCCCTGCCGAAGGAGCTGAAGAAGCTGCAGGTCGGCGGCACCGAGTTCCCCGATGAGGGCGGCACCTCGGTGTCGGTCGCCGAGGCGGTCGTGACCATCGAACTCTCACCGTTGGTGACGCTGACGACGGGCAAGGCCGCAGCGCAGTGCGGTCACGGTGCGCAGTTGGCCTACGAGCAGATGCCCGCCGAGGCGCGTGACCGGTGGCGGGCATCTGGCTTCAGCCTGCGCGTGGTGACCCCGACGAAGTCCGAATGGGCGGCAGGTGAACGGCCCGTGAGCGTCGTCGACGCGGGCTTCACCGAGGTGGACGGTCCCACCGAGACCGTTCGGGCCTGGTGGTGAGGGGCGGCTATTCCGCGGCTGCCTCTTTCTCGTCGTCGTAGAGGGGACGCGTCCTCGTACCGTTTCCGAATTCGTCGAGGATGATCATGTGCGTGACCATCTCTCCGGCTTCCTCATCCCAGACATCGATGAGGTCGCCCGGATGCGTGCCGGGCTGATAGAAATCTTCGTTGACTCCAACCAATGAACTCACCTCCTATGGTTCCTATGACGCTACGCCACTGTGATGCAAGTCTCAAGGAATTTCCCGGTGCTTTCGCCGAGGTGGCCCGTGCGCTCGCGGAGGTGGCCGGCGGCTACGATAGTGCCGGGCCGCTCAGCAGAGGGCCGTAGGGTCGAGAGAATCCTGGAGCACAAGTTGACGTTCACAGGCCACCTGGTGAGCATGTTCTTCCCAGGCGTATGTTTCATCTTCCTCTCCGGATTGTTGTCGGATGCTCTCCCCAACTTCGCCCTGGGCGTGGGATTTGTCGGATTCTTCGTTCTCATCGCGTGGCCGATCTTCACGATCGTCGTCCACGTCCGTCACGACCGTCGACTCAAACTTCAGCAGAAGCAACATATCCCTGACCACAGGCACAATGCCGAGGCCCAGGTATCGGATTCAGGGGTACCGGTCAACGACCCGCTGTTCACATTCGTTTCGGGTGTCGAAGCAGTGATCATGATGTTCGCCCTGCCGATGCTTCTCCTTGGCGGCATCGGAGTATTCTGCCTGGTCACGCTCAACGATGAACCCGGCACAACCATTGTCAAAGCCGTCGGCGGCGCAGCGTCTCTGGGCCTTCTGGGCGGCTACCTGTTCATGCTTGCGCGCGGACGAACACCGTCGACTCTGAGGATCCTCGGAATCGCAGTGGCCGTATTCGGCCTGGCCGGCCTCATTGCAGTCGGCACGGTGCTGGCCAGCGACGGAGTCACCAGCCTCGGTGACGTGATCATGGCAGTCGCCAGCGTGGTCATGCTCGCGGCAGGACTGTGGCTGGCGATCACCGGGCGCAACACCTTCACGCGTCCAGGCTGATCCCGGACGGCGATTCTGTAGGCTGGAGCCATCATGACGGAGAGACTGAAACTTCACACTGACGGTGGACGCGAACGTGACGTCGCCGAGGCGGGTCAACCTGGCGAGGACGAGTTCCGCGTCGATATCGAACGGATCCGTTTCTCCCCCTTCTTCTCGCGACTGGCCGCCGTCACCCAGGTCATCCCACAGGCAGGCTCGGGCACGGTCATCCACAATCGGCTGACGCATTCGCTCAAGGTCTCTGCCGTAGCTAGATCGATCGCCATCACTTTGAATAACTCCGATGAGCGCACCCGGTCAGTGCTCGCCGAACTCGGCGGGTGCGATCCGGTGGTGGTTCAGGCTGCCGCCGCAGCCCACGATATGGGCCACCCTCCGTTCGGCCACCTCGGCGAGAAGGAACTTGACCGTGTCTCACGGTCGGTGCTGCGCCTGCCCGATGGCTTCGAGGGCAATGCGCAGACCTTCCGCATCCTCACGGCCCTCGACAGCTGTGACGCCACGGCACGGGGGCTCAACCTCACACGGGCGGTCAAGGCCGCGGTGCTGAAGTACCCGTGGGCGCGCAGCGATTGGACGCAGCATCAGCGGCTGAGCTCGGCCGAGATGCCCAGGGGAGTCGGCGACGAGGTGGCGCAGGGGGCGATGAAGTTCTCTGCCTACGCAACTGAGACGGCCGAGATGCACGATGCGCTGTCGGTGTTCCCGCGGATGGGTCGGTACCAGCAGACGCTGGAGTGCGCGGTGATGGACGTCGCCGACGATATCGCCTATGCGGTCCATGACCTCGACGATTTCTACCGGTCGAACATTCTGCAGTACACCAGCGTCTCTGCCGAGTTGGGCCGGTGGCTGGGCGACTGTCGTGAGCTGGAACAGCTGCATGACACGGAGTTGGATCGGCGCCGGCCTGGCCATGCGCTCGAGTCGATGTGGCGCCACATTCAGGAGAAGGACCCCTGGATCGCCGATGAGGATGCGTTCCGACAGTCGGTGCAGCGGGTCAACCGGGATCTGGTCGAAGGTCTGTTGGCGGTGCCCTACGACGGGGGACTGGAGGCAGATCGTGCCGTCACCGCGTTCACGAGGCGGTGGATCGATCGGCTCAAGGCCTCCATCGTCGTCGATGCGCAGCCGCATGTCCGCAGCGGGCATGTGCGTCTGTCCGATACCGCCTGGCACGACGTGGTGGTGTTGAAGTTCGTCCACTCGAGGTTCGTGCTCGAACGCTCAGATCTGGCGGTGTATCAGCGGGGGCAGACCCGGATCATCGCCTCACTGGTTGAGGGTTTTCACGACTGGCTGCGCGATCCCGACGAGGCGACCACGATTCCCAGGCGTCTCCTCGATTCGGTTGAGGCCGCCACCCAGGAGTACCAGGAGCTCTACGACAGGGATCCGTCCAGCCTCGGCGAGGAGGGGGCCAGCGCCATCGTCAGGTTGGGGCGGGCAAGGGCAGTCGTGGACTACATCGCCTCCTTCACCGATGCGCAGGCCATGTCCGTCAACGCGTTGATCACCGGTTCCTCGGAAGAGCCGTGGGAGGCCGGACGCGGACTGTAACCGTGTGATGTTCACATGCGTTCGGGGAGCTGACCCTTTTTCAGACGGAAGAGTTCAGGCCGACGTTTGCAGGCAGACAGAAGGCCGGGCCGGAGTTCTCACTCCGACCCCGCCTTCTGCGTGGTGTCAACCGTTCACACGGTCACGAGACTCAGTCTCAGAGACCTGAGCGGTTGCGGCGCGTCAGGTAGATTGCGATTCCACCGCCGGCGACGAGGAGGGCAGCGAGCCCACCCAGAGCCAAGGTGCCGTTGGCACCGGTGCGGGGCAGGTCGCCACCGTCAGCAGCAGCCGATGCGCTGGCATCGTTGCTGGCGTTTGCGTCGTCAGCTGAGTTCGCCGAGGCGTTTGCCTCGTCGTTGTTGTCAGCGGCGGCGTTGGCGTCATCGGTGGCAGCTGCGGAGTCGTCAGCGTTTGCCGATGCGTTCACGTCAGCGTTGGAAGCAGCCGAATCGTCTGCATCAGCAGTCGCCGAGGCGTTGTCATCGGCGGTTGCCGAAGCCGAGTCATCTGCGTCTGCCGAAGCGTTCACATCAGCGTTGGCAGCGGCTGCGTCGTCAGCATCTGCGGTTGCCGAAGCCGAGTCATCAGCGTCAGCGGTTGCCGCTGCGGAGTCGTCAGCATCTGCGGAAGCTGAGTCATCAGCATCAGCATCAGCGGAAGCGGTGTCATCAGCGTTTGCGTCATCGCCCGGAGCTTCGTCGGCTGCGGTCGCACGGACCGAGGAGGAAGCAAGGTTGATGTCGGCAACGGCGTCAGCAGCCTGAGCCTGGTTGGGCGCAGCCACGTTCGGCAGCAGTTCGAGGCTGACTGCGTTGACGGTGAAGCCAGCGTCTTCGGTGCCCTTGACGTTGCTGTCTTCGGCAGGATCGCGCTTCGTGGGCTGCTCGTTGATCGTCAGATCGACGATCTTGTTGAGTCCCTCGAAGACGGGGTCGAGGCCGGAGAGGATCGGGTCGACGATGTCGGTGACTCCGCCGGTGACCTGATCGGCGGTGGAGTTCAGGATTCCGCCGATGATCGGTTCGGTGACTCCCAGGAGTCCTTCGAGCAGGGGGCCGGTGATCGAGTTGATCAGGTCACCGAGCTCGATGCCAGCGACATTGAGGTCGGTGGTGATCTTCGGATCGCCTTCGCCGGTGCCGGCGAGCTGGCCGAGGGTCGCGTCGATGTCGATCTTGCCGTCAGCTGGGATGCCAGCGACTGAGCCCTCAGCGGGCAGGGAGATCTTGGCGTGCGCGTCGTTGAGGCCGTCCTTGAGGGTCTCGTTGAACTTGCCGCTCAGCGTTCCGAGAGCTTCGGCAACTGCGTCGGTGATCTTTCCGATGGTCTCGGAGGTCAGTACCTGAGTGTTGGGGTCGAGGCCGTTGAGGTCCTCACCGTTCTCACCATTGACGACCTTGGCCAGGTCGATCTTGATGTCACCGTTCTTGAGATCGATCGAGACGATTCCTGCTTTGTCTGCGAGCTTCTCGTTGACAAGGTTCTCGACGACGCTGTTGAGGGCGTCCTGGGTCTCGACGCTGACGGTGGTGCCTTCGCCGCCGAGCTTGAGGTTGGCGACACCGGTGTTGATGTCGATGCCGGCCTTGGCCAACTGGTCGGCGAGGCCTTCCTCGGCGATGACATCTTCGAGAGTGCCACCGGCTCCGTCGACGACCTTGTTGAGCTCGTCGGAGAGTCCGCCGACTGCGGGGCTGGAGACGGTCATGACACCGTCGGCCACGACATATTCAGAGGATGGGTCTTCCGAGCCGTTTGCCTCTGCCGTGGATGCGACTGCGCCTAGTGAGAGCGAGAGCTCGTCGACGATGTTGTCGGTGACTCCATCGAGACCGGCCTGTCCCAGGACCTGCGTGAGGTCGACTTCGGCGTTGCCGTAGTCGCCGTTGTTGATGTCATCGACGTTGAGGGCGCCGTCCTTGCCGACTGCACCGGCACTGGCCTTGGCGCTGTCCGCGGATGGCGCATTGCCGTATGCATTGAGTGCTCCGGCCTCGCCGAGCTTGAGGAGGCCCTCGCCGCCGGGCTCGCTGATGACGGGCAGTGAGACGCCATTGCCCAGATCCAGGTCGAGGGCGCTCAGTGCTTCTGCATTGAGGGGAGTCTTAGCTTCCTCCGGATTGCTGGGGAAGCTGCTGTACGCGCCAGCGGCATCGACGAGCTGATCGTCGAGGAGTTCCGACTGGACCAGCTGGCCAAGTGCTTCAGCCTCTTCGTTGGGGTCCTGCTCGATGGCGGCTGCGCTGGGCGAGGTGACCATAACGGTCAGTCCCAGAGCGGTGACTGCAGCTGCGCTGCCGACGGCGATCTTACGCACGGGCGGTTGCCCGTTACGGAGCTTCTTCATACTTCTCCACTTCCATTTGTGAGGATCGACCGACGGTGTTTGCGTACAAGGTGCCATGATGCTTTTCGGCCGAACGAAATTCACCCTACAAGGTCATTGGAGAATAATGCGAAAGTAATGTGAAATATAACGAGAATGTAACGGTCTGGTCATGTGTCCAGGTGGTTGGTGGTGACGTGAACGTTCGGTGAATGCCTCCGGAGGGTGTCTTCTGGGGAGTTTTTGGTGTAGGAGCGGGGCTTTGCCCTGAGATTGCGGGGTCGCACTCACGCCGCGTTTCTCCGGCAGGCATCCTTGTGTCTCAGCTGTTGAAACGTCGATACTTTTGTTCGAACAAAAGTCCTGACTCAGTGCGCTGAGTCACGGAGCGTAATATGACGAAATTGTCACGAGTGCGTGTCGTAAATTACCAGGTGGTAAAGCTAGGGTTCGGGTTTTCGTGCGATGAATAGACGGCGGCGGGGACGGAGTTTTCACTCCGTCCCCGCCGCCGCGGGTGTTCAGCTCAGTGGCTGAGTCTCCTATATATCAGTGCTTACCTGCTGCCGAGGCTCGGTAGCGACGTGTTCCGAAGACCACGGCTGCACCGCCTGCGATGAGCAGAGCTGCGAAGCCGACCATGGTCAGAGCGCCGTCGGCGCCTGTCCGTGGGAGGTCTCCACTGTCGCTGCTGCCCGAGGCGTTGGTGCTCGCACCGGCACTCGCCGAGGCGTTCGAACCTGCGGAAGCGTTCGACTGGCTCGAGGAGCTGGCCGAGGCTGCCTGATCGGAATCCGCGGATGCAGATGCCTTATCCGCGTCGTCATCCGACGAAGCGCTGGCCTCTGCGCCATCAGTGTCGGCAGAAGCGGTAGCTTCCGCTTCAGCCTCTGCAGCGTCAGCCGCAGCGGTTGCCGAGCCCTCAGGATCTGCGTCGGCTGAAGCCGATGCCTCTGGGTCAGCATCAGCCGAGGCTGCGCTGTCCGGATCGGCGTCTGCAGAGGCTTCAGCTTCAGCACTATCCGCGTCAGCGTTTGACGCTGCTACTGCGGAGGCCTCAGCGGAGGAGTCGGCGTTCGAGGCAGCCGAGGCTGCTGCTACCGCATTAGCGTCAGTGGCAGCGGTGGTGTCGGCATTTGCCGTCTCGTTGTCGTCTGCGTCTGCTGCGGCGGTGGCCGAAGCTGCGGCTGCAGCGTTCGGGTCCGATGTGGCGTCAGTCGAGGCCTGCGAGGAAGCTTCTTCGTTCGCTGCTGTCTCGGCTGCTGCTTCAGCACTTGCATCTGCTGCTGCGGACGCCGTGGTTTCGGCGTCTGCGGTAGCGGCTGCCTGTGCTGCTGCTTCAGCAACTGCGTTGTCATTGCTGTCTGCGTCAGCGGATGCTGCAGCGGCTGCCGAAGCATTTGCGTTGGCTTCAGACTCATTCGAGGCGTCAGCCGCTGCAGAGTCATCGGCGTCCGCTGCGGCTGCGGCCGAGGCTTCCGACGAAGAATCCGCGTTCGCGGCAACACTGGCTGCTGCTGCCGGGTCGGCATCTGCTGCTGCAGACGTGTCCGCGTTGGCCGCGTCGTTGTTGTCAGCGTCAGACGCTGCCTCTGCTGCTGCGGTGGCCGAGGCGTTTGTCTCGGTCGTTGCATCAGCGGAGGTCTCGGAAGACGCGTCCTCGGTTGCTGCTGATTCAGCTGCTGCTTCTGCGCTGACATCTGCGGCTGCAGTTTCGTCAGTGCTGGCATCGGCAAGAGCCGCAGCCTGAGCTGCTACTTCAGCAGATGCATTGGAATCGTCATCAGCGTCTGCCGAGGCCGCTGCCGAAGCTGCAGCGTTCGTGTTCACGTCTGCCTCCGGATCGGCGTCTGCTGCGGCTGCAGCATCAGGATCAGCAGTTGCATCGGCAGCTGCAGCGGCCTCGACCGAAGCCTCTGAAGATGAGTCAGCAGTCGACGCTGCCTCAGCGGCAGAGCCTGAATCGGAGTCAGCGGCAGCGGAGGATTCCGCGTTCGTGTTGTCGCTGTTGTCTGCCTGGGCCGCTGCCTCTGCTGCTGTTGTCGCCGAGGCGTTTGTCTCGGTTGTCGCGTCAGCAGAGGTTTCCGACGAAGCATCTTCGGTTGCCGCAGATTCTGCGGCCGCGGCTGCAGTGGCATCGGCTGCTGCAGTCTCGTCCGAAGTGGCGTCAGCCATTGCCGCGGCCTGGGCTGCTACTTCAGCGGATCCGTTGGAGTCGTCGTCAGCGGTTGCCGAGGCTGCTGCCGAAGCTGCGGCATTGGTGTTCGCCTCTTCGTCGCCTGGTTCCTCTGGTGCTTCAGCAGTCGCACGGACTGAGGAAGAGCCGAGGTTGATGTCAGCGATGTCACCAGGGGCCTGGGTAGTCGTCAAACCGTTCAAAAGTTCGAGGCTGACGGCGTTCACCGTGAAGCCAGGGCCATTGTCACCCTTAACTTCGCTCTCCTGGACCGGGTCCTTCTTTGTCGGCTGTTCGTTGATGGTCACATCAGCGACAAGGTTGAGACTCTCGAACACTCCGTCGAGTCCAGTGATAACTGGTTCGAGAAGTCCGTCCAAGTTCTCAGTGAGATCAGTTCCGATCCCATCGATGACGCCGCCCAGGGTTGAGCTGAGTGTGTCGACCAGCTGATTGAGAAGTGGTGTTACTAAACCGGCAGTCAGCTGATCGATGCTGATGCCAAGAGCTTTCAGTAGAGCGTCGAGGGCACCGCCGCTTGTCGATGTAACTGACACCGTTGGATCTGTCTCAGTGTCTGTGCCGGCCAACTGTCCGAGGGTAGTTTCAACCTTAATGTCGGCATCACTGTTTAGGAGGAGCGCGGAAAGCTCCGCATTCAGGTTCAGCGTCACCGAAGTACTGTTGAGAACTTCAGTGACTCCATCGGTGACCTTCGTCGTCAGCGTCCCAAGTGCTTTGGTGACGGCAGCGCTGATGTTGTTGAGGGTGGTGTCATTCAGGAGCTGCGTGTTGGGGTCAAGCCCATTCAGTCCTTGATCACCGGCAGCGTTGGCCACATTGACGGTGACTTCGCCCGACGCAAGGTCGATCGATACGATCTCGTCGCCGTCGACCGCAGGATCGCCGTCTTCAAGGGGCGTCTTGATGATTTCGGAGCTGAGCCCTTTAAGGGCCTCGTCGAGACCGTCTACTCCGATGTCACCGGAAGTGACAGCGACCCCCAGGCCAAGAACCCTGAGGTCGATGTCCAGATCACTCAGGATCTGACCGAGAGCGCCATCGGTGCCAACGGCGGTGTTAACTGTGTCGCCAACGCCGCCAAGTGCCTCATCGAGGCCTCCGGAGACACCTTCTACCAGAGGGCTGGACAGGTTGAATTTGGCGTCCGCGACAACGTACTCGGAGGTGACGTCAGCGCCGGTGCCTTCTGCGGTCGATCCGAGCGCACCAAGTTCAAGCGAGAGCTCGTCGATAATCTGGTCCGACAACGGGTCGACATTCAGCTGGGCAAGCAGGTCGGTCAGGTTGACTGTTGCATTGCCGAAGTCACCGGGATTGTCTGGGTCGAGGTTGAGTGCTCCGTCTTTCCCAACTGCACCAGCGCTTGCCTTTGACGAATCATACGTTGGCGCATGGCCGTAAGCGTTGAGTGCACCGACTTCACCGAGATCAAGCAGCCCGGCACCGCCGGGTCCACTTACCAGCGGCAGGGACAGTCCGTTCCCAAGGTCGATTTTGAGGGCGTTAAGAGCCTCGACGTCCAAGGGGGTCGCTTCTTCAGCGGTGCTAGTTGGGGAACTGCTGTACGCTGCGGCCACGTCAGCCAACTGCGTTCCAAGCAGATCCGACTCGATCAGCTGACCAAGTGCTTCAGAGTCTTCCTGCGGGCCGTTGTCTGGCCGTGCGGCAGCTTCACCCGGTGACGTTGTCATCAGGGTGAGCCCTAGCGCTGTGGCGGCTGCAACGCCTCCGACAGCAATTTTACGACCGGTCGTGTGCCGGCCTCGGAGCATCTTCATGGTTCTCCACATCGTTCGAAACTTGAACATCCGCTGGACGGAAACAGGCAGTCTCCTGGCAGATCCCTCACAACCCTATGTAGTAACCAAAAAGTAATCACGAAATCACGGACAAAGTTACGATGTCGTTATACTTACCGTGCAGTTGATGGGGTCTGCACTATGAATTTTTGGTGTCAGATTTCTGTCTGGCGGTGGAGTGGCGGTGAAGCTAGATGGCCATGCTTCAGGCTGAAGTGAGCTTCTGATCTGCAAGAATGGATATTTGTCCAGGTCAGCGGCAGCAATAGGGTTGCAGAGAAGTAAGCTCCTGGCTCGGTCAATCGCCTGTGAGCAGTGAAAAAGTGCCCGCGCGGTCAAAATAGACTAGTCATTCTGTGGTAACTACGACGGTTGCGCAGGGGTAATTGAATTCATGACAATTTGGTTAGAAAAGAGACCTAACCGCGACCAGTTGCATGAACTGCGGCTGATTCGAGACCAAGCCGGCAGGTGAGAAGCTGAGCAAAGCCTGCCAGCCGTCTGATTGCGCGGTGGGTGGGACGGCAATAGGGTCAAAGCATCCGCGACAGCAGACGAAGGGGTTGAAGTGTGGGCGTGAAGAGGCGTTTCGCTGTGATCGGCGCGGGCATCATCGGTGCGGCTGTCGCCAGGGGGCTGATCCAGAAGTATGATGGCGCAGACGTCACACTGTACGAAAAGGAAGGCCACCCGGCTGCGCATCAGACTGGCCACAACTCGGGCGTTGTTCATGCCGGGCTCTACTATGAGCCCGGAAGTCTCAAGGCACTGCTCTGCAGGCGAGGTGTCTCGCTGCTGCTCGACTTCGCACGCGAACACGATGTCGCATTCGAAGAGTGCGGAAAGGTCGTCGTTGCGACGAATGACGTCGAAGTGGAACGCCTGGGAGGAATCCATGCTCGTGCCCGAGAGAATGGTGTCCCCGATGTCGAGCTTCTCGACCGCGACGGACTGTTAGGGGTGGAGCCGAACGCCGAGGGAGTGGCTGCGCTGCACTCACCACACACCGGAATCATCGACTATCGCGGGCTGACCGAAGCCCTCGTCGCCGACTTCCGCAGCAAGGGTGGTCGAGTTCGATTCTCCACAGAAGTGAATCGAATCGACCAGCGCAGCGGGATCGACGGCAGTACGGCGATTGTTCATTCGAGTGTCGACTCTCAGGAATACGACCAGGTCATCACCTGTGCCGGGCTGCAAGCCGACAGACTCGCGGCGCGCTCAGGCGAGGACAAGAACCCGAGCGTCGTGCCGTTCTTCGGCCAGTACTTCATCCTCGAACCGCGTTTCAATGACATCGTCAACGGCCTGATCTACCCGGTACCTGACCCTAAATACCCTTTCCTCGGTGTCCACGTGACCCGCCGCATCGACGGCGGCCTGATGATCGGACCCAACGCGTTCCTCTCCTTCTCCCGGGAAGGGTACAAGGGGCTTGGCCTCAACGTCCCGGACTCCCTGGCAGTGGCAACAGATCTGGGATTCTGGAAGTTCGCGGCCGGCAACATGGCAACGGCCGCCCGTGAAATCGGCGGCGTACTCTCTATCGAGAAGTTCGTCGCTGAGGCCGCCCGATACGTTCCCGCCCTCGACGGGGCAGGCGGGCACCGAGCAACCCGTGGAATCCGGGCTCAGGCAATGAACCGCAACGGGACCCTGGTCGATGATTTCGTCATCGATCGTGCGGGAGCCACGATGTTCGTTCGGAATGCACCCTCGCCCGGGGCCACCTCGGCGCTGGCGATTGCCGAACATCTCATCGATACTGCCGCTATCACCTGAACAGGCGAACACCACACCATTCCACCCGGAGTCTGTAGTTTTCATTTAGCTCAGGCTGTTTACAACCATTGGCGATAGGTGCAAGTCTGGGGTCGAGTCCACATACCTGGCATCGAATATGAACGGAGCTGATGATGAACTTCGAAAATCTACGCACTGTATATGACAACCAGGGTCCCTTCGCCACCGTGTATCTGGAAGGGCGTTCTCCTGCTGCCGATGCCGAGAAGCAGGTGCGGCTGAGGTGGGATGAGCTCCGTGAGAACCTCGCGAACACTGGCGCGGCAGACGAGATCCTTCAGCACCTCGACGACACATTGATCGTCGAAGACATCACTGAAGTTCAGACCGATGGGCGGATCGTCGTCGCCAACGCGGCGGGAGTCGTCCTCGACGAGCACTGGGATGCCGCTCTCGGCACCGGTGACACCGCACATTACGGACAGGTCCCCGAGCTGGGTGCCTATGTCCGTGAAGGATGCCGCCTGGTCGATATGGTCCTCGTCATCGCCAACCAGGAGGGTGCGACCATCCGCGAGCTGCGAGTATCCCCACAACACGAGGCGACGCAGCAGGATGAGTCAGTCGTCAGCGGTGACAACGACGAGGACATTCATGCACCACGTCAGGGTGCGCTCTCGCACAACCAGATCCGACGTCGGGCCGACGAAATCGTCAAAGACAACGCTCGCGCAGTTGCTGACCACGTCGATGAGATTGTTCGCGCCCGCGAACCAGACCTCGTTGTCGTGGCCGGCGAGGTACAGGGCCGCACCGCAGTGAAGGCCGAGCTTTCGGCCCGAGTCACCGAACTCCTCGAAGAAACAGATCAGGGAGGCACGGATGACGACTCTGCAGAAGATGCCCTCTACGACGCCCTGAAATCGCTGGCTTCCGACCGTGTCCAGGCGAAGCAGACCGAAGATGTGGAGAACCTGTCCTATAGCAAGGCTCACGACCTGGCGGTGGAAGGACACGAGAAGGTCTCTCAAGCCGTTCAGCGGGGAGCCGTGGCAACTGTGCTCCTCAACTACGATGTCGGTTCCGAAGGTGAAGGAGCGATTCTGGCTGACGCTGTGCTGTCCTCCGCTGGCTTCGGACTTGTCGACGCTGACGTCGCCGACGGAATAGCAGCGATCCTGCGCTACGACGCAGCCACAGCCCTGGCCGACTGATCACGGCCGACTCACCACAGCTGGCTGGCCAAAGTTGGCTGAATTCCCGCATTCGACGGTACCCGCGGGTATCGACGAATGCGGGATTTCTCGTTGTGGCGGCTCAACTCGAAAGAGTCATGACTTACTGATGACTTGATCAGGCTCGATAACACCATGTCGGCTTGATCGGTGCAGGTAGTGGGGCCGCCGAGCGTGAGCGTCGGGCGAGCTGGCAGTCATGTCCTTACAGGAAGGCTTGTTCCTATCCCGCGAAGTGTCTGAACAGGCAATACTCACGAACGGAGCACCGGTGGTCTGAAAGCCGCCTTAGAAAGTCTGAGTCCCTCTTGACGGAATCGAAATCACGCGGAAGATTGAGGTTCAAGGGCAGACTGCCTTCGGCTTCTGAAGCACAGAAGTTCGCAGACGAAGTGAGGACTTTGCGAATGATCCAGGCGACGGCCAGCAGCGTCACCAGCTGACTGTCGTCCAGGAGCACAAAACAATCCACATCGTGACACGGCTGGCGAGCATTGCTTATCGCACGAGCAAATCGCCAAGCTCAAGGGTCCAACTACCACAAGCGCTACAAGCGCAGATTCGGAGGTACCCAGTGAACAACAAGATGAAACTCACAGGCCTGATATTGGCGGGCTACATGCTCGGCCGAACGAAGAAGTTGGGCATGGCGCTGACAATCGCCTCCACCGTGGCGGGCACAACGGCGGTGAAGAACCGCGAGAGTCTCATCGGAGGATTGAAAGAAATCACGGATGCCTCCCCAGAGCTCAAAGAACTGCAAGACAAGATCACCGGACGCCTGGCCGACTCGGGCAAGGGCGCGGCTAAGGCACTCGCAACCAAGGGCATCGACGAGTTGAGCAGTCGACTCCAAGAGCATACCGAGAAGATGAAATCTTCCCTCGACGAAGCTGCAGACGACCTCGACCCTTCGGTCGATGATGTGGAGGACCCGGAGAACGAAGACGCGGAAGCCGACGCACCCGAAGACCTCGACGAGGCAGAGGCACCGGAGGCTGAGGAAGAGCTGCCTGAAGAAGACGTGGCAGACGAGGAGCCCGAAGCTGCGGAGCCCGTCGAATCAGACGAAGAAGTAGAAGAGCCAGCAGAAGAAGCGGCTCCGAAGAAGCCCGCTCGGAGGCGTTCCTCGACAGCCAACCGGTCTGCAAGCAAGTCCGGTGGTACCTCCACCGCAAAGCGGGCAAGCTCCGGCGGTGCGGCTAAGAAGACCAGCGGAGCAGCCAAGACTGCGAGCACCCAGCGCCGGTCGGGCACAAAGTCGGCCGCGGCGTCCAAGTCCACACCGGCATCCAAGTCGGCATCGGCTTCGAAGTCGACATCGACAGCTAAGTCGACGCCGACACGGAAGCGTTCGACTGCTGCGAAGAAGCCTGCAGCTTCACGCAAGACCAAGGAGGCCACCAGTGAGTGATGACTCCATTTTCAGCGGCTTGAAGGATCAAGCGGCGGACTACGCCAAGACCCTGGGCCGCAAGGCGATCAAGTCTGCCGGTGACAAGGTCGATAAGCTGTCTGACCGGTTTGACGGTTCATCGGACTCCATGGGCGCGGCTGCCCAAGCCGGGGCCGAAGAGATTGCGGAAGGAAAATCGCCGGCCAAGGCGGCTCTGTCCGCAGCGACCGAAGGTGCCAAGGACAAGATCAAGGGTGTCTTCGGCGGGGGATCTTCCGGCGGTTCCGGTGGCTCCGGCGATTTCAAGTTCTCGAACATCATCGAGACGGCCGATGTCGGTGTGCCGCTGTCAGTCGCGTACAACGCGTTCACAATGTTCGAGAACTGGCCCGACTTCATGAAGAAGGTCGAGAACGTCGAACGCACGGATGACGTGAAGATCAGCGTCAAGGGCCAGGCCGTCTGGTCCCACCGCACGTGGGAGGCCACGATCATCGAGCAGGTCCCGGACTCGCACATCGTCTGGGAATCGACCGGTGACAAGGGCTACATCAGCGGCGCCGTCTCCTTCCACGAGGTGGCTCCCAGGCTCACCCGCATCATCGCGAGCGGCGAATACCACAAACAGGGATTCGTCGAGGGAGTCGGTGCCCTCTGGTTCACAGTGCCTCGCAGATTCCGGCTCGAACTGAAGTTCTTCGTTCATCACGTGATGAACGAGATCATGATCGATCAGGACGGCGTCGAAGGATGGCGTGGCGAGATCCGCGACAGCGAACTTGTCATGTCACACGAGGATGCTCTCGAAGAGGAGCAGGCTCAGGCTGAGGCCGACGAGGCTGAGGCCGACGAGGCTGAGGAAGAGGAGTACGAGGACGCTGCGCCCTATGAAGAGGACGAAGAGCCTCGTGAAGAAGGCGAGCCCGAAGACGAAACCGAGCCGGTAGACGACGAAGACGCTGAAGGCGAATACGTCGACGAACCTGTCGACGAGGAGTCGGAAGAAGAATACGTTGACGAGCCAGCCGAAGAGGAACTTGTCGAAGACGGAGAGCCCGTCGAAGAGGAGGAGATCGACGACGCAGGCGAGCCTGTGGAGTATGAAGAGGGCGAGCCAGAAGAGTACGAAGAAGCAACCGAAGACGAAAGCGGACGCAACTGAGCGTCCTTCCAATCGGAAGTAGGTAAAGAAGATGAGTACCAACACCGCTGAACGTTCACGTGGCAGTTATGTCGATCGTCCATCATCGAGCTCTCTGGCTGACGTCGTCGAGATCATCCTCGACAAAGGACTCGTGATCGATGCCTATGTGCGCGTCTCACTCGTCGGCATCGAAATCCTCACCATCGACGCCCGCATCGTCATCGCCAGTGTCGACACGTACCTTCGCTTCGCCGAGGCGACCAACCGACTCGACCTCACCCAGCAGGGTGGACGGGATCTGCCGGAGATGCTTGGCGGAATGGTCGAAGACGGCGCTAAGGGCAAGACCCAAGGAGCCGTGGAAGGTGTTAAGAACGCGTTGACACCTGATGATTCGGATGACGAGGATGAGAAACCGCGTCGTCGGACCAAACGTCCCGCCCGCAGTTCGTCTGGTTCCGAGTGAGCGTAGACATCGATACTGACAGCGATAAGTATCTCTACGGCATCGTTCTCGCAGACACGGGATTGCCGGAGGGAACCGGCGGTGTGCAGGCAAGTCAGTTGCATGCCGTCGGTTCCGGCCGGGTCGCAGCAGTGGTGTCCGATCTCGTTGAGACAGACGTTCTGGGTACCCCGGACGATCTGAAGGCCCACATTGCGGTCCTCGACGGGATTGCCGCTGAGCAACCAGTGCTGCCTCTGGCGTTCGGGACCGTCATCCCAGCGGACGCCGACATTGCCGGTGAAGTATTAGCCCCACGCGAAGCCGAATACGTCGAAGCCCTGGAAGGACTGTCTGGACTGTCCCAGTACACCCTGCTGGTCCGCTACGACCGGGACACGATCCTTCGGGAGATCCTTCTCGACAACCCGGAGGCTGCGGAGCTGAGGGAGACCATCGCCGGCACGGATGAGGACGAGACACGAAACGAACGCATCCGCCTCGGCGAAATCGTGGTGAAGACCATGGAGAGTTGGAAGACCACGGAGGGTCCACCGATTCTCAATCAGCTCGAACCTCTGACCGCCGATATGTCGGTGCGTGAGAGTGGACAGGCTGAAGACGTGTTCGAAGTCGCTGTGCTGCTTGCCCAGGAGTCACTGGCGGAGTTCGACGACGCCATTGACAAGTTGGCGGAGGCGAATCAGGACCGCATGCGGTTTCGGTTCGTCGGACCGCAGGCTCCCTACGATTTCGTTCCTGAGATGTAGGAGTCGTCATGGGAATATTTTCAGCGATCCTCGGTGCTCCTCTGGCCCCTCTCAAGGGGACCGTCTGGGTGGCTGAGCAGGTTCACAGCGAAGCTGAGAAGCGCTATTACGATCCCAGTGCGATTCGACGGCAGTTGGAAGAGGTTTCCGCGGCCAAAGATTCCGGCGCCATCAGCGATGAGGAAGCCGATAAGCTGGAGCGAGATTTGGTCGCGCGTCTATTGGAATCCACTCGTCGACGTAAATCGAAGGAGAACCCATGAGCGAAGAGACAAGCACGGACGAGAAGCAGGCCGCACAGGGTGGGGCCTCGTCCGAAGGCTCGCCTCAGCAGGACAGCGGCGAGAAGAGGCGGCCGAGGCGGACAGCCTCGTCCGAATCACCACGCCGGTCGACCGCTGCGGCGTCGTCGAAATCTCGTCCTGTGAAATCGAAGGCCAGCGCGACCACATCGAGTGCGACGAAATCCAGCGCGCCCAAGTCCAGCGCACCGAAGTCCGAGGAGTCGACGACGGCATCGGAACCAGCCAGGGTCTCGACTGTGCAAGCAGTCAAGAAGGCCGTCGAACAGTTCAGTGCGCTCACTGGCCGGTCCCCGGAATCGGTCGTCGGTGCACGCTGGGCAGATGACCACTGGGCCGTGCGACTCGAAGTCGTGGAATCTCGTCGCGTTCCCGACACCGCCGATCTGCTGGCCGAATACGACATCCAGCTCGACGAGCAGGGCGAACTCCTCGAGTACAGCCGACAGAACCGCTATGTCCGGGGACGGCCATCCGAGTGATCAGCCTCAGCGGTTGGGTCCACTGACTCGTGTCCACTGGGTCCGGGCCAGACCGACGACCACACAACCACACTCGGGACAGCAGCCGATAGGAAGCCGACGATATGAGTATTACGAACCAGTCGAACAGTGCGATGCAGCCACAGCGCAGCCAGGAGGGGACTCTCCTCCACGTGGTGGAGACGCTGCTGGACAAAGGCCTGGTCCTCAACGCCGACATCATGGTCTCAGTGGCAGGAGTCGAACTCCTCGGCATTCGGATCAGGGCAGCCCTGGCGTCGTTCGAGACAGCAGCACGCTATGGACTGGACTTCCCCGCCGGCACGGATCGCGACACTGTGGCTTGGAAGGAAGCGATCGAGCAGAAGGACACCTGCCCAGAATGCGGTAAGCGCGCCGAGCTGGCGCAGCTGATGAACGCGTACTGCCCCTGGTGCGGATGGCAGAGTGCTCACTCCAAGCAAGTGGAGTCCGGCGGCGCTGCGGAACTCAAACAGTCCTCCACGGAGTCCGAGAAGTCATCCGAGCGCAAGTAGGTCGGTGATGGCCGACGACGCGATCATGCAGCCCACCCGGGATCCCCGGGCGACCCTGCCTGATCTCATTGAGGTGCTCCTCAACAAGGGCGTGTACCTGAATCTCGACCTCATCATCTCCGTCTCAGACATACCTCTCATCGGGATCAACCTGCGCGCGACCATTGCTGGGATCGAGACGATGCTCGAATACGGGATGATGCGTCAATGGGATGAAGACACCCGAAAGTGGGTCCAGCAGTCGGTCCGCGCGCACCTGCCTTTGGCCGAGGACGAAGAGATCCTGGCCAAGATGGCGGGGGGACATTACCAGGACAACTTCTATCGCACCTGGCGACCCGGCAGCGCCTACCTCACCTCGCAGCGACTGATCATCCACCGACGCGATCCGGCGGAGACACTGTGGCAGGCGAAGCTGAGTTCAATAGAATCCATCACGCCGCTGTCGGAGCCCTCGATCGGGGGCGAGGAGCGCATTCGCATCCTCGTCCGACTCAACGATGGCAGCGAATCGAAGCTGTCCGCCCTTGAACCCGAACGCCTGATCCGTCTGGTTCAGGAACAGCGAGGGGCCGCACTGCAACCCTCGACAGGTCGAGTCTCGAGCTCGTCGCCACAACCGCTGAAGCAGGGCCGAATGTGGTACCTGGAGACGCTGTCGAGCGGAGGGACATGGCGGGGCGGCGAGGCAGTCCTGACGGGCCGTGATCTCACCTGGAAGTCCCCGATGGACAGCCGCGCGCTGGTGAGGATCTCTGCCTCGCAAGTGCGGAATCTGCGCTGGGAGAAGCACGACAACCCCACCAACAAGGCACGTATTCTGTTCGTCGAGACCGAGCAGTCTTCGATACGACTGGCCGCGGATGACATCGACGGCTGGTGCGACGAGCTCGAACAATGGAGCGCATTCGAGCAACAGGATCCGGCTGCCGACGATTCGCGCGAGAAGACCGAAGAAGGAGAGTCATGGCACTGAATGTGGATGAAGAGAGCCTCAAGCACGGCGTCCTCACCTTGGTCGTCACCCTCGTCGAGGTGATTCAGGAAGCGCTGGAGACGCAGGCCGTGCGGCGCATGGAAGGCGGTGACCTCACCGAGGACGAACAGAACCGCCTCGGCGAGGCACTCTTAGAACTCGATGAGGCCATGGACCAGATCAAGGCCGAGCACGGCATCACCGGCTCCGTTGACGATCTGCATCGCGGACTCGACGACGTCGTCGACGAGGTGGTCGACAAACTCATCAACCCAGCCAGATGGGCCGAAGAGACCTCGAAGGATATCAAGTGACAGACGACAATGGCGCTGCGGCGCCCAAGCTCTATGTCTACGCCATTGTGCCCGCCGGTGATTACACGCCCAAGGTCAACGGCATCGACGGGTCGGCGGTGCATCTGATCGGGAACCCCGAGGGGCCCCGCGCGGTGGTCCACACGCACACTGGCGGGCCCTACGACGGTCCTGATGACGATGTGAAGCGATGGATCCTGCAGCACAGCGAGGTCGTTGAGGACGGATGGCAGGGAGCAGGAAGCGTGCTTCCGGTCTCCTTCAATGTGATCGTGCGCCCGGACACCGAATCGGGAGCAACGTCGACCGTCCAGCTCGAAAGGTGGTTGGAGGAGTCGAAGGGTGCGCTGTCTGCGCGTTTGGGCGACTTGGACGGCACCTCGGAGCTGCGAGTCGAGATCTCGCTGGACCGAAGCGCCTTCGTCGAAGCCAACGGCGAGGTTCGGAGAATCAAAGACGATATGGAAGACCGCCCTGCGGGAGTCCGTCGACTGTTGGAGAAGCGTCTGGAGAAGACCGAGAAGGAGCTTGCAGATCGAGAGGCCGACGACCTCTATCCTGCCCTGAGAGCTCGGATCGCCGAACAGTGCCTGGGTATCGAGGAGTATCGTACCCCGCCTCGGGAAGCGAGACAGACTCCGATCCTCATGGCCTCGTGTTTGGTCACTGAACCAGGCATCCAGAATCTGGGAGCCGAGCTGACCTCAATTCAGAACGAGCAGCCAGCCGTTTCCATCCGATTCCTGGGCCCCTGGCCGCCGTACTCATTTGCCGACATGTCCGACGCGTTTGCCGGCATGTCCGGTCAGGATCAGCCCTCTTCCGCGACGTAGACACGTGAGCGCAGGCGCTGAGCGTGGGTCATGTTCTTCACATCGACATCGCTGTCGAAGGTTGAGCCCAGGGCACCGGCGACGACCCCCATCGCGGCGCTGAGCCAGGCGATGTCGAGATAATTGGTGAACTTCGCCTCCGGCCGGTGGATGGTCTGGGCCATGAAATCCGGGTCGATGACGATGAGGCTGCCCAACAGAATGCCCGCGACCAGCAGAATATAGAGCGCACCCACACAGATGATCAGGGTCAGAACGGTGGACAGGTTGTAGTAGAAGACGACCTGAGCACGACGGCCTCTGACCGGTCTGTCCCAGAGGCCGTTGACGGTCAGCAGCCACCCGACCATCACTGCGATCGCGATGAGTCCGATGGATATCAGGCGGGCCGTGGACAGGTGATGTGACATCTGCCAGATCGAACTGTAGAAGATGCCGAAGGCCCCCGTCGCCGAGGCTGCGGCCAGAGCGCGGGAGAGCTTCCGTGCCATGCGCAGCGGTTCATTGGCCATGGTCATGCCCAGCACCAGGCGCGTCCCACCGGTGAAGGTGTGAGCATGCAGGGTGCGGCGCCCGGAATCGGCCCGGCTCGACCATTGTCCCCACCTGGGCAGACTGTGCTTCGGAGCCGTGTGGCCATCGGGCAGCAGCTGATTCGTGCAGCTCATGAAGATCTTCAGCAGGCGACGCCGGGTGGTCAACGCGCCCAGCGTGGGATTCGAGACCACAGCAACCTTGCGGTCCGGCAGCACCTCGGCGATGAGCGGTTTGTCCTGGGTGTGCCGGGGGATGTCGGTGAACATGATGACGAGGTCAGCGCTGGGGTACCTGTCCACGATCGAATCGAGGGTCGACATCTCCAACTGATGATCTGTCTGCACGCGAATCGTCTCGGTGCAGGTGTCGACGTGGACGTCGACAGAGAAACTCTGCCGCAGCAGCTCTTCGAACTCGTCCTTGATCGCCTCGACCCGACGGCTCGGCGGGCCAGGGTCAGAGATGAGGAGCAGATGCATCGCAACAAGTGCTTTCGTCCATGGTGTCCTCCACGGGGCAGGGGCCGGGCGGTTCGCCGACATTCTCACTCTCGCAGTGATGGCGGTGTTTGACCAGAGGCCGAGCTGACTTCGGGTATTTCCACACTGCTCACTCAGTGCGTCCTGATGTCTGGGAAGCAGGATGGTCACGTATTCTGATGTGGGTATGACGCAGCGTATCGACCGCTGTGAGAGAGCTAGTGAAAGTGAGATCGGCACATGAGTGTTCTGGTGACTGGAGGGGCCGGCTACATCGGCTCCCACGTGGTGCGGCTGCTGTCCGAGCGCGGTGATGACGTCCTCGTCGTCGACGATCTCTCCACCGGTATCGAAAGCCGAGTCACCGGTCTGCCGATCGTCAGCCTCGACCTTGCGGCTGCCGATGCCGAGGACCGCCTCGTCGCTGCGATCGAAGAGCATTCGGTGGACTCGATCATCCACTTCGCCGCGAAGAAGCAGGTGGGGGAGTCCGTCGAAGAACCCATCATGTACTACCGCCAGAACATCGGCGGGCTCACGAACGTCCTTGCCGCGGCTGAACGTACTGGCATCGAATCTCTCGTCTTCTCCTCCTCGGCCGCAACCTACGGCATGCCCGATGTCGAGATGGTCGCCGAGGACCTCGACTGCCGACCGATCAACCCCTACGGCCAGACGAAGCTCATCGGCGAATGGATGATCGACAATGCGATCACCTCGGCGAAGATGCGCGGGCAGAAATTCAACGCCGTGAAGCTGCGCTACTTCAATGTTGCCGGAGCTGGCTGGCCCGAACTCGCCGACACCGCCGTCATGAACCTCATCCCGATCGTCCTCGGGTGCATCGCTGACGGAAAAGCCCCCATCATCTTCGGTGACGACTACGACACCGCCGACGGCACCTGCATCCGCGACTACGTCCACGTCAAGGACCTGGCCGAGGCGCACATCGCCGCGCTTGATTACATGAAGTCCGGCGACACCTCGGAGACGGTGTTCAACGTGGGCACGGGAACCGGAGCGTCTGTGAAGGAGGTCATCGACGCCATCGCCGAGGCGACCGGCCGTGACATCGTGCCCGAAATGGGCGAGCGTCGTGCAGGCGACCCGCCCGCGCTCGTCGCCGATGTCTCCCGCATCGGCGCACTGTTGAGCTGGAAGGCCGAGTTCGATCTCGACGAGATCGTGCGCAGCGCGGTCGAGGCCGCGGGGATGCTGCCGGAGCAGACCAGGGACTGAACTGGCTGCCTCGGCGAGGGCCGGTCTCGACTGGGTGCGCGGCTTTCAGAGATGCAGTCGTCTGGCGAGTTCGAGGCGGACCTCCCGGCCCCGGGCAAGCTGCAGCAGCACCAGAGCGAGGATGCTGAGAGCACCGCAGACAGCCGAGGGCAGGGGGTAGGTGACCCAGCCGAATGTGAGGAACCCGATGGGTGCCAGGCCCAGGATTGCCGCCAAACCGCCGTAGATTATGTACTCCGTCGCTTCGAAGCGCATCGCCCTGACCATGATCAGCAGGGCGGCAATGGATGAAGCACAGACGATCGGCACCGCGTACGTCAGCGACCACGCCCGCCAACCGGTGAGGTAGTCCCAGTACACGCAGACCAAGCCGATGAGGACGACGAGATACACGGTGCCCTTGGCGACATTGCGTCGTTTGCTCACCGCCATGAGGACGACGAGCCACATGGCGGCCACTCCCAGCCAACCGGAGCGAAGCACGCCGAAGCCTTCGGGTCGGTGGCCAAACACGAGCTGGGCAGCGAAGGACACCGCGATCACGAAGAGCGACGTCAGGAACAGTCTCCTGAGCAGCCGACGCCTCGAGAACGTGAGAGGAACCGTCGGCAGCGGACTCGGCGCTGCGTCGCCCACCGCGTCCACCTCGGCGGGCGCAGCACACAGCGGACATCGGGTCCAAACACCTTCAATGGCGATCGAGCACTTGGGGCAGCGTCTCACAATAGCCCCTCCGCGATCTCATCCTCGGTGACTCGTTCCGCTGCGACCGTCACATCGATCCCTTCACTGGTGAGCATCCGCGCGAATTCCCTGATGTGATCGGTTTCGACGAACGGTGATGTGAAGCTGACAGTGAGCAGTCCTGCATGGGACGTCGCGCAGAATTGAGGGCGGACTGCGGAGACGTGGAACAGGACGCGGCCCACGTGTGATTCAGCCGGCTCGGGCAGGCTCAGTCGACCCAGGTTCGAGACGGCGACGCTCAGACCGCGATTGCTGTGCCTGTTGGCCAGTCCAAGGATCACATCCTTGAGCGGGCGCGGCACGATCCGCAATCCCGGCATCCGCTCGACTCGGATGAACCACCGCAGCTTCTTCTCCAACGCCTCCTGGGTCACCTGGGGCAGGAACTGGTTCTCAAGCTGCTTGCAGATCGAGCCGAGATCATCCTCTCCCTGACCGTAGGTGTGTTCGACGCGAACGGTGGTGAAGAAGTTCCGTGCAGACGTCGAAGGAAAGAATTGGCGCAGGTTCACCGGCACCGAGGCTGCCAGGGTGCGAGCCTTTCCCAGACCGCCCGAGGAAATGCGAATCGACTCGAAGAAGAGTGCCGTCAGGTACATGGTCATCGAGACATCTGCGGCGCGCGCAAGCCCGAGCACCGCATTCGCGGGCATGGTGAGTTCGACTACGCGCGTGCGATTGTCCGGAGTGCGGGTTCCTCGGACATGATGGACCTTCTTCTCCGCCGGACGGCGCAACCGGCCGTTATTCCAGCGCGCAGCAGGTGACTGTGTGCTGTCATCGACGGTGAATGCGGCGGGTCCGGCTGCACGACTGAAAGCGGACCCTGAAGCATGCAACTGATGCCGGCGGTGGAAGTAGTGCGCGAAGCTGTCGATGCTCAGGGCATGTACGGGTTCGTCTGGTGCTTCGTCGGCTCCGCTCGGGCCGTCGAGCGGCAGCGTCCTGTCGGAGTCGGAGAACCGCCGCCTGCTGTATGCGTTCACCAGGTCCGAGAGGAACCATGCCGCACCGGTGCCGTCGGTCAGCGCGTGGAAGACCTCGAGGCTGATCCGTCGGCGATGGTGGATCACGCGGAACAGCAGATTGCGCCGACCTGCCTGATAGATGGGGGCGCACGTGTGCTGCTCCTCTGGGGTGACGAGCGGGCGCAGGTCGCTGTCCTGCAGGTAGTACCAGAACAGACCGCTCTGCAGCACCGCGTGGTAGAGCCGGTACCGGTCATATGTCTCGTCGAGCGCCTCCTGCAGCAACTGCGGGTCGACGTCATGATCCGTCTCGGCACTGAGTCGGAAGACTTTGGGGTCGGCAGCGCTGCGAGCAGCAAGGAAGATGTTGGAGGCGTTGTCGAGTCGCACCCAGTCCCGGTGGGTCATGTCGGTTCCCGCAGGGTGCAGTGCTCGCCCTCGACCGGGTCACCGTCGAGGAATGCGTTGATCACCTCGTAGGCGTCTTGGACGGACTGGGAGAATCTGGGCAGCGAGATGAAGCCATGCAGCGCCCCCTCTACCCGATATGTCTGCACCGTGTTCCCGGCATCGGCCAGAGCGCGCCCGTAGGCCTCACCCTCGTCGCACAGCAGATCCAACTCCGCAGTGATCACCAGGGTCGCCGGTTGGCCGGAGAGGTCGGGCGCCAGCAGCGGAGCGACATGCGGGTCCCTGCGCTGCCGGCGGTCGGGAACGTAGAGGTCGAAGTAGTCTTCGACTTCGGCGTTGGTGAGTCGATAGTCCCCGCCATGGCTGCGCACCGAGGCGAACGGGGAGGTCTCCGGATCATGGTCCCAATGCGTCACCGGATAGATGAGGATCTGGCGATCCGGTGGGCGATGTCCGCGCTCTCGCAGCAGCGATGAGATCACAGCAGCGAAGTTGCCTCCGGCAGAATCTCCGACCAGGATGATCTGGCCGGCATCTGCGGCACCCACTCGATGCGGTTCGTCCAACAGCACCCGGGCAACGTCATAGCAGTCCTCCAGGCCCGCCGGGAACGGGTGCTCCGGTGCGAGCCGGTAGTTGACGGACGCGACGGCGCAGCCGGTGAGCTCCGCCATCCTGACACACGCCGGAGTGTAGGTGTCGATGTCACCGGTGACCCAGCCGCCGCCGTGGAAGAAGACGAGGACATCCTCGCGGCGCTTCACTTTCGGCTGGAAGACCCGGACCGGGACCTGCAGGCGTTCGTCGCAGGGGAGGGGCTGCCAGCGCGATGTCCGATACGGCGGCATCAGCAGTGCGGCGAGCCGGCGCTGCATCCGACGGACCTTCTCATAGTCCTCACGTATGTTGAGCCGGGGCGCGGCGAACAGACGCAGCACCGCCCGAGACAGTCTGTTCACTGGCGGGGACCGGTGCGGGGAGGGGGTTGTTCCATGCCCCCAGTTTAGAGGCAGGTCAGTCGGGTTTCCGAGCCACGATGAGGTGGCGAGTGGAGTGAGCGACGAACGGTTCACCTCGGCGGAGTTGGGCATCGAGTTCTCGCAGTCGGGGCAGGTGGGCTTCGACGGTGAAGTCGGGGACCCACCAGGGGCATTTGCGTAGGATCCAGACGATGGTGCCGATGTCGTGGAATTCCATTCGGGAGCGTGAGATGCGCAGTTTCTCGACGATGAGCCCGGCCGATTCGGCATCACGGACTTCGCTGTCCGAAAGGCGATCTGCATATGTGTTGGGCTAAGGGCCGAGGAAGTACTCGGTGAGTTCGATTCCGCGAGGGGTGAGGTGCCGGCGGGCGCGGACGACGTTGGGGCCGAACGCTTCGGTGGCGGCGATGCGAGGCGGTAGTACGGGCGCTTCGTCGAGGAATGGAAAGTACACCCCGGCTTTCTGAGCATCCTTAGTCTACGCCGCCACTTGACCAGGAAGCTTCGGTAAGTAACCAAGGCGACTGTCGGCTCTGGTCGTCAGCCGCCGCTGCTTCGCCGCAACTTCACTGGCGACAGTGGCGGCCGGTCGGCTCAGGAACGATCACGCGCGACGCCTGACGCCGTAAAACTAGTACCTGAACCCGAGTGCATGCTGCAGGATGTACTGAGACCCAGAAGGTGAATCTGATGTACTAGGGTCATGACAACGCCGGTGCACTCCACCAAGAAGACAGGCTCGCGCGGCGAGCTTAAGGCCCAAGTCATCTTCGCAGACATCGGATGGGCACCCCCGGTCAAGCTCAGCGAGGACATCGGGACCGACCTCGTGACGTTCGCACGCGATGAAGCGGCACCGGACGACTCGGAGAACGCCTGGGACCTGGGCGCCCCCGTCTTCATCCAGGTCAAAGCGAGCCCCACCGAGTACTTGAAGCCGGCCAACAAGTACAAAGGCGAGCCAGGTTGGTGGTTCGCAGAATCCGATACCTACCATTTCGACCACTGGCTCTCCTTCGGCCTTCCCTACCTGCTTGTCCTGGTCGACATCCAGAATCAGATCGCGTACTGGACGGAGGTGAATGGTGACGCAATCGTTTCTACCGGCAAGGGTCGCAAGATTTTCGTCCCATTCTCCCAGACCGTAGACGAGACCAATATTGAAGCGCTGACCAAGGTGGCGGTGTCGAAGCGGAAATACGCTCTCGAAGGTGCTGTCTGGAGCGGCAAGCTCAACGAACTTGGCCCTGCGGACAGACTCCGCACCGCCCTCATCCTCCCTCGCCTCATCGCACCGCATCCGAACCGCACAATCGATAGGATTTGCTTCGAGGAAGCCGTAGCGATGCTACTGAGGAACCGGTACGCCGAGCTTGCCCAATGCGCCGGTAAAGGTCAGTGTCCGAACGTTGAGGACTGGGAAAGCCACAAGGAGTGGAGCTGGCGCTTCGTACACGCGCTCCGCGAGCTCCTTTCTGCCGGTAGTAGCGTTCAGTTCGAGCAACTTGCAGCTGATGCCCGACACCGTTTCGAACGCGACGCGTGCCTTGTCGTTCGGGCGTGTGTCGCATACAAAGACGAACGAACTGAAGAAGCCGTCGACGCTCTAGTACCCTCCAGGGCGACCAAGCCCGCCGACCTTGGATGGCTCCTGACCCATAAGGCTGCGTTCCTCTTTGAGCTGGATAAGCCCAAGGAAGCGGTCGCCACTGCCAAGAAAGCCCTGGTTGCAACGAAGGCCCTCGACGGCGATCTTTCAGTCAGTGCCATCCGTGGTGCCGCGGCGTCCGTTTTGTACGCGAACGCTGGATTTGGAGTCGGCGATCTTGAGGCCGCCATCACCGCCCAAGACCATGCTGGGAATTGGTGGCGTGCTCAGGAGGTCAATGGGGCGCTTGAAAAGGACCTGAAGTACCGGTTCGAGGGCTGGACAGCGAACAACACGGTGCACTTCATCAGCAGCACTGCCCGTGACGACTTGGCTACGATCGCGTGGACCGCCGCATTCAGCGGTGCTTGGAACTCCTGGCGGCATCTCACAGCGATAAGCGCGAAACTCACCTTCACCTCGACGTCCAACCCGAACCATGTTGAGGCAGCCCTCACGGCGCTCGTCTTCATCGGCGAAAAGAAGGCTGCCAAGGACGCCGCGAGAAAGATGTGGCTCGACGGGCCCCTGGACGCTCTGCAGTCCCTGGTCAATGCGATCGCATACCGTACATGGACCAAGCGCGACGAGGGCGCGACGATGACGGTATTAGCGAAAGCGGGCGATCTGCTAGACGTAGACGCTGCCGACCATGTTGTCCAGCGCATTCTGGATTTACTCAAAAACGATGGACATTTCCGCGTCCATGGCAGTGCGTGGAGCTATCGATGGGATGAGGCAGACAAAGCTCTCACTCGCGTTCTGAAGGCGGCCTCAATGACAGCCCACAATGCGATCGCCGACCTCATCACTGAAGACTTCGCAACTTGCGATGAATCAATCGCTCGGCCATATGTCACCCTAGCGAACGCACTCTCCACCGCTAGACTTGACATCTCTCTCATTGACAAGCTCTACAGGGCCGCTACCGCCAGAGAAGACCATCACCGCATCGACATGTTAGAAGTTCTCGGGCCGGTCAATGACGACGCCATTGCTGAACTTCGTCAAGAAGCAATTGACGGCAACGTGAGCGCGGTCCGTTCCCTCCTTGTAGCTGGCGCAGGGGACTACGACAGTTTTATCGCGTTCGGGAAGAATGCAGCATCAATTGTACGAACCATGATCGAGGACGCTCGCGGCAAGGACGGGACAATAAAGGTTACTCACTACGCAAGCGATCAGCTGGACGACCTGGTCCTCGCAGCTCTCAATACCAACGACGCGGAATTGTGGGCGGAAATCACTGATGCCCTAGAGGCATGCATCATCGAAGAAACTCAACAACAGCGCGCAATCCGACGGCTGGCATCACAGTTCGCCAACGTGCCGCCGCTGGTACAACAGAAGCTCAGAGAACTCGCGCCCACGCTCCGCGGTTCCTCAACGGGTAACCCGTTCGGTGCTGCCAACGAGTACTCAGCCGCGGTGAACCATCTACGTGTCGCAGCGGGTGTCGTGCTCGATCTAGAAGTCGAAGCGCTCCTCCTCAGCGAACGACGAGACAACCCGCTTGCTTTCGTGCGCACGCTTGCAGCCTGGAACTCTGAACGCAAGCTCCCCTTCCTCGCGACAATGGTCGTCGATGAGAACCCAACCGTACGGGCACAGACCGGGTTCAGCCTAATAGAGCATGCGCACCAGTACCCTCAGGACCGCGGACGTACCCATTCAGTGATCCGCAGCGCCCTGATGCAGGAAGACGGTTGCGCCCTGCCCGACGGCCTGGCCCAGGGCGTGGCCGTATACCCTGCAGAGAAACTCGGAGAGCTGAGCGACCTGCTCCGAAATCACCGATCTGCTACTGTCCGTGCAAGGTTCATCGAATACGACTGATCTGCGGGGCCCGTGTGCCCGGCTAGCTGAAGCTACTCTCCACATCGACTCGGTGGTCTCTGCAGCACTTGTCGGGCATCATTGAGGCATCATGATGTCTTGAGCTTGCTAGGCGATACGAATCCCTCGGGGCTGGTCGCCGGGACGGGGTTGGTTTGGTCGAGCACGAAGTATCTGTGAACTTGGGTGATGCTACGCCTCGTCGACTTCTCGTCGACTGGGCGAACGGCCAAGATTCGTGGATTCGCCAGCTTGTCGCAGAGATTGTTCTCTCACGCCAAGCTCCCAGCGAAGCGTTTCTGGACGAAGTTTACGCAACCCTTCTCGCGGAGAAGGAGATTTCCGGTGAGGAAGTACCCGAGATTCCAACGCTAGGCTTTGCCGGGGCCACGGAGGCCGACGAGGAGACACTTGAACTCGTCACTTTGACGGATGTTCAGGGGGTTAATGCGCTAGCCGCTGATCAAGAATTGGCTTTCGACCCCGCGCTCACAGTTCTGTTCGGGCAAAATGGCTCGGGCAAGACAGGATATTCAAGAATCCTGAAGCGTGTTGCTGCGGTGCGCACCGCAGAGGACATTTTGCCTAACGCGCGTGTCTCTGAACTTGGCAATTCATCTTCGCCGCAAGCCACCATCTCATTCCGTTTGTCTGGATCTGAGCAGACTGCTCAGTGGCAGAACGAAGCAGGGCTTTCTCCGTTCACCCGTATCAGTGTCTTTGACGCGAGCGCAGTCTCCATGCATATCGATAGCGAACTGGGTTATGTCTATACACCGGCTGAACTCGCACATTTCGCTCATGTCTCGACGGGAATTAAGGGCATACAACGCCGGATCTCAGTCCAAGTAGAAACACTTACCCCGGGAAGCAACCACTTACTCTCGAAGTTTAACCCCGGCACAGACGTGTACCCGCTGATCGAGTCTCTTGGCGCGAGCACCAACATTGAAGAACTTGAGGAGTTAGCAACATTACCTGATACGGCGACTGCCGATAGGGAGCGCCTGGAGAGCGAAGTTGGCCTCCTGCGCTCAAATGCCAAGGACGCGCTTCTTTCCCGAGCACGAGACTCTGTAGCTCACTTGACACGCCTACACCGTGTCCTCAGCGCTTCGAAAGATTTTGATGCTCAGACCTATGAGACTGCCCGAGCGGCCCTGCAAACCGCCGAGAGTAGAAGCGACGAAGCACGCGAGGAACTCTTCAAAGCCGAAGAGCTCCCGGGGCCTGTAGACGAGCACTGGCAAGATTTCATTGTCGTCGGCGACAACTATCGACAGCATTTGAATCTCGACACCTACCCCGGCGCCGGCGATTCGTGCCTGTATTGCAGGCAGGAGTTGAGTCCAGCCGCGTTGAATCTTCTGACTCGCTATCGCACATTCTTGGACGAGACACTCGTGCGTCAGGTGAAGGACGCAGAAGCTGCACAGATGCGCTCTAAACTAGCTCTTGAGGAAGTCGACCTCACCCGCGCAATTGAATACGCCGCCGAGCAGCGAGACAGTGATAGTGCACCCGAGTGGGCAGGACAGGCTTCTGAACTTCTCGCCACAGCAAGAGCTACTGCCGAGGCCACTACTAATGGGAGGCCGATTCCTGAGGAGTTCTTCCAGGGAGAACCGGAAGCAGTCGTCAGTTCAGTCTCGGAAACCCTTACCTTAGCTCGCAAAGTCGTTGAGGAGCTAGCAGAAGGAGTGGATAACGCTGCGAGTTCGCTAGCAACTAAGCAGAAGCAGTTGTCAGAGCTCGTTGCGCGGATTGAACTGAGCCGAAACATCGACGTAGCTCGGGACTTTGTGCGGCGAGCTCGCGAATCCTTGCAGCTGGAAGAACTTTCCCGATTGATCTCTAACGGAGTTTCAAAGCAGATAACTCGTCAGTCGAAGCTCGCAAGCGAAGATCTCGTGAACAGCAACTTCGAGAGTTTGTTCAATGAGGAGTGTGCCCGTCTACGGGCGCCAAAGGTCGGCCTCCGATTCCAAGGCAGGAGCGGGCAGGCGCAGCGGAAAAAGGTCGTGGCTGCATATCGCCCGTCTGCGGTGCTCTCGGAAGGGGAACAGAAGGTTCTCGCGTTGGCCGATTTTCTCGCTGAATCCCGAATGCGCGGCGCGAAAGCACCATTGGTGTTCGACGACCCAGTGACGAGTCTTGATTACCGCCGCCTCGGGGAAGTCGCGGATCGCATCCAGAATCTCGCTGAGACTCATCAGGTGATCGTTCTGACACACAACATTATGTTTGCCTCTGCACTTATTGCTGCTCGACAGAACAAGAAGCTACGCACGAAGCTCTACGAGGTCAGAGATGGTGGAGAGGTGAAGGGGCTCTTGGCCCCCGACGTGGAACCTAGATTCGATACACCCGCGGACCTTGGCAAAAGGATTAACGTCAAACTGCAGGACGTCCCCCAATCTGAGCCCATGGTTCAAGACGCACTCATCAAGGAGTCATACGACCTGATTCGCGCCTGGTGTGAGGCGTTTGTGGAGCAGGAACTTCTTCAGAATGTCACCCAAAGGTATCGTCACAACATCATGATGACAAGGCTTTCTAAGATCGATAGTTCCCGGCTTGATGTCGCAATTGAAGTGATCGAGCCACTCTTCGCACGTGCGTGTGAGCGCATGACTGGTCACTCTCATGCGAATGAACACATGAACATCAAACCGACTGCGGCAGATGTGAAGGAGGACTGGGAACTAGCACTCGCAGCACGAGCGGCCTATATCGCCAAATAGAAAGTAGGCGACTACTGGCAATGTTTGCCGCTCGGCGACCCGACATTCCAACACTCTCTGTCTAGCTTTGCATTCACATGCGGATAGTGTCTCTGGTTTGTTGCATCGCGGCTATTTCGGGATTGTGTCGATTGCTCTTTGAGATGACTCGGCGCAACGCGGTGTGGGAGCGGCTCCGGTCGACCTTCTGTACGTCCGTCTCCGGGATCGGTCCGAGTGGCTTCGACTCGGTGGCCTGGTATCGGTCGCGGTAGGCCGCCACCACGTGGGCATCCCTCCGCCATCGGGCCACCGCTTGCCGATGAGCGGGCCGACATGGGGGAGCGGGCCGATGTGGGGGCGCGGGTCGACGTTCCCGCACCTGCGGAGTCGTTCGCCGAGGTGGTCCAGACGGGGAGCAGGCCAACGACGATCGCCGGAATCACGCCGCTCATCGTGTTCCTCATCTGGGGACGAGCGAAGACTCAATAGGGACGGTGCCGAGAATCCTCGCCGATGGTGTGGGGTTGGGCGAACAGGCGACAGGAGCCGTTCTCAGGGCTGCGGCCGACGGCGGAATCGTGGGGTCTGCCGCGATCGTGGTTCTGGGCCGACGACTCAATCGTGCGCTCACGCTCGGCGTCGTTCTCGGTAACACCGGATTCGCCATCACCATGGCCAGCGTGAGCGCCATCATCGTCTTTCCAGCCTACCTGGTGGCTCGACGCTCCCAACAGGTTGAAGACACGACGACTCGGAGCAGGACCGCCGAAGTGCCTGTGGCGTGATTCGAGCGACACTGCCGCCTCGGCGAAGTCGTGCGTCCTCGAGTGGACACCACCACCTCGGTGCCGGGATCTGCATTGTTGCGGTGGACGGAACTCAGCGCACATGGTGCGAATTCACTCGCGTTTGGTGGTCACAAACCGGCCCAGAAGCGGCATGATGGCACTATGACCATAGATCTCGATATTGCGCTCAACGCCGAGCTCGATCCCATCGTCGACGTCGCCGCTGGACTGGGTTTGGCTCAGGAAGACATCATCCCCTACGGATGGACCAAGGCCAAGGTCTCCATCGACGTTCTCAACAAGGCCGCCGAATCCAACACCGACGGTCACCTCATTCTCGTCACCGCCATGAGCCCCACGCCTGCCGGTGAAGGCAAGACCACGACCAGCATCGGACTGGCCGACGGACTCAACGAGTTGGCACGGTCGAAACCGGAGGTCGGCAAAGCCATCCTCGCTCTGCGTGAACCCAGCATGGGTCCGGTCTTCGGGATGAAGGGCGGAGCAGCCGGCGGCGGATACGCCCAGGTCGTACCGATGGAGGACATCAACCTCCACTTCACCGGTGACTTTGCGGCCATCGCTGCGGCGAACAACCTCGCAGTGACCATGCTCGACAATCACATCCATCACGGCAACGAACTCGACGTCGACGTCAGGCGCGTCCACATCCGCCGCGTCGTCGACCTCAACGATCGGGAGCTGCGCGGAGTCGTCGTCGGCCTCGGCGGCATCAATGGGGGAGTGCCCCGCGAGGATGCCTTTGACATCGTCGTCGCCAGCGAGGTCATGGCGGTCTTCTGCCTGTCCACCTCGCTGACTGACCTCAAGGAGCGCCTGAAACGAATCGTCCTCGCCCACAGCCGATCGCGGACACCCATCACGGTCAATGACATCGGTGCTGCCGGGGCGATGACTGCTCTCCTGCGCAATGCGCTGGCGCCCAACCTCGTCCAGAGCCTCGAGCGCTCACCGGCATTCATCCACGGCGGACCCTTCGCCAACATCGCCCACGGCTGCAACAGCCTGCTCGCGACGAAGGCCGCGATGACCCTGGGCGATTGGACTGTGACCGAGGCCGGCTTCGGTGCCGACCTGGGCGCCGAGAAGTTCCTCGACATCAAATGCCGCGCCGCCGGCATCTGGCCCTCAGCCGTAGTCGTTGTCGCCACCCTGCGAGCACTGAAGTACCACGGCGGCATCGAGGTCAAGGACGTGCAGACGCCCAACACTGAGGCGATCCTCGGCGGCATGAATAATCTCGAGCACCACTGCAACAACTTGCTCAACATCTATGGGATCACCCCGGTCGTGTGCTTCAACCGGTTCCCCACCGACACCGATGAGGAGATGGCCACCGCGATTGCGCACCTGCGATCGCAAGGCATCTCGGCCGTTGAGTCCACCCACTGGGCCGATGGCGGCAAGGGTGCACTTGCACTCGCCGAGGCGGTTGTTGAGGCCGCAGGTGGTGCGGGCAATGCGGGGGCTGCCGTCGAGGACGGGTCGCTGTTTGTCGCGGGAACGGCCTCGGGTGACGCAGAAGCTCCACCACCGAGCGCTTCGTCTGCAGGCAGCTCGTCGGATGGGTCGCCGCAGGCACAGTACAGCTACGAACTCGACTGGCCGCTGGAGGAGAAGATCCGCACGATCGCGCAGCGGATCTACGGTGCAGCTGATGTTGACCTGCCGACCAAGGTCACGCGCAAGCTCAAGCAGTTCACCGATGAAGGCTACGGCGACGCCCCGATCTGCATTGCCAAAACCCAGTACTCGCTGAGCACAGATGCCACTCTTCGCGGAGCTCCTAAGGATCACATCATCGAGGTCAAAGACGTGCGGCTCTCGGCCGGTGCCGGCTTCGTCGTCGTCATCGCCGGCGACATCATGACGATGCCCGGGCTGCCTAAGGAGCCTTCGGCGCTCAAGATCGATGTCACCGAGGACGGGAACATCACGGGCCTGTTCTGAGATGCTCTGAGGTGCTGCGAGCTGACGCCGGGCGCAGCGAGCTGGCGCGCGCGGTCGTCAGCGAAGGTCAGCTGGTGCCGGTCACCCGTGCGAAGACGCGGTCGAGTGAGGCCGACAGGGCGGCACTGTTGTCCTCGTTCATCCACTCGTGATGGAGCATCTCATTGAGGCCGCCTGGGGTTTCGTGCCCGGTGACGAGGTCGGCAAATGAGGAATCGGTTGCAGCGAGCTTGTTGCCCAGGCCCGCAAACTGGCCGCGGACGATGCGATCGGCATCAGCCCGGTCCCACCCCTGGCCCACGAGCCAATCGGCGATCGTTTGGAGATAGGCATAGTAGGCCGACATTGTCGCGGTCGTGGCCGAGAGTGTGCTGAAGAGCTCTTCTGTGTCCGCGACGACAGTCCCGCCGAGGGCGTTGAAGAACTCCTCCACTTCGGGATGCGCTGGGTAGACCGCAGTCACGCCCTGGCGCTCCCGAACGGGTGGAAGCGGGATAACCCGGACGATGGTCGGGTTCTGCGGCAACAGCGGGGACAGCGACTCGACCGAGACTCCGGCAATCGCGCTGACGACCGTGCGATCAGCGGGAATGTTGAGTTCGGCGAGTACGGCCTCGGTCTGCTGAGGAAGCACGGCCAGGATGACGTGCTCACTGCGATCGATGACGTCTTGATTGCTCTCACAGACCTCGACCCGATCGAAGTCACTCGCCAGCTTGGCTGAACGCTCGGCATTGCGCGGGGAGAGGAAGAAATCAGGGCGATCGTCGCCGGCAGATGCTCCTTCGACGATCGCCGAGGCGATCTCGCCGACTCCGATGATTCCGATTGTTCTGGCCATGCTCTTCCTCCTGGACGCGTCATGCGATTGAATTCCTACTCCGCATCCTGCCATCACTGTGGCATCATCACCACGGCTTCTCGGCTCAACCGTCGGAGCAGTTGCTCAACCGTCGGAGTACATCGATGAGAGCTCGGCTCCGATGCGGGCGAGCTCTCGGCGCAGCTCAGATGGTTCGAGGACTTCGATCTGCTGCCCCCACCCGGCCAACTGCTCGGCCAGGGCGATGATGAGGTTCGCCCGCACCTCGGCGACGGTGAACTCACCATCACTGGAGATCACGGAGAGGTAGCTGCCGAAATGGTTCGTGAGGATCGGGAGTGCCCACTTCGGAGCACGGATGATTGCCGTAACTGATGATCGCAGCGCCTCCACCTGTTTGACGTGCTTCGACCAATAGTCGATGAGATCGAACTCGTCGGAGGTGGAGACATCGCCGCCGCTGGTTTCGGTGCTGCTGCTGATGTCGACGATGCGGTCGACCCGGTAGGTGCGTGGCTCATCGGGACCCGTTGCGGGCCCGGCGACGAGGTACCACGTCCCGGCTTTGGCCACGAGACCCAGAGGCCGAACGGTCTTCGTCGCTTGCTCCCCGTTGCCGCGGACGTAGCTCATGCGGATGGTGCCGCGGGCGATGAGGGCTGATCGCAGTGCGCTGAGGTGATCGATACTGGTCGTGGAGGCGTCGCTGGCCTGGTTTGCGTCATCACCCTTGTGAACTGCGCCCCAGGTGGTGTGATCGTAGTGGATAGCAGTCGCCAGTGTCTCAGCTTCTTCGCGGAGTGATTCTGGGAGGGCTCGGATCAGCTTGCGAGTCGCGACTCGGGTGGCTGGATCTGACAGTCCGGCAGTGCCCAGCATCCAGAACAAGGCGCTGGCTTCGTGGCTCGATAGGCCCGTGAGGTTCGTCCTCGCTCCGCCGATGAGTTGCCAGCCGCCCCCGCGGCCCGGTTGAACATAGACAGGAACTCCGGCGGATGACAGCGCTTCGAGGTCACGACGTGCCGTGGCAAGCGAGACCTCGAGCTCCGCGGCAACTTGGGCAGCGGTCACCTTCCCCCGTGACTGGAGGAACAAGACGAGGGCGAGAAGCCTGTCTGCGCGCATATGAAGAGTATTTCACCAAAAGTGCTCACTTGGTGATCACTTTGGCTGTGAGAGTGGTAATTGCACGACGGCGGCAGCGAGAAACAGACCGCGGCCGACGAAATCAGCACACAGCGCCAGACGCCACTCACGAAGGAGCAGAACGATGAGCACACTCAAGGGAATGACGACCATGGTCCTCACCGCAGAGGACGTCGACAAGGCAGCCGAGTGGTACTCGGACCTCCTCGGGATCGCACCATATTTTCGACAGCCGGAGGAGGGGCCCGCCGCCTATGTCGAGTTTCGGATCGGGGCAGACGAGGACGAGCTGGGGATCATGAACCGCGCCTACGCGCCCGAAGGGACAACGTCCGGAAGCAGCTCGATCACGTACTGGTACGTCGACGATGTCGAGGACGCTTTGGCGAAGCTGCTGGCCCATGGTGCGAAGACGCACATGCCGGTCACGCCGCGCGGACCCGAATTCGTCACCGCATCGGTGATCGATCCGTTCGGCAACGTACTCGGACTCATGTACAGTCCCCACTGGTCAGGCCAGCACTGATTCCTCAAGTCAGCACTGAGTCCGCAGAGGCTTCAGGCTCCTTCGATGACCTTCTTGATGGCAGCGAGGGTCTCAGGGATTCCGCCCCGGGCAGCGGCGGTTCGTTCGGCGACCTGCTCGGCGGCTTGGTCCCCGTACTTCTCGTCGAAGAAGGCCTGACCCTCTGGCAGGAACTCCCACGATTCGGTGAGCAGTGTGCCACCGTCCGCGTCCTCAACACTGTAAGTCCAGTGCACTCGACCCGGTCCCACGCTCCACCCGAAGGCACGCCCCTCATCGGCGACGACGACCTGACTTCGCGTCTGCCACTCGCGATCCGGGGTGGCGTTGCGCCCGGTGAACCAGGCTCCCACCCGGGGGCCGTCGCCCTCGTCCCACCAACACTCTTTGCAGATCGGTGACCACTCGCCAGTTCGGGTCACGTCTGAAACGGTCGCGTAGACAGTGGCCGGTTCGGCTTCGATGAGGATTGAATCGGCAAAGGTCAGAGATTCGGTCATGCCAGCTACTTTACCGTTCCTGCTGGTCAGCGCCGAGGTCTGCTGTGCGCGTCACTCAAAGGCTCCGAGCACTGCATGCGCGGTGTCTTCGATCAGCTCGGCATCGGATTCGGTGTTCGGGTCATTGTTCTCCGTCATGATCGCGATGACGATCGGGTCCCTCTTCGGCGGGAACACGATAGCGACGTCATTGCGCAGCGCATCGGCATGACCGGACTTGTCCGCGACCGTCCACCCGGCGGGGGCGCCCGCTCTGATCAGCGGGTCCCCGGTCTCATTGCCGCTCATCCAGTCGATGAGGACAGTCCGGTCCTCATCGGACAGATGCTCGGGCTCGAGGAGCGCGGCGAGGTCGCTGGAGAACGCGGCGGGAGTGGTGGTGTTGTCGGCGCTGCCGGGGTCGATGGTGTTGAGGTCCGGTTCGCGATCGATCACCTCGGTGGTCGAGTCGCCGAGGTCCTCGAGCGCGGTATCCAATCCTTTGGGCCCATCGATATGGTCGAAGACAATATTCGCCGCAGCATTGTCGCTGACCCTGATGGCGGCCTCGGCCACCTTTTCCAGAGGCAGACCATCGCCGAGGTGCTTCTCCGTCACCGGCGCATACCCGGCCTTTTCGACGTCCTCCTTCGTCCAAGTCACGTGTTCGTCGAGTTCCGCTGGTGTCGTCCTGGCCAAGAGCTCGGCCACCGCGAAGGACTTGATTGTCGACGCGAAGCCGAATCTCTCCTCGGAGCGATGTTCGATGGTGGACTCGTCGCTGGTGTCCATCGCGTGGACGCCGACTCTGGCGTCGTACTTCTTCTCAATGTCGGCTATCGCGGAATCGACCTCCGCCTGGGCAATAGTCGCCGTCGGAGAAGCCTGGGAAGTCGACTCTGCAGAGGCGGAATCTGCTGCGGAATCTGAGGTGGCAGCGCCCTCTGCGGGCGAGCACGCCGTCAGAGCGATCAGCGACAGTGCTGCTGCGCCGGCTATTCGTGAAGTTCGTGTCATCATCAATGCTCCCTTTGAGATGTGCTGAGTCTGCATCCTGTGCTGGTGGCGATTCCGGCAAGTACCACTGTTCCCTGCTTTGGTGATGTGGTCGAAGACAGTTTGCGGCATCTGCATATCAAAGATGCATATCATGGTGACGATGGACCTGATTGAAGCATGTCGAACGTTCACCGCCGTGAGCGAGCTGGGAAGCATGACGCTCGGCGCAGCAGCGAGCGGAGTTCCGCAGCCGGTGGCGAGCAGACGGATCGCAGGATTGGAGAAGCGGTTTGGAGCACGACTCTTCGATCGCTCGGGTCGCGGCGTGAGCCTGACCCCATTCGGACAGGACATGCTGGCCTCGGCCAGGCGATTGGTTGACCTTGCCGATACGATGCTGCTCGATGCCGACCGGGCCCGACTTCGGCCGGTGTCTTTGGCGGTTCCACGCTCATGCACGACGAGGGATCTGGCCGTTCTCACCGCCTCGGCGAAGTCCGGTGGCATCAGCATCGATATCCATCCCGAACTACCGGCGCGGCGCCTCGATGACCTGTCGGCACGCAGGGTCAGGGCAGCGCTGCAAGCGGTGCCGGAGTCGGACGGTACCTGGGTAGTCGAGCTGGGGTGTGCGCACCGAACGGCATTGTCCGGGCCTGTGCGTCTGGCCGCGCTGCGCCGAGCCAGGTCGAGGATTGCCGGTGCTGGTCCCGAACTGTCGGGGAAGCGACTGAGACTGCTGATCGAGGATGACGTTTCACATGTTCGTGGTCGGCTCCGCCGTGCCGCCGAGGTGGCGGGACTGCTGCCGTACCAAGTGGTCATGGATTCCTCCGATCCCGCGGCAGTCGCCGGAGTCCTCGGCGAAGGTGATCTGCTGCTGTGCAGTGCCGTCGAAGCTAAGGAGTTGGGACTCGAATGGAGTCCGCTGATCGAGCCGGAACTGAAAAGAGGCTATGTGCTTGCTGCCACCTCCGATGACGATGCCGCCGTGCTCAGCGAGTTCAGCGATGAGATCGCCGACTGCCTCGCAGGCGTCCCCGCGGGCACGCGCAGCAATGACGTTCCCGCTGGGACGCGTGGCGAAAACGTCCTTGCGGGGACGCCTGTGAGTGGCGGTTCGAAATGACTGGCGATGCCCGCGTCATCCACGACGTCAATGCGCAGCTGGCCGCCGCGGGCCTGCGTGCCACCATCGTGGTCCGTGACTTAGACAGCGGTCGGGAAATCTCCACCTCTGGCGATCAGGCGATGCCTCTGGCCTCCGTGGTGAAGGTCCCGATCGCCTTCGCCGTGCTCAACCGCATCAGTGAGGGAGTCCTCGACGGAGCTCAGCCGATCGCGATTGGACCTGATCACTACGGAGGGGACGGGCCGACCGGAACGAGTCGTTTTCGCCACCCGGCGCAGATCGCGCTCGAGGACCTCGTGATGCTGTCGGTGAGCTTCAGTGACAACACGGCCACAGATGCTCTGCTCGACGTGCTCGCTCCGAATCAGATTCAAGACGAACTTGAGCGGATGGGGCTGAGTGGCATTCACATCAGGCACCACCTCGGCGCACTGGTGGAGACTCCATTGGAGAGTCTTCCGGACTCCGACGCCCACCTCGTCTACGACATTGCTCGATCCGGGCCGAGTCAGGAAGCCGGTCACCGAATCTGGCAGCTCGACGTCTCACAGGCGAATGTCGGCACAGCAACGGGACTGGTCGACCTCCTCCAGGAGATCTGGCGCCCCGTCCGCATCGACCCAGTCGTTGCATCGAAGCTGCGAAGCCTTCTGGCCGGCAACATTATCAGGCACAGACTCGCACCCGACTTTGCCTCAGACGCGATGACCTGGTCGTCGAAGACAGGGACTCTGCTGCACCTGCGCCATGAGATCGGTGTCGTCGATCATGCCGACGGGCAGTCCATCGCTGTCGCAGTTTTGAGCGAATCGAGCAATCCCTCGGCGGCACAGCCGGCGGCTGAGGCCGAGCTCGGCGCCGCGGCCAGGGCGCTGCACGACCTCCTCCGGTAGTGGCCGCTCATCGCTGACAAAACGCCAACGGTCGGTAAGTTCTGCTCGAGAATCGCGAGAAAATCGAGCAGAACTTACCGACCGTTGGAGCCGGAATCGGAACTGGAGCCGGGGTTCGACGTTCCGATCCTAAGAAGTCTTGAGCTTCAGAGGCTCAGCCTCAGAAGCTGGGCAGAACCGATCCGTCGGACCACTTCTTCTCGATGAACTTCTTCACCTCGGGGGAGTGGAGGAGCTCGTCGAGCTTCTTGAGGTTCTCATCGTCCTTGTTTTCGGTCCGCGAGGCGAGGAAGTTGCCGTAGGGGTTGTTCTCGGCCGATTCCAGGAGGATTCCGTCCTTTGCTGGGCTGAGTCCGGCTTCGAGAGCGTTGTTGCCGTTGATGACCGAGGCATCGACGTCTTCGAGGGTGCGCGCCAGCTGAGCGGCGTCGGCCTCGACGAATTCGACCTTCTTCGGGTTGTCCTCAACGTCGGAGAGTTTCGCATCGACCGCGTCGACACCGTCCTTGAGGGTGATGACCTTGGCCTCTTCGAGCATCTTCAGTGCACGACCCTGGTTGGCAGGATCGTTGTTGATGCCGATCTTCGCACCCTTGGGCAGATCCTTGACGTCCTTGATGTCCTTGGAGAACAGCGCGAAGGGCTCGAGATTGATCGGCTCGAACGCGGTCAGCTCGTAGCCCTGGCCTTCGACCTCGGAGTCGAGGTAGGGCTTGTGCTGGAAGTAGTTGGCGTCGATGTCACCGTCGGACAGTGCCTTGTTCGGCAGTGTGTAGTCCGTGTACTCGGTGACCTCGATGTCGAGCCCGGCCTCCTCGGCGAGGTTCTCGTCGACAAACTTCAGGATGTCACCCTGCGGCACCGGGGTGGCACCGATGGTGAGCTTGGTGATGTCGCCGTCCTTCTCGCCGATGGAGTCGGATCCGCCGCCGACGAGGCCGCAGCCCGAGAGCAGCAGGGTCGCACTCGCAGCGATGGCGATGAGCTTGGTCTTCATGGTTCTCCTTGAGTGATGTGTTGCGTCAGTGTGGTGAAAGTCAGTGATGGTGCTGATCAGCGGTGATCGACGGCGCGGGCGATGCGGTCGCCGATGAACTGGATGAGTGTGACGATGAGGACGAGGACGATGATGCAGGCGATCATCGTGTCCGCCTGGTAGCGCTGGTAACCATACGAGATCGCCAGCGCACCGAGCCCGCCGCCGCCCACGGCACCTGCCATAGCCGTGTAGGACACCAGAGTCACCGAGGTGACCGTGGCGGCTCCGATCAGGCCGGGCTTCGCCTCGGGGACGTAGACCTGCCGGACCACCTGTCCGTTCGATGCCCCCATCATCAGTGCCGCTTCGACCTTGCCTTCGGAGACCTCACGCAGCGAGTTCTCGACGAGGCGGGCATAGAAGGGGATCGCCCCGATGGTCAGCGACACCACAGTCGCCTGCCACCCTAGGGCTGAGCCCACCACGAAGCGGGCGAAGGGAATGAGGGCGATGATGAGGATGATGAAGGGGATCGAGCGCGTGATGTCGACGATGATCGACAGCACCCGGTAGAGCACGGGACGTGCGGTGAGTCCGCCCTTCGAGCTGGTGAACAGCCAGATTCCCAGGGGCAGGCCGATGAGTACGGCCAGGCCAGTCGACCAGGCTGTCATGAGCAGGGTTTCGATGGTCGCGGGCAGCATCTGCTGCGTGATCGCCGGGTTGTCGAACCATGTTGGATCGTCCATCAGGCTGCCTCCTCCGCATAGATTCCTTCGGCTTCCAGAGCGGTGATGAGCTCCTTCGACGCGGCAGCAGAGGCAACCGTGAAGCGGATGCGCCCGACCTGCTTTCCTTCGATGGTTTCGACGGCGCCGGCGAGGATCGAATCGGCGCCGACCCCCACAGCCTGTGCGCTGGTGAGCACCGTCGGCAGGCTGGTCCCGGCCAGGGAGACCTCAACAAGGCGGGTCGCCCTGACTTCTGAACCCTCAGCTGAACTTTTGTCGTCGAGACCGATGGGTGGAAGGGGGACGAGATCCTTGGCCAGGGTCGAGCCGGGCTCGGAGATCACCTCGGCGAGTTTGCCGGTCTTGGCCACGCGACCATCGGCGAGCAGTGTCACCGAGTCGCAGATTTCGCGGATGACCGACATCTCGTGGGTGATGATGAGGACGGTGATGCCCAGGCGATCGCGCAGGGAGCGGATGAGGCCCAGGATCTGATCCGTGGTGGTCGCATCCAGCGCCGAGGTGGGCTCATCACACAGCAGAACCTTGGGTTCGGCAGCCAGTGCCCGGGCAATGCCCACGCGCTGCTTCTGTCCGCCGGAGAGCTGGGCGGGGTAGTTGTCGGCACGGTCGCCGAGGCCGACGATCTCGAGCAGTTCACGGGCCTTGGCCAGGCGTTCGGCCTTGGAGACTCCGGCGATCTGGAGGGGATGGGCCACATTGTGCAGGGCGGTGCGCGAATCGAGGAGGTTCACGTGCTGGAAGACCATGCCGATGGAGCGGCGGGCCTCGCGCAGTCCTGAACCGGACTGGTCGGTGATGTCGGTGCCGTCGATGGAGACCGTGCCGGAGCTCGGACGTTCGAGTCCTGTCAGACACCTGATGAGTGTGGATTTGCCGGCACCGGAACGGCCGACGATGCCATGGATCTCTCCGGCGGGGACCGACAGATCGATCTCCTCGAGAGCGACGGTGTCTCCGAAGGTCTTCCGCAGACTGGCCAGCTCGATCACAGGCGTCTCCTCGCGTGGGTGGGGGATGGGAATCGGCAGCATGAACCTACGGTCCAGTAGTGCCGATGATTCAGCATGCCAAGGCGGCCGCTCTGCTTCGGGCACGGGCGTCATAAAAAGACGCACAACTGGCCGTTCGTGACCAAGAACACGCGGATTCGGGGGTCGCCCGGTCAGTGGCACGGTGCGGTGGAGTGGCAGCGAGGTCCTGGAAGAGTGGGCGTTTTGTGCTGAATTTCATCGCTGAATCAGCACAAATCGCCCACAACTCGGCACGGGGAAGCGATTCTCAGAGCGAAGTGCTGCTAGTGGTCGTTTCGCGGGGTATTCTATTCGTAGGCGCATTTAATATTCCGATTTCGGCAATCTACGACGAAAAATGCACTTAAAACGTAGGGAGATGGCATGCTGATTAGGTTTGAAGTGGAAAATTTCCGCTCCATGCGAGAGCTAGCGGAACTTTCCATGGTTGCGGTAGATGATGAGCGGCCGATAACGAGAGCACAAACGAATCTCCCTGCTTCCCTGGTGCCGGCGGCGGGTGTCTTCGGCCCCAACGCTTCGGGCAAATCCAACATTCTGGCCGCAATGTTGTGGGTCAGTGATGCTGTGAGAACCTCGTTGCGGTCGTGGGATGAGGAGATCCCAGTCGAGCCGTTCTTGTTCGGTGATGCGAAGGACAGCGACTCATCGTTCGTCATCGAGATGACTGTGTCCGGTATTCGCTTCGACTACTACCTCGACATCGGTCGACATAGTGTCAGCTTTGAGGCGCTCTATCACTATCCTGCGGGCCGACGGCGGAAACTGTTCGAACGCGAAGGGAACGAACTGACACTGCAGAGGGGCCTCGGCGAGCTGTCGGGAACTCGTGCGCTCTTGACCGACAGGACTTTGGCGCTGTCGATTATGCGTCGTTTTGACGAACCTCATACTTCTGGTTTCACTCACGAGCTGCTGAAGATGACCCCGTTGGGCAAACAGTTCGAAGGAACCTCGAGACTGCCTGAACTGGAACGCCAGTCGACACTGAGCTTGTTCGACGGTGCAGCTGATCAGCAAATGGATCTGTTCGATGCCTTCGATGATGCTGACTTGGACACGATGTTCGATGGCGAAGAGAAGTTGAAAGTCAGGGGCAGAGCAGAACGCCGCCACAACGCATTGACCTTGCTGAAGATGGCCGATCTGGGAATATCTGATGTTGAAATTGCGAAGGGCCCAGCGATTCGTGCAGGCAGGGTCAGCACGGGAGGTGCACGTAAGAATGCTCAACTCGTCCACGAGATCTCGGGGGAGAGAGTGGCATTTGAATTCGCTGCTGAATCAGCGGGCACCCGCGAGTGGTTCAACCTGATTGGTCCGATCTTGGTCGCGATCGAGAACGGCTCTGTTGTTCTCTTTGATGAGATTGATTCGAGTCTTCATCCGATCTTGACTGCTCAATTGGTGAAGTTCTTCCAAGACCCCTCTTCGAATCCCAATAATGCGCAGCTGATCTTCACCGCGCACGACACCAACCTGCTCAACCGGCTCAATCGCGATGAGATCCGGTTGACGGAGAAAGGGCCGGACGGAGCAACGAGGTTTGGTGCACTCGCGGACTATGCCGGCGAAAGCGTCCGTCGATCGCGCAACATCGAGGCGGGATATCTCAGTGGTCGATTCGGCGCGTTGCCGGATGTGTCGCGACCGGAAGTTCTGCGTGAGCTGGGGCTGATCGGATGAGCGCTCGAACACGTCGAGACAAAAAGAAGTCGCTGAAGCGCACAACCGAGACGAAGGCCGTTCGCGCGACGTTTCGGATCTACGTGGAGGGTGCAGCGACTGAGCCAGAGTACATATCTGCGCTGAGTAGGTTGCCGGAGTCGGCAGAGAGGACTGCGGTCGAGGTTCTGATCGAGGAGACCGGTGCGGTCCCGTCCACGCTTGTCGATTCAGCCTGTGAAGACAAACGGCGCAATGATTTGGACATCGATCAATACTGGTGCGTCTTTGACGTTGAAAGTCCCGTTCCCCACCCCAACCTAAAGGGTGCAATGACCTAAGCCCGTGACAACGGTGTCGCAACAGCCGTCAGCAATCCGTGTTTCGAACTGTGGCTGGTCTTGCACCATGCGACGCAGACAGCATTCTTAGAGACCGATCAGGCGATCAGCATGCGCAACGCTATTGATCAGTCCGACGGCAAGCATTTGGCTGCTGCAGACTATATGAATCGCCGGACTGAAGCTGTGCGTCGAGCTAAATCTCTCGAGAAGCGACATCGCAATGACGGCACTGACTTCCCCGACGACAATCCGTCCTCGACAGTCTACAAGCTTCTTGAAGCATTGAAGGTCGACTTGTCGCAGGACTGACGCTCCACCTCGGCGAGGGAGATGACGGGAGTGTGAACAGTGGCGGAAGCCGCGAGGAAGGACCGGCGCAGTTCGCGTTCTCGTAACCTCATCGTCACTTCGCGCCCGTATCCCTGGGTAGCTGAGGGTCATGGTCGCCTGCTGCTTCGGTAGCGCGGTCGGACGAGAACGACGAGGGGATCACCGCATGCTCGAGGACACCACCAGGATCGCTGCGATCGTGCCCTGCCACAATGAGGAGATCACGGTGGCGAAGGTGGTCCGTGATCTCAAAGCGGCCGTGCCGGGAATCATCGTCTACGTCTATGACAACTGCTCCAATGACCGGACCTCGCAGAGAGCCGCCGAGGCGGGCGCGATCGTTCGCAAGGAGAACTCCCCGGGCAAGGGCAACGTCGTCAGGCGCGCCTTCGCCGATATCGACGCCGACATCTACGTGATGATCGACGGTGACGACACCTATGAGGCCTCTCATCTGCCCGAGATGATCGAGACTCTGGTCTCTGGGCCGTATGACCATGTGCTCGGCGTGCGTCAGGACAATCAGGAGTCCACCTCGTATCGACCCGGTCACGAGGCCGGGAACATGATGTTCAATCGGCTCACCGGCTGGCTGTTCCAGTCCCAGGTCACCGACATGCTCTCGGGCTACCGGGTCTTCTCCCGCCGATTCGTGAAGTCGTTCCCCGCGATCAGCAAACGCTTCGAGATCGAGACCGAGTTGACCGTGCACATGATGTCGCTGCGCCTGCCCAGCACCGAGGTGCCCATCGATTTCCGCGACCGTCCCGACGGCAGCGAGTCCAAGCTCTCGACGTTCAAGGACGGGTTCCGCATCCTCGGGCTCATCTCCGCCCTGGTCAGGCATGAACGGCCGAGGCTGTTCTACGGTGTCATCACCACCATTCTTGCGCTCGCCTCACTGCTGTTCGGGCTGCCCGTGGTGTGGGAGTTCTGGCAGACCGGGCTGGTGCCCAGGTTCCCGACGGCCATCCTCGCCACCGCTTTGATGGGCTTGGCCTTCCTGCTCGGCAGCGTGGGTCTGACCTTGGACGGTCTGCGCCGTGCCAGACGTGAGACCTCGCGGTTGGCCTACCTGGGGTTACCGGCGGTCAGCGTGCCGGAAGCCGGCGCCTCGGAACTTGACCTGCCGCGTCAGACTGTTCGCCAGTCGTCTGCTGCGAGGACCCCGCTCGCCTCATGACGGCACCGAAACCAACGAAGCTGCGAAGCTTCTTCGCCTCAGCCATCGCCTGGGACGCCTTCCTCGCCCTGCTGACACTTGTGCCAGCAGTGGTCTTCACCGCGCTCTTCTTCCCGGGGCGCGCCAATGTCGACATCGGCAATCAGTATGCCCAAGCCACCGGCGACATTCCGTTCTCCGACTGGCACCCGCCGGTGATGAGTGCCGTGTGGCGTGTTCTCATCAGCATCACTGGTGCAGCCGGAAGCCTGTTCGTCCTGCAGGTCGTGATCCTCGCCCTCGCCTGCTGGGCACTCGGCGTGATCGTACACAGGTGGGGCGCACCACGGTGGGCGTCGCTGCTTGGGCCGGCGATCATGGCCACCCCGTGGGTGGTGTCGCAGATGACGACGATGTGGAAGGACACGCAGATGGCCGTGGCCATACTGCTGGCCGTCGTCCTCCTCATCATCACTCGTTTCGTCCCGAAGACCTGGCTGCTCTGGATCCCGGCTCTGGTGCTGCTCGTGTATGCGTTCGGACTGAGGAAGAACGCCATCTTCGCCATCGTCCCGATAGCGGTCTACATCGGATACCTCCTGGTCAAGCGGCTGCGCAGCAGTCGACGCTTTGCCAAGTTCGGGGGAGGGGCTGGTGCCCGGTTCGCTGCCCGGCGAGGGATTGCGACGGCGGTGGCCTCGCTGTTGGTCCTCGTCGTCTTGGGCGCAGGCCTCAAGGCCACGGATGCGGCCATCGCGTCGCAGGAGGACGTGGAGGCCACCGGTCAGATCTCGCAGATCTTCCTTGACGACGTCATGTTCTCCGTGCCCAACGGCGATCTCCAGGCATCGGACGCTCCTGCCGAGCTGAAGGACAAGATCAGCACGGCCCGCGACAAATGCCTGGAGAAGGGCGAGATCTGGGACGCCTACTGGAACTGCTACGGCAAGGGTGAGACTGGAGAACCGTTCTCGCCGATCGCCCACCAGGAGGAGCTGAAGGACCTGTGGGTGACCGAGGTGATCACCCACCCCCTCCGTTATGCCAAGTACCGGGCGGCAGTCTTCTCCTTCTACTTCTTCTCCTCTGTCGTGGAGTACTGGCCGGCCGAGTGGCACGGGGCCGCGGCGGATGTCGGCATCGAGCAGGGTGATGCCAAGGCCGACTACATCGTCAAGCCCTATGTGGAGGACTTCGCACTCGACACCTTCCCGATGCTGTTCAAGCCCTGGTTCTGGACTCTTCTCGCAGGTCTCCTCCTGGTCTTCGCCTATCGCGCCAGAACTCGAGAGACGACGTCGGTGGGTGCGAGGGCGGTGAAGACTGCCGGGACACGGACCTTCTTGCCCGAGATCACGATGCTGTCCACCTCGGCGCTGTTCTATGTGTTCGGATACTTCCCGATCGTCCCGTCGAACCATTTCCGGTACACGTTCTGGCCGGCGCTGGCCGTGACCACCGCGCTGCTGTTCGTCCTGGCGATGTGGCGGAACCGACGAGCCCAGACAGCCCAGCGAGCCGCGACGGCCGCGGATGCTCCGGAACCGGGGGAGCGCACCACCACCTCGGCGCCGGGGGAGACCCCGTGATCCCCGGGCACGCCGCGATCGCGGGCATTCAGCGAGTCCGAAACCTGGCCGATTAGACTCGGTGACTGTAATGAAAGAGTCATTGTCGGCCCGTGTGCGGCGCCTCGCGGCGGAAGCGTTCAAGTTCCTCACTGTCGGTGGTTTGGGATACATCGTCGACGTGGGCCTGTCCAATGTCCTCGCATACGGCCTGGGGTCGATCCCCCCGCTGCTCGAGGGCAGCCCGATCAAGGCCAAGATCGTCTCCACCATCATCTCGATGGCCGTCGTATGGATGGGTAACAGGCTCTGGACCTATGGGGACCGGACCACTGGCTCGAATCTGCGCGGCATCTCGCTCTTCATCGCCGTCAACATGGCCGGAATGATCATCACCGTCATCCCGCTGGGCGTGACCTGGTACCTGCTCGACATGCGTGACCAGCTGACGTACAACATTTCGACGAACATCATCGGCGTCGGCTTGGCCATGATCTTCCGCTTCTACGCCTACCGCACGTGGGTATTCAAAGAGGCATCTCCCGACGCCGAGGTGGTCGTGGAGATGGAGGAACCGAGCACAGTTCCCGACGACCGAGACTGAAGCTCCGGTGCTGGCCTCGGCTCCCGCGCTGACTCCACCGTTGTCGCGTCGGAAAGTTTTCCTAGATGTATATAACACAATCTGTTATATTCACTGCATGGAAGCTCTCGCAGTCCTTGCTGATCCGGCTCGACGCCGCATCGTTGAGTGCCTCGCCGACAACGAGGTGTCCGCGGGCGAGCTGACTGACGTGATGAAGACGGAATTCGGGCTTGTGCAACCTGCCACCTCTCGTCATCTGCGAAGACTTCGTGAATCGGGCCTTGTGCACTCGCGCGCAGAGGGCACGAGACGCCTCTACTCGCTCGACCCGGCCGCGCTGCGTGATATCGACACGTGGCTGGAGCAGTTCCGGGGCTTGTGGGGCGATGCGCTGTCTGCCCTTGACGCTGAGGTGCGCCGAGGGAAATCGTCGACGAAGAGCGATGCCCAATGAACATTGCCAGCGAGATCAATTCGGTGATTCGTCAGCTTGTGACCAGTGGCGGCGTGCACCAGGTTGTTCTGGAGCGCACATTCGACACCGATGTCACCGACTTGTGGAACGCGTGCACAAACCCTCAACGGCTCTCGCGATGGTTCGAGCCGATCAGCGGCGACCTTGCGCTGGGTGGCCGGTATGCGCTCATGGGCAGCGGCACGGAGGGAGACATCCTGCGATGCGAGGCACCCCACCAGCTGGCGCTTACGTGGGAGTACGAAGGGGATGTCAGCTACGTCGATGTCGACCTCATCGAGGCTGCTGGGGAGCGCACCGTGCTCCGATTGACTCATCACGTTCCACTCGGGGAACACTGGGAGACCTACGGTCCCGGAGCCACGGGTGTGGGGTGGGAAGAGGGCCTGCGAGCCCTGTCACTCTATCTTTCCGGCGGTGCTCGAGCGGTTCCTGATGCGGTGGAGGAGGACATGAGTTCCTCCGAGAGCCAGAAACTGATCCGGCTGGTTGCCCATGCGTGGGGCCAGGTGGATGGAGAAGCTGGAACACCCGCCGGAGATGCGGAGGCGCGTGCACTGAAAACGGCCGAGTTCTACGTGGCCATGACATGAGATGTGCCGCCACCCAAAGGCTGAGGCGTTCACTGACCAGAGAGGAACAAGACGATGAGTGAAAAGGTGACGAGCATTGACGAGTACCTCGACGGGATAGATCCGGTCTTCCGAACGGAACTCGAGCGAATTCGTGCATTAGTGACAAGGCTCGTCCCGAGCGTTCAAGAGTCGGTGAGCTACCGCATGCCGACGCTGAAGTACAAGGACCGCGCGCTGGTGTACTTCACTGCCTCGAAGAAGCACATGAGCTTCTACCCCTCGTCGTGGGCGATCGACGAGTTCAAGGACCGACTGGAGGGCTACAGGACAACCGCCCACGCGATTCAGTTCACCCTGGACAAGCCCCTGCCCGCTGAACTGATTGAGGATCTCGTTCTCTTCCACAAGCGTCAGATCGACGAGAACCGGCAATGACCACACGCTGCAGGGCAGACCACTGTAGAGCCGACCACTGCAGGGCCGACCCCCGCGGAGTCCGGAGACCTTCACCATGAAATTCACCATCTCGATTGAGATCGCGCGCCCACGGGAGAGGGTCATCCAGCTCCTCAGCGACCCCGAGCACCGGCCTAAGTGGTTACGAGGCCTAGTGCTGCACGAGACTGTTCACGGTGAGGACGGACAAGTCGGAACCGAATCGAGGGTTGTATTTCAGTCAGGACGCCAATCGATGGAATGCACCGAGACCATCACGCGTCGGGAACCGACGAATCTGCATGACATCACCTCGGATCAGGTCATCCATTTCGGGCGCGAGATCGTCGCGACCGGCATGTGGAGCGCCGCGCATGAGCACCTGACTGAAAGCGGCCCGGAGACCACCCACTGGGTGAGTGAAAACGAATACCGGTTCACCGGCCTGCTGCGAGTGGTGGCACCCTTTATGCGCGGTGCCTTCATCAAACAGACGCGCCAGCACATGCAGGACTTCAAGGCCTACGCCGAGGACGGACAGGACGTCCGCGACGCGGCAGAGTGACTGCTTGCTGTTCGGTGACTCCTATTTCCGCAACCGACGGTATGCCCGAGCCGACAGCGGCAGGAAGACTGCTGTGATCACCAGCGGCCAGGCTATTGCGGCAAGGACCCCATAATCGGTCAACCATCCGCCGCTGATGCCAAGTGGGTTCCCGAACAGTTCGCGCACTGCCGTTGAGGTCGCCGAAATGGGATTCCACGCCGCCACCGCTCCCAGCCAGGAGGGCATGAACTCCGGCGCGACGAAGACGTTGGACAGGAAGCCCGCAGGCCAGACGAGCACCTGCACGAGGACGGTCGCCCCATCGTGCCTGCCCGCGGTCAATGCGAGGAAGATCCCTACCCACAGAACAGCGAAGCGCAGCCATAGAAGCAGTGCCACGGCGGCAAGTCCCGCGAGCGGCGAGTTCGTCGCCCGCCACCCGAGCAGCAGTCCGCCGACGAGGAGAATGGCGATCTCGACGATGGAGGTGACCATGTCGGCCCCGACCCTGCCGAGTGAGACAGAGGAATCGCTGATCGGCATTGATCTGAACCGGTTGGTGATGCCCTTTTTGGCGTCGGCGGCCATCGTCGTCATGGTGGACTCGAGCCCGAACATCATCGCCAGCGTCATCATGCCCGGCAATAGGAACTGGATGTAGTCACCGCCGCCGGGCAGCTGGATGGATCCGCCGAAGATGAAGGCGAACATCAGCAGCAGCATGATGGTGAACAGCAGGTTGAAGATCGGGGTCCATGGCTGGCGCACCCAATGGGCGAGATCTCTGCGGGTGAGGATGAGGCCCTCTCTGACAATGCTCATGCGTGCTCCTTCTCCGTCAGGGCGAGGAAGACCTCGTCCAAAGTCGGTCGGCGCAGAACGATGTCGTCTGCGATGATTCCTGCGTTGTCGAGGCGGAGGATGACCGTGCTGAGATCGCGAGAGCCTCGTGTCGCCGGGTAGGTGACGACGCCGGTGTCCTCGTCCAGTTCCACCTCGCTTGTCGCTCCGTTAGTCTCTAGGGTCTCTGCCCCGATGCGCAGCGCCTGGTGGATGGCCCGTGCCTTGGCCGCGTCGCCTCCGGTGATCTCGATCCGGTCACCGCCGCGCTGCTGTTTGAGTTCGCTCGGGGTGCCCTCGGCGATGATCCTGCCCGACTTCATGATCGAGATCCGATCTGCCAGAACATCTGCCTCTTCCAGATACTGGGTGGTCAGCAACACGGTGGTGCCCCGTCCGGCGATCTCGCGCACCGAGTTCCACACATCTGTGCGTCCGCGCGGGTCGAGGCCGGTGGTCGGTTCGTCGAGGAAAAGGACCTCGGGGTCGAGGATCATTCCCACGGCGATGTCGAGACGTCGGCGCATTCCTCCCGAATAGGTGCTCACGGCGCGGTCTGCCGCCTCGGCGAGGGAGAACTTCTCGAGCAGCTCATCGGCCCTCGACCCGGCCTCACGACGAGAGAGTCCGAACAGCTGACCGAACATCACAAGATTCTGGCGGCCGCCGAGGATTTCGTCGAGAGCCGCGCTCTGGCCGATCAGTCCGATGCGGCGGCGCACCTCGGTCGCCTGGGCGCTGACGTCGAAGCCGACGACCTCTGCGCTGCCTTCGGAGACGTCGACGAGCGTGCTCAGGATGTTGATCAGCGTCGACTTTCCTGCACCATTCGGTCCGAGCAGGCCATGGATCCGTCCTGCTGGGATCTCGATCGAGAGCTCGTCGAGGGCACGCACCTTGCCGTAGGTCTTGACCAGTCCTGCGGCTCGCACCGCCGGACCTCCCCGGGGTCGTTCGCCTGTTTCGCGCATACCGATTCCTAACTATTAACACTGTACGGAATTATTTTGATTGAAACATTGTACACCGCACGGAGTAGACTGCAAGAATGAATTCCGAAGCCGACTCGCAACGGTTCGATCCGGAGAGTGCCGACGTGGTCCTGCGCTTGCTCTGGCGCGATCATCTCGACGTGGAGCAAGGCCGGCGCGGTCCGCGTCGGAAGCTCAGCGTCGATCAGGTCATCGATGCCGCGATCGTCCTCTCCGACGCGGAAGGACTTGAGGCGCTCTCGATGCGCAAGGTCGCCGAGGCGGTCGGAGTCTCGGTCATGACCCTGTACAGCTACGTGCCGCACAGATCCGGCCTGATCGGACTCATGGTCGACAAGGTCATCGGGCTCAGTCCGCAGCCTGAGCATTCGGGGTCGTTGGCGGACCGGGTGCGCACCTTTTCGGAGATCCTCTGGGACGAGTATCACCGGCATCCGTGGCTGGTCGATGCACAGTCACATCGGCCGTGGATCGGCCCCGAGATTTCGGCCCGCTACGAATGGGCGCTCGAGGCCTTCGAAGGCACCGGACTCGACGACATCGCCATGGACCACACGGTCTCACTCATCGAATCGCATGCCTCGGCCAGCGCGGCTGGCAGCATCAATGCGCAGAGACTCATGGCCGGTTCGGGTGTGAGCGACCTCGATTGGTGGAATGCCAATGCTCCACTGCTCGAACAGGTGATGCCCGCAGGCTCATTCCCCATCTCGAGCAGGGTGGGGTCAGCTGTGGGGGAGAAGTACCAAGCGGTGACCAGCCATAGGGCGATCTACGAATACGGGTTGGAGACCATCATCCTCGGTGTGGAGGCTCAGCTGCAGAGTCGTGCCTGAGACCTACCGCGCGTACCGCAGCTTTCGGTAGGCGCGGATGACTGGAGTCGGCGCCATAGTGCGCAGCTCGGCGCGGATCAGCAGACGCTTCTGCTTCCACACGGCACTTCGCCGGTTCGGCAGCTGACCTGCTCGGGCACGTACAGCGAGCAGCTTCAGATGGTGACGCAGCCTGCCGTCGTCGGAATGGAAGTAGTTCTCAGCCAACCATGCCGAGGTGGGGAATCCGATGTCCCCGGCGGCCACCTCGGCGAGGGTCCCGGTGGCACCGGAATCGGCGAAGGGCTCGTTGAGAAGGTCCCGATCGAAGCCGAAGTCCGAGATCAGCAGGGTCGGAATGCCACGGTCGAAGGCCTCCAAGGCCGCCGTCGACGATACCGTCACCAGGGCAGCCCCGGGCACGAGGAACTCGTCGAGGGGGCCGTAGCCGAGGCCGATGAGGTCGGCGCCAGGGACCTCTTCGCCGCGCAGCGACTCGAGAATGTCGTAGTACGAGTGGAGCTCGTGATGCGTCTCATGCTCGCCGGGGCGTGAGCGCATCTTGATGATCACGCTCGATTCTCCGTGGCAAGAGGCGAAATTCGCGAGGGCGCGCACGATTGCCTCACGATCGGCCAGCGATTCGGGAACCTTGGCCTGTGGAGCGAATACGAGTGTCTGCGGGGTTTCGGCGGTCTCGGCCTTCGACTCCGGGACACCGGCCGAGCGCAGCATCGGCAGGCGGGACAGGTAGATCTCACAGGGCACCTGCGTAAGTGCACTGACCTCGGTGTACTGGGCCACCTCGGCGAAGGAATGGGTGATGAAGGCGTCCATCAGCCGCCGATAATTCATGCCCTTGGTGCTGGCAGGCAGCCCCATGCCGGGCAGCCCCGAGACCAGAGCCGGGCGCTGCTCGAGCAGGTTCGCGGTGAGGAAGAGCTGGGCGACGATCGGACCGGTGGCGGCGCCGAGCACGATGTCGGCGTGATGGTCGGCGATGATGTGGGCCAGGTCGGCGCGGGTCACGACCGGGATGCTGCGCCCAGCCCAGGCGGTGCCGGCGATGGCGTGGGTGATCTGCTCATCGGTGGGCAGAATCGGATTGTCGATGAGGTAGACGTGAGCCTCGATGCCGGGGAGGGAACTCAGCAGCTGGGTCGCCCATTTGAGGTAGGACTCGGAATCCGAGATGGAGACGATCCGGAGAGGTGCGTCTGCGTGTGGTGGTGGTTCAGGAGTCGACATCTGCCTTGACCGATTGGGCATTGAGGGACTTACGCAGACTATCGGCGGAGGCACCGGTCCACCATTCCGCCGGAATCTCGGTGACGGCGATGGTCACGTCCGGGTTGAGCGTCGCCAGCGAAATCGCCGCGGTGCTGGGCAGGCTGCGGATGGTGGAGTCCGGCGGCAGGTTCACCAGACGCAGCTCGATGGGCAGGCCGACGTGTTTGATGCGCACACGCTCGTCGCGGCCGAGCTCGGCAAGGAACTCGTCGGTTTCGCGGCGGTGCGGGTAGTAGGTGATCGGACCGTTGGCCATGAGCTCCTCGAGCCAGGCCCGGTAGGAATCTGCGTGGATGAGCCCATCGGCGACCAGCGCCGAGCCGATGACCGGGTTGTCTCGGGGGTGGCTGCCGCCGGTAGGCAGGGTCTGCAGGTGCTCGAACTTATGGCGGGTGATCTCGGCGCCCGTTTTGAGGAAGGCCTTGCGCATGGCCTTCGATACGGGCAAGGCGGTGTGCCAGCGCAGCTTGCCCACCGGGGCCAGGCCCCGCAGACGATCCGCGACGTGTGCCGCCATAATCGCACGTGAGGCCTTGAGCTTCTGCCGTGGCCGCACCAACGGTCCGCGTTTGGCGGTGAGGATTTCGATCGTCGAATAGGTGGCCAGACCGTCATCGAGGATGACGACTTCGGGCATGCGACGCTCCAGGTAGGCCAGCGCGAGTGCCTTGTGGACCTGTCCGGAGCAGGCATCGCCGATGTAGATGCGGTCGAAGCTCTGTTGGCGCAGGATTCCGGGCTTGGCACCGACGCGTTCGAGGGTGATGTTCTTCGGCAGCCAGGCGGAGTCGAAGGCATCGAGGAATGAGGTCATTCCCTTCGCGTTGGCTCTGGCACGAATGAGCAGGTCCTCTGCCGGTTCGTGAGCTTCGAGAGCGGAGAGGAACTGCAGGGGAGACTCGACGAAGGCGATCGAGGTCAGCCGAATCTTCTTGGACTTCGCTGCTGACTTTTCAGCAGGTGGGGCGGACGCCTTCTGTGTGGGGGCTTCTGAGTCCTTCGTGATAGTCATTGTGACCTCGTCTTTCTTCGGGCCTGACTTCTTCTTGTCCGTCTGCTTCTTGTTCGACTTCTTCTTGGGATCCTTCTTCGCGGAGCCCTTCTTGGCCATCATCCGTCCGGCTCCGATCTGAGCTTCACACCGAGCCTCGAGTTCAGTGTCGACTTCACCTTCGGAACGAGCTTCGGGCCGTCGATGGAGATCCCGTAGTTCTTCAGCGTGTGCTGAGCGCGCTTGGCCCGCGTGCGCAGACGACGCTTGGCTGAGCTGAGTCCCTTGCGATGCGGTGGAATCTCCAACTGCCCTGGCAGGTCCAACTTCGACAGGCGCTTGCGTTTGAAGTACTTCATGTCATCCCCGCCGACGGCCGATTCGAGGAACTCGATCGCATTGCCGCGCAGGTAGGAGGCTGTCTCGGACTGCATGCAGTAGGTGACGGCGTCGATGAGCGGGCCCAGATCCTTCAGAGCATATCCGCCCGAATGGAGAGCATCGACGATGGTCAGCGGGATCCGATTGCTGTTCTGATACGGGGCGAGGACCTGGAGCATCATCGAGGTGCCGATCGCGGCGGTGTCGGTCCCGAAGAGTGCGCGTGCGGTCGCAAGTCCGGTCGAATAGCAGGAGACGACGAGTTCCGGCCGGGTGGTGGAGATGACGAGCTCGGCCAGCAGCGGCACATCGGCGAGCACGAACGTCAGTCCCAGTTCGTGACTGCGCCTGCGTAGGGGTTCGGTCGTCGTCCTCGCCGAGGTGGGGTGAGGTTTGAAGATGACCGTGGAGAGTCCGCGCGCCTTGACCTCATCGATCATCTGCAGGTGCAGATCCAGCTCTTCCTCGGCGGTGATGAGGTCGATCTGGGCCAGGTACTGGCCGAGGACCATGGCGGCGTCGGGGATCGGATCGGCGAGATCCGCCGCCGCCAACTCCGGAGCCACCTCGGCGGCCATGTCATCGAAGACCGACTTGAGGTCAGCCGGCGGCAGAGCCACCCGGTCGGGGGAGTGCTCCGCGAGCTGACGTGGGGTGATGCCCGGCAGGAGGTCCGTGTAGTAGATCGTGGACAGGCGCTGGTACTGCGGCAGGGACAGCGGATTGCGGATCGGGCCGTAGCTCATCAGCCCATCGGAGTGCACCGAGATCGTGGCCGTGGTGAAGATCTGAGTGAGCACGCCGGCCGGATGTCCGGGCAGGGATTCGACGATGAGGTCGATGGGCTCGTCATCGGCGATCGCCCATTCGGAGCGCAGCGACCGCTGCATGAGCGGGGCACGTTCGCCGGAGATGCCGAAGGCCTTCGGGTGGTTGGGCCAGATGGTGGCGTTCCAGTCGACGATGAGATCGAAGGAGGACAGCAGGCTGGCCGAACCGGGCATGGCATCGGCGGCCGGGGTCAGTTCGGGGGCGAAGGAGTTGTTGGCAATGACGAGGATCCGGCGCACCTCGGCCTCACCGAGGTGTCCGGCCCGGATCAGGGCAACAATGCTCGCGAGCTGGTACTGGGTTGAGATCTGGATGATCTGGGTCATCAGCGGGCCCTCCTGACGATCGACTCGATCACGGGCAGTCGGTGCTCCCCGTAGTTGTGCAGCGCCTGGTCGATGATGTCGTTATCGATGTCCTGCAGGGTGTTCACCGCACCGACATTGAGCTTCGACCTGACCTCATGGTTCATCGAGGAGCCGCGGTTGTGGATCTGGAAGTAGAGGATGGAGAGGAAGTTGCGCACCGCCTTGCGTTCGAAGCGGCGGAACTCCGGCTTGTCCTCGAGCATGGCGAACACGGATCGGAACGCCGGAATGAAATCGAGCTGGCGTTCATCGAAGATCGCCGTCAACGAGGTGGCGCTGCCCTTGCGATAGCAGAGGCCTGCGGTGTCGACGACGGCGAAGCTGTCGGTCTCGAGGTGGTGTCGCCACGTCCAAGGTCGGTCCTCGCAGGTGCGCAGTTCCGGGTTGAACTCCAGCAGTCCTCGCTCGGCCATCGACCGGGAGTAGATGCCGGTCCAGCACTCGGGGAAGTCGACCATCGTCGAGGCGTCGTGGGGGAGGATGAAGTCCCTGGGGTTGAGCGCCGTGTTGTGGGTGAGGCAGGGGGCGTTGCGCAGTTTGCGGTTGAAGCCGTTGACGATGAGGTAGTTGGTCTTGACGAAGTCCACGTCCAACCCGGTGATCGAATCCGTCAGGGACCGCAGATGTCCCGGCGCATACCAGTCGTCCCCGTCGAGGTAGGTGATCGTCTCACCTGTGGCAGCTTCCAACGCAGTGTTGCGCGCGGTGGAGACCCCGCGTGATTCGGCATTGTGGATCGCGACGAGATTGAGCTGGCTCGCGAATTCGTCTATGACTCCCGCGGTGTCATCGGTGGACCCGTCGTTGACGACGACGACCTCCAGTTCGTCACGGCCGAAGCGCTGGTTGACCAGACTCTTCAGGCTCCCGCCGATCGTTTCCTCGGCGTTCTTCGCGGCGATGATGACACTGACGACTGGGGCTGTCATTGGGTCCTTTCGCAAGGGTGTGCGTAGTGGCGGGTTCGCATTCGATTGATCGTAGAATTCCCAAGCGAACGGTGGGTTGCGCCGAGGTTGACGCCCCGGTCAGGTGAAGTTCACCTACTGTTCTCCCTCCGCCCATAGCCTTGGTCAATGCCGGACCTGAAGCTCTTCCACTTCGACATCCCGACCTGGGGAAACTACGGCGACAAGGCCCTTTTCCCTGTGGTCAGGGACGCCTTCCGAGTGATGGGTTCTGGAGGCCCAGCTGGCTCAGGCGGCTCGGGGAAGTCGAGCACTGAGGTCGATTTCACATCGGCGGCCGCACTGCGCCGCGAGGTGGACCTGGCGCTGGTGCAGCGAATCAACTCCTCGGCGGATGCTGTGGTCATCGGCGGCGGTGGGCTGTTCCTGCAGGATACGAACCCGAACCGTCTCTCGGGCTGGCAGTGGAAGATATCCGCCGAGACGCTCGCCGCCATCGAGGTCCCGCTCATCATCTATGCGCTCGGCGACAACCGGTTCCCCGGTCAGCCCGAGTTCGACGATCTCATGCGCTCCCATGTCAGCCAGGTCCTCGACCAGTCCGTGTTCTTCGGCCTGCGCAACATCGGCAGCATCGACACGATGACGAAGTTCGTGGGTGCCGGCGGGGGAGACCTGGGTACCGGCGGGGGAGACGCTGAAGGGTCAGGAGCATCCGCGGGTTCGCGGACGGGGGTGCCCTCACGGACTGACTCGATCCGGTTCCAGCCGTGCCCGACGACCATCGCGGGCCTACTCTACGAACCGCTGCGCGATCGCCGTCCGGATCCGCGCGAGAAGGTCTTGGCCATCCAGATGCTCGTTCACCCACGTCAGCAGGCCGCAGGCTATGACGCCGAGGTGATCCATCAGGCCACGATCGACGCCGCCCGGATGCTCGTGGCCAAGGACTGGACCGTTCTCAGTGTCCCGTTCCACCCGGACGACGCCGAGGTGTCGAGGCAAATGGTCGCCGAAGTGCCCGAGGTCGAGGAGATCAGGCTCTATGGAGCCGACGTCGGGTTCTTCGCCGGCTTCGATCTGTTTGCCTCTATTCCCTATGTGCTCGGCGGTCGTGGGCATGCGCAGATGATCCCGTTCGGAGTCGGCTCAATCCCGATCTCTCTGGACCTGCATGCCAAACTGGGCTATTTCGCTACCGACATCGGTCATTCCGAGTTTGTCGTCCCTGTGGGGCCGGAGGGCTTGTCCTCCGAGCGCCGCGGCGGCGAGGGCACCGCCGCGACCGACAGCGTTGCTCTGCGGGCGCATGCCCTGGCCGAGAGGATCGTCGAGACTATCGAAGCGGCCTACGCCGAGGGCAATGATCTGCAAGGCGACCTGCTGACGACTCGGCAGGACCTGTTCGACACTACACGCGAGAATCACCTCGCCATCGCCGAAGCGCTGCGATCCCGCTCGGGAGCGGTTGCTCCCGCAACGGGCGGTAGGTTGGTGGGGGACGAACGCACGCGGACGGTCTCCGAGATTCGGGCCGAGGAATTCCACCTTGCTGCAGTGGCTGAGGCAGAGGAATTCAGCGCCGCCCAGACCCGCTTACTGTCGAAAACGCGGCGTGATCACCGGCAACAGCTGGAGGACGCAACGGCGATGCGTTCACGCGTCGAAACCGAGCGCGACGATCTCCGAAGCGAACTGAACCAGACGTCCCAGCGACTCAATCGCCGATCCGAAGAACTCGAGGACCGCACCGCAGAAGTCAAGCGTGCCACCGAGGAATCGGCCGAGCGGCAGCTGCGCCTAGACGAAGCACTCTCGCAGCTCAAATCCGTCAACGATCGCACGGCACTGGCCGAGGCGAAGGTGCTCACCGGCAAGGTCGGGCACGGACTGACATGGCGGGCGAAGAGAGTCACCACAGGCATCCGACGTCTCCGAGACTCACGTCGCTGACGATGACGTCGCCTCCATCGCTCTCGGCACTCACGTCGCCTTCGACGCTGACCTCACAATCGCCTCGGCGGTCGTGAGGGTCTATTTGGTGAAAGCCGTCTCCTCCGTTTCCGGTGGACTCGGTATTCATGCCAGGTGAGCCAGGCGACGAAGGCGTCGAAGAGGGTCAGCGCCAGAAGGGCCCAAGTGAAGCTACCCCAGAGTCGATAGGTCTGGAGAGCGATGAAAAGCAGCAGGAACGCGATCATCCACGGAAAGGCCCAGAGGCGGTCGCTGAGTACGGCCCACACCAGGACGACCTTCACCAGCCCGTGGGCGAGGAGGTACACGGCAGCGAGTAGGGAGGCCGACGTGGTCAGTGCTCCGGCGGAATGGACCAAGGCTCCGGCGATGAGGTCAGTGGGATCCTCAGCGAGCTCATGCAGAGTGAGGGCGCGGACGACTGCTCCGATCTGACTGGGAGTGACTGCCAGCAGCAGGACACCACCGAAGATCTCCAGCAGCCCGTCGATCCCTTTGAGGATCAGGCTGATCTGAAAAGTTCGATCGAGCAGTGACGACTTCATCAGTCCCCTATTTGTAACGACTGTTACACTCGACAGTGTGACAGAGAATACTGAATGGATGCTGTTGCTCGTCCAGATCCCCTCCGAGCCGTCACGGCACCGAGTTGCCGTGTGGCGACAGCTGCGCAGAACCGGCGCCGTTCCCGTCGCCTCCGGGCTGTGGGCTCTGCCCGAATCTCCGGTGTTTGGCCCCGGTCTCGACCGTGCCGAGGAGCTGTGCCGCGCCGGCGACGGCACGCTCGCGATCTTCGATGCTCGCGCGCGGGACGAGCAATCCGAAGCTGTGATCCGGCAGGTCTTCACCACGGCGCGAATCGACGAATGGTCCGAATTCACCGCCGACTGCGGAAAATTCGACGAAGAGATCGCTCGAGAGATCGCGAAGCGGAAGTTCACCTTCGCCGAGCTCGAGGAAGAAGAGCAGAGCCTCGACCGGTTGCGTCGCTGGTTCCGAGACCTGAAGAAGCGTGACGTCCTAGAACTGCCCGAGGCGGTGGTTGCCGAGGACCGCCTGCGCAGCTGTGCCGCCGCCCTCGATGACTATGCCGAGCGGGTCTACCAGGCAGTCCATGCGACCAGTCAGACGATCGGCCAGACGAATGGCCAGACGATCGAGACCTGGTCCGACGCGATCGGCATTGATCCCGAGGAGCCGACGCGATGAGCCGGTCACACGACAACGGTCAACCGGAAGACGCGACGAACCCCGGCCCTGCTCCTCGGGTGCTGGCTCCGCTCTATGCCGCTGGCTTCACCACGGCGTTCGGCGCTCACAGCATCGCCGCCGGGCTGGGTGCCGAAAGCGGCGGGATCGGCCTGGGGCTGCTCACCTTCGGTGTTCTTCTGGCGCTCTATGACGCGGCGGAGGTCGTACTCAAGCCCCTCTTCGGCTCCCTCAGTGACAAGATCGGAGCGAAACCGGTCATCGTGGCAGGGTTGGCGGCGTTCGCGCTTGCCTCGCTGCTCGGAACGCTGGGAACCACTCCGCTGCTGTTGGGGTTGGCTCGGCTGGGCCAGGGAGCTGCGGCATCTGCCTTCTCCCCGGCATCGTCGGCGGCCGTCGCCAGACTCGCCGGACCTGCATCTGCAGGAGGCTACTTCGGCAGGTACGGGTCGTGGAAGACGCTGGGCTACGTTCTGGGTCCGTTGCTGGGCGCGCTGCTCATCTGGGTGGGCGGATTCCCCGCACTCTTCCTCACGATGTCCGTGATCTCTGCCGGCGCTGCGCTTTGGGTGTGGGTCTCCATGCCTCATCTGGCGCCTCTGCCTCGACCGCGCTACTCCGCAATGGATCTCTTCCGTCAGAGCACACAACGATCCTTCCTCATCCCCACATTGGCGTTGGCCGGTGCCACCGGTGCACTGGGCGTCGCGGCAGGATTCCTACCGCTGGTGGGAGCCGACCTCAATTTGCCGATCGGGGCGAGCATGGCGGTCGTCGCCGTACTCGCACTCTCCTCCGCACTCACACAGCCGTTCATCGGCAGCCTGCGAGATCAGGGACGAATCTCGTCTCGGAAGGGTCTGAGCATCGGATTGATCACGACGGCGGTCGGTATCGCCTGCCTTGCGTTCTTCCCACTGCCTGCCATGCTCTACATCGCGGCGGTCATCATCGGCTGCGGCATCGGCATCACCACACCGTTGGGCTTCGCACACCTCGCTGCCACGACCCCTCCCGAACGCATGGGCAGGACGATGGGCTCGGCGGAGATCGGTCGCGAGATCGGGGACGCCGGCGGACCTCTCATCGTCGGTGCGGTGGCCGCGGGCCTCGGACTTGCCGTCGGACTCGGCGTCCTCGCCCTTCTCATCGGGCTTGCCGCGGTCCTGGCCGCGATGCTGCTCGACATAGGGGTACGAGCGAAGAGCTGAGCTCGCTCTCGTCGTCTCTCCTTCTCAACCTGGGGGCGCAGATTGAGCACGAAAACGACCGGCCACCTCGGCGAGGGAACACGACAAGGGCCCCACCACCTCGGCGAGGTGATGGGGCCCTTGTCAGCTGATCGGAGTGCGATCAAGCCAGATCAGATCAGACGCTGACCTTGCGCAGCGAGTCGATCTTCGACTCTTCGCCTGGCATGACGCGCTTCTCGCCGTCGCCGAAGGCGGTTTCGAGGACGCGCACGCCCTTGACGAGCGAGGCGAACTCGCGTGGTTCCATCGATGCTGACTGATCGGAGCCCCACATCGAGGAGTCAAGGGTGATGTGGCGTTCGATGGTCACAGCGCCCAGTGCTGCGGCGGCGAAGGAGATCTCGAGGCCCAGCTCGTGGCCGGAGTAGCCCACGGGCACACCGTAACGCTCGCGCATTGCCGGGATGGCCTTGAGGTTGACCTCTTCGGGAGGCAGCGGGTAGGTCGAGGTGGCGTGCATGAGGACCAGCTTGTCGCGGTCGAAGACCTCGACGGCATTGTCCAGTGTGGCCCAATCGGACATGCCCGAGGAGCACAGGACAGGCTTGCCGGTGGCGGCGATCGCACGGAGGAGTTCGAAGTCCGTCAGCGAGGCCGAAGCGACCTTGTAGGTCAGTGCGTCGAACTCGTTTTCGAGGAAGTCCACGGAGTCAGTGTCCCAGGGGGAGGCGAACCACTGCAGACCGACTTCCTTGGCGTAGCGGTCGATCTCGGCGTATTCTTCCTGGCCGAACTCGACGCGCCACTTGTAGTCGAGGTAGGTCATCTCGCCCCACGGGGTGGAGCGCATCTTCGACTTCTGGTGTTCGGGCACAGCCACATCGGGGTTGCGCTTCTGGAACTTCACGGCCTGGGCACCTGCGGTGACGGCGGCATCCATGAGCTGCTTCGCGATCTCGACGTCGCCGTTGTGGTTGATGCCGATTTCGCCGATCATGTACACGGGCTGATTCGGGCCGACGAGGTGATTTCCGAAGGCCACGGGGGCGAGTTGATCAGTCATGAAACCTGCTTTCGATTGGTACGCAAACCTTCTGCGTGATTCGTGAGCAACGGCTGTTGCTGCGGGATGGATGGTCGATGATTGCTTGTCTGGTGTGTGTCTGCATCGTGTGAGTCGAAGCGTTCGGAGCTCAGCACCGATGTCAGTCCCCGCGTCGGCAGCTGCTGCGTGGCCTGGTCGGGGACCGGGATGAGGTCGCAGACTTCGCGAACCGCTCCCTTGCCGCCGGGCCGATCGAGGACCACACGAGCCGCTGCGAGCACCTTGGGTTGGGCGTCCGCGACTGCAATGGGCCAGCCGACGACGTCGAAGGCTTCGAGGTCGTTGATGTCGTTTCCGACGTAGGCCACTCGGGCCGCGTCGAGACCCTGTCCTTCGATCCACGAGGCCAGGACCTGCGCTTTATTGTCGACGCCCTGAGTGACATCCACGTGAAGTTTCTCTGCCCTGCGGGTGACAACTGGATTGCGTTCCTTCGACAGGATCATGACAGGCAGCCCTGACTTCACGAGGCGTGAGACTCCCATGCCGTCGCCGCGGTGGACGCGCACCTGTTCGTTGCCGTCCTCGTCGACGTAGGCGCCGTCGTCGGTGTGGACTCCGTCGAAGTCTGTGACGAGTGCGTCGACGTCGATGACCTGCGCTGTCTCCTGCGTCGAGGCGATCGCACGGACCAGTGACAGGTCCGACATGTCGTCGATTTCGCGGGCGTGCTCGGGCGGAACCTCTTCGATCGTGACGCGGCCGAAGAAGCGGTGCTCGTGTTCGATGAGGCCGTCGGTGCGCATGACGTAGAACGCGCCGGTCTCGTTGTAGTGCTTGGCTCGGTCCTGGCGGCGGGGGCGGAAGCTGGCCTCGTGTCCGACGGCGACTGCCGATTCGCCATCGTCGAGGCGCCACAGAAACGAATGATCCTCAACGGCGGAGAACACGACGTCGGCTTCACCGTCACGGACAGCGGCGACCGCGTTGTCGATCGAGGCCGAGTCGATGAACGGGGAGGTGCACTGCATGAAGACCGTGGTGTCGAATTCCTCGCCGAGGTTGGCCAGAGTGTAGATGAGTGCCGACTCACTGGTCGCGGAGTCACCGGCGATGTCTGCGGGACGGTGGGACACCTCGGCGCCGGCCCGGATTGCCTCCGCAGCGATGCCGTCATGGTCGGTCGAGACGATCACCCGGTCGATGCTCGGCGTTGACTTCGCCGCATTGATCGCGCGCGCAAGAAGCGAGACGCCGGCGACCTTCTGCAGGTTCTTCAGCGGAATTCCCTTGGATCCGCCGCGGGCGGGAATGATGGCCACGGCCCGATGCTGCCGTGCTGCGCTCTCATCATCAGCGGGCGCTGTGGCCACGCGATCGGTGGGCGCTGGGGGAGTCAGAGTCGATTGGTAGTTCACAATGATTCGACGCTAACGACGGCATGTGGCCCTGAGGTGAACGATCAATGTCGCCGAGGCGACGGCTTCGTGGCGGGTGTGTGTCGAGGTGCCGTGGGCGGGGTCTGTCACCCGTGGTGGGGCTGAGGGGCTAGCGCCAGGTGACGTTCCACATGCGGTTGTTCCACGCTTCGAACGGAATGACCTCGCCGGTGTAGACCGGCCAGAAGTAGGCGAAGGCCATGATTGCGGCCACGAGGATCAGCCCAACAGTCATGCGACGCCCGAACAGCGGCCAGGGGATTCGACTGCCTCGGCCGGCGAAGAGGAGGCCACGTGGTTTGGGGGCAGAGGAAGGGAAGGCATCGGGGGTGGCTGACGGGGCCGTCGAGGTCTCTGAGGAAGTAGTCCGGGTCGTGGCGGTCGCAGTTGCTGGCGTGGGCACCCTGCCCCATATGAGGGTGAGGCAGTAGGTGAAGGCGAGGACGACGAAGGGCACCATGACGATCGTGTAGAAGGTGAAGATGGTTCGGTCCTGGTAGGTGAACCACGGCAGCCAGGTGGCGGCGAGTCCGGCCAGGATGACGCCGGCGCGGACATCGCGGCGGATGATCCAGGCCACCAGAGCGACGAGGATGGCGATGGGCGCCAGCCCCCAGATGACCGGATTGCCCACCGAGGTGATCGCCGAGGAGCAGTGCTCAACGGCGCAGCCCATGCTTCCCTGGTCGGGGGATTCGTAGTAGAAGGAGGTCGGCCGCCATTGCACGATCCACCCCCACGGATTCGACATATAGGGGTGTTCGGAGTCGAGTCCGACATGGAACGAGTACGCCGTGTAGTGATAGTGGGCCAGAGACGGCAGCCACAGCAGCCAGTCAGGCAGTGCGCTCCACCAGCCGCTGTTCTCGAACGCCCACTGCCGATCCCAGGCATCATCGGAGCGGATCCACCCGGTCCACGTGACGATGTAGGTCAGCAGCGCCGCCGGCACCAGTTTGAGAAATGCAGGAATGCTGTCGCGGATGAGCATCCCCAGCCAGGGGTGGACGACGCCTGCACGGTGCCGCGTATGCACGTCCCAGGCGACGACGAGGATCCCGAACGCGGCGAGAGCGTAGAGTCCCGACCACTTCACCCCCATCGCCAGACCGAGGCTGATGCCCGCGGCGATGAGCCAGGGACGCACGCCGAGGTGGGGCCCGAAATTGATCAGATCCTTGCCTCTGGAGGGGCGACGGTCACGAGCTTGGTCCGGGGGACTGGTCGAGGCCGTGTACCGGGCGAGCTTCTTCGTGACGAACTCTCGGTCGACGACGATGAATGCGAAGGCCAGAAGGATGAAGGCCATGAGGATGATGTCGAGCAGGCTCGTGCGCGAATGCACGAAGTGCTCGCCGTCGATGGAGAGCAGCCCGGCCGCGACACAGGCGAAGAACGCCGAACGGAAGAGCTTCCAGGCGATGAAGCCCATGAGGAAGATCGTCAGCGTTCCCACGATTGCGACGGAGAAGCGCCATCCGAAGGAGTCATCGGCGCCGAAGAGGTGGATGCCTGCGCCGATGATCCATTTGCCCAAGGGCGGGTGGACGACATATTCGGGAGTGGACTCGATGACGCTCGGGTCACCGGCATTGAACGAGTCGTCGGCGTTCTCCGGCCAGGAACGTTCGTAGCCGTACTTGAAGACGGAGTAGCCGTCCTTGACGTAATAGGTTTCGTCGAAGATCAGGCGATGAGGGAAGTTGAGGTTGAAGAGGCGGAGGACCCCGCCGATCGCTGTGATGATCAGCAGGGCCGGCCACATCCAGATCGGGGCCCGAGTCGCCCACATGCCGGCGGTGAACGAACGCCGGCGGATGGCGGCAGCATTGGCGCGGATCGATTCGCGCCGGTCAGCACGACGTTCCCGGGCCATGAGCGTGGTGGGCGCAGAAGGTGATGCAGGGGTTGCAGCAGGGGCCGCAGATGATGTGGGCATTGCAGGCGTTGCGGATGCTGCGGGGAAATAGGTGCGAGGGCGTTCGGAATCGGTGTGGGATTCTGCGGGGTCGGTGGACTCATCCGTGGGGTCGGTCGACCACCTCGGCGCCTGGGGATCTTCGGAATGAGTCATCGTCGTCAAGTTTAAGGTCCGAGAAGGCGCTGGCTCCCATCTGGTCCCCAGGGTGAGTCGCGTGCGCGGGCAGTGACGTCGATTTCATTCGCCTCGTGCATTGTCATTCGGGCGCTGAGGACGACTAAGGTAGTCCACAACAGGCGGCAACGAGTGAAACGGTGAAGAGCGTGTCCTACAATCCGAACTATCGCCCGAGCGATCCACCCCAGGTCGGATCCCAACAGTTCAATAACTCCTACGAGACGCCGCAGCAGCCCGGTTACGGCTCGGGGCAGAACCAAGGGTATGGCTCGGAGTCGTATTCGAATCCGAACGCGTATCAGCAGAACCAATCCGGTCCTGCGATCTACAGCCAGCCGAACGATTACGGCCAGCCCGGCGCATACGGCGACGGCCAGCCGAATTCTTACAGTCAGCCCGGCGCGTACGGCTACAATCAGCCGATGACCTACGGGGCGCCGATGATGGTGCGGCCAGCGGTGAATAGACTGTCTAGCTGGGCGATGTGGATGGGTGTCATTGGCCTCGGCGGCGGCTTCGTCTGCGGCGTCCTCTCCCTGATTCCTATCCTCGGCTACTTCTTCATGTTTTTGACGATGTTCCTCTGGATCGCGCCCATCCTCGCTGTCATCTTCGGTCATGTGTCTCGTGGACAGATCAAGAAGTCTGGCGAAGAAGGTCGAGGTCAGGCCACTGCGGGACTGATCATGGGCTATGTCGGCATCGGCTTGGGTCTGCTGGGACTCATCATCATCGTCGGCGTTGTGGGACTGGGAGTCTTCGCTGCAGCCATGGTCTACTGAGGGGGCGGCATAGACCGGTGAGCGACTGTCTTCGGACGGACCAGCTCACGAGGGTCCGTTTTCTGCCCTGACACCGGTGGTGCAGGACTGCAACACGTTCTGCTCTTCGCAGCCTGTTCGGCTCGATAGCGTTGTAATCAGACGCAAGGGGAACATCCCTTCAGCAGGGATCATCCCGTGAGCAGCCAGAGCAACAGGAGCGAACCAGATATGTACACTCGGCAACTGCCCGCCAGCGGCGGCAACGCAGCATCAGCCCACTCGAACTACGGTGGCTACCCAGGCTATTCTGCTCAGCCGAATCCTGCCGCATACGGGGCAACCCCTGGGTTCGGTCCCAACCCGGGGTTCGTCGGCCCGGTGACGTACATCTATCAGCCGGTTGCTCCCACCAACTCCGTAGCGATCGTCGGCATGGTGCTCTCGCTCGCCGCGGTGATGACATCGTTCGTTCCCGCCGGAATCGCCGGGATCATCATGGGCCATATCGCTCGCAAGCAGATACGCCAGCGGGGTGAGCGCGGAGACGCGATGGCACTGACCGCGCTCTGGGTGGGCTACATCGGTACGGGGTTCTGGCTGATCTTCTGGGGCCTCTACATTGGAGTCATGGTGCTTGCAATCATGGCGGGCATCGCCGCCGAAGAAGCTACCTACTGAGCGAACTGAGACCCATCTGTGACAACCTCACCTTTTGTCGCGGAGTACGACTCGGTACCGTTGTAGGCATACACAAGGAGATCGCGCCATGAGCAGTCAGAACAACTGGAACAATCCAGACATGTATTACCAACAGCCGCAGTCGGGCCCTGCAGCGGGCAGCGGCTACAACAACGCGAATGCCAACTACGGCGCTGCGAGCTATAATCCGAACGCCGCTTATGGCGCCAACGCCCAGTACGCCGGTGGTGCGCCCACCTACGTCTACCAGCCGCTTCCGCCGACGAACACTTTGGCGATCATCGCCCTCGTGGCTTCGATCTTCGGAATCCTGAGCAGCTTCTTCCTCGCCGGCATCGCCGGCATCATCATGGGCCACATTGCCCGTAAGCAGATTCGGCAGTCAGGCGAACGCGGAGACGGATTGGCTGTCGCCGCTCTGTGGGTCGGCTACATCGGCACCGCTTGGTGGGTACTGTTCTGGGTCGTCTACGTCGGCATCATGGTCCTGATGTTCGGAGTCGCCATGGTCGGTGTGGGGTCAGCCGGTTGATGTCCGGGAGACCGGAAGACGCTGGAGACTTTGACGGCGCAGGTGACTTTGACGGCGTCGCTGATGAGGCGGACCCGTCCCCGGCTGCGCCTAACGATGTGGATATGGCGCAGGACGACTTCGGCTCGACGGATTCCGATCCTGCTTCAGCCTCAGCCGGCGGCAAACTCGTCCTGGTCGGCACTCCGATCGGCAACCTCGGCGATGCGAGCGATCGCATGCAACGTGCCATCGCCACCGCCGATGTCATTGCAGCTGAGGACACTCGTCGTTTCCTGTCGCTGACGCAGCGATTGGAACTCACGCACACCAAGCGTGTCATCAGCGTCTTCGACCACAACGAGCAGTCTCGGGCACCCGAACTCGTCGAACTCATCCGCTCCGGTCAGACCGTTGTCCTGCTCAGCGATGCGGGAATGCCTGCGGTCTCCGACCCCGGCTACCGCGTCGTCAAGGCATGTGCCGAGGCCGGGCTTCCGATCACGTCCACACCGGGACCGTCTGCCGTGCTTATGGCGCTCGCGGTCTCCGGGCTGCCCAGCGACCGGTTCAGCTTCGAAGGCTTCCTGCCGCGCAAATCCGGGGCACGCAAGACCCTGCTTGAGGAACTGCGCGGCGAGAAGCGGACCATGGTGTTCTTCGAAAGCCCCCACCGCATTGCGGACACCATGGACGATTTCCTCACCGTCATGGGGCCAGACCGGCCCATGAGCATCAGCCGCGAGCTGACGAAGACCTATGAGGAGACGCTGCGCGGTACTGTATCTTCGCTGCGCGACCTCGCAGCCGACGGACTGCGCGGGGAGCTGACTCTCGTCCTCGCCGGAGCCACCGTGGTCGAGACCGCACCGGAGGACCACCTCGACGCCGTCGGTGAACTCGTGGAGTCCGGTGTCCGCGCAAAAGATGCCGCAGGGCAGATCGCGAAGCGGTTCGGACTGTCCAAACGTGAGATCTACGAGGCCTGGCTGCACCGGGAGTGAGGTGCTCGGCGCCTCTGAGTTGGGCGTATGAGGGTGTGGATAGGTGAGGGATCGATCGAAGTTTCAGAGCTCTCCTTTAAAGCGGGGCTCTGAAACTTCGATCGATCCCTTTCCCTGTGCGCCGGACGCTGCGTGGTGGCGCGCGCACGATCAGCTCAGCGGAGCGTCTCTGCTGCACTGAGTGAGCGTGGTGCGTTTGTCTGAAACCGCGGTTCACTTGGCCGCGACTGGCTGTGAAATCTCCACTGACTCGCGTGCACTGAGCTTGGGGACAGAATCGCGTGATCCACACACGATTCGTCTCGGCTGGCTACCAGCACTATCGGCAGATCAGTGTGGTGGCATGTACAACGTCGTCTACTTCCAGGACCTCAGGGCAGCGGGTGCGGCCACCACCGACATCAAAAACGCGCTGGGGTGCTGCCTATTGAAGCTCGATCGCGGTGTCTATTCGGTCATACGCCGGTGCAAGGATTCCTCACATCGGCGATTCGTCAGCTTTGCAATCGACGAGGCGTGGTTGGTCTATCACGAGACCGGTCGCCACCGCGAGCGCTCCCAGCGGAGGAAGTATCTGGAACATCTCGATCGGCTTCGGATTCTCCACTATCCCAGGTACCGGTCGGGTGACGTGGTCTGGGGCGCATCGGCTGCGAAGCTCCACAAATTGGGGCTGTTCGACGTGCCGACTCAGCCGGTAAATGTCGCGCATGCTGTGTCCAGTTCCCGCACCGGCTCGTTGACCAGGCGGCGAATTTCGGTGCATGCCGAGGACATCTGCGAAGTCGAAGGGATCAGGGTCACTACGCAAGCGAAGACCGCGCTGGACCTGAGAACGGCGCTCGGGCCAGCGGCCGCATTCGCCGCCATGGAACAAGTTCTCCGATGGTCCATGATCGGCATCGATGAAGATGCCATCTTCAAGAAGGGCTATCCGCCTCACATCATGTCTCTGGTTCCCAATGCAGTCGACGGGTTGTTCGGCCCACCAATAATTCGGATGGCAAGGGGAGATCAGAGTGCGAGAAAGCTTGCTTCATTGATCACGCCGCTTTCGGAGAGCTATGCCGAGAGCCGGGCTTCGTTCAATTTGCACCTGCTCGGCCTGCATAACTTCGTACAGCAGTTCGACGTCAAAGACGGGTATCGGACCATAACGCGACTGGATCACCTTTTCGAAGAGTGCGGAGTTGCCTTGTACATCGACGGAACTCAGAAGTATGTGGACGGAGGATTCGCCGTCATGAACAAGGAGAGCTGGCAGCAGAACCGTCTGCTGTCGATGGGGTACAAAGTGATCCGCTTCAAGTTCAGCGAGATTTTGAATGTAGCGACTTTCTCGCGGAAGCTGTTCGACCAGGCACCCGAGCTGCGGCAGCACTGCAAAAAGAAGCTGGCGCTGTGAAGCACGCCCAGCTCGCGGCGAACTGAGGTCAACTGCCGCACAGTGTGGGCGTGAAGAGGCCTCTTCTCGATGGAAGCAGAGTTAGGGATCGATCGAAGTTTGAGGGCTCACGTTTAAAGTCGAGCTATAGAACTCAGACGGGGCTATTTCCAATAGGGGGCACACTCACTCCCCGCGGACCACTGCGCGACTGCGGCTCGGCTTCCCTTAGACTGTGTGACCTATGGGTTATTACTTGACGACAGCTATCGCTTACCCCAATGGGGCCATCCACATCGGGCACGCATATGAGTACATTGCGGCCGATACGATCGCGCGGTTCAAGCGCCTCGACAACCACGATGTGTTCTTCAGCACCGGCACCGATGAGCATGGGCTGAAGATGCTGCAGGCCGCGAACAAGCTGGGTATCACGCCGAAGGAGCTCGCCGACGACAATGCGAAGAACTTCCGCGACACGCAGCTGGCGCTCGGCTCCACGTTTGATCGGTTCATCCGCACCACGGATGAGGACCACTACGAGTCGTGCAAGGCGATCTGGCGCAAGCTCGAAGAGGCCGGCGACATCTACCTCGACACCTACTCCGGCTGGTACTCAGTTCGTGACGAGGCCTACTACGCGCAGGACGAGACCGAGGTCGTCGACGGTGTCCGCCTGTCCAAGGAAACCCGCACCGAGGTGACTTGGACGGAGGAGGAGTCCTACTTCTTCCGCCTCTCGAAATACCAGGACAAGCTGCTCGAGCTGTACAAGAATCACCCTGAGTTCATCGGCCCCGACTCCCGCCGCAACGAGGTCGCCTCCTTCGTCGCCTCCGGCCTCAAGGACCTCTCGGTCTCGCGCACCACATTCGACTGGGGTGTACCGGTGCCCGGCAACGAAAAGCACGTGATGTACGTGTGGATCGATGCCCTGACGAACTACATCACGTCCGCCGGATATCCGAATGACGACGAGTCGTTCAAGAAGTGGTGGCCCGCCGACGTCCACATCATCGGCAAGGACATCATCCGCTTCCACAGCGTCTACTGGCCGGCGTTCCTCATGAGTGCTGGAATCGAGCTGCCGGGGCGCGTCCACGCCCACGGCTTCCTCTTCAACGCCGGCGAGAAGATGTCGAAGTCCGTCGGCAACGTCGTCGATCCCATCGACCTCGTCGACGCGTTCGGCCTCGACACCCTGCGCTTCTTCCTCTTCCGCGAGTTCTCCTACGGCAACGACGGGTCCTACACGAAGGACTCGATCATCACCCGCAAGAACTCCGACCTCGCCAACGAGTACGGCAATCTTGCCCAGCGTTCGCTGTCGATGATCGCGAAGAACTGTGACGCCCGAGTTCCCCAGCCAGGTGAGCTCACCGATGACGATGAAGCCCTGTTGGCGTTGGCCCGTGCGGTCCCCGACAATGCCCGTCGCCACGTCGACACCCAGGCCCTGCACCTCTACGTGGAGGCCTGCTGGAAGGTTCTCTCCGAGGCCAACCGCTACTTCTCCGCCCAGGAGCCATGGAAGCTGAAGAAGACCGATCCCGATCGCATGGCCACCGTGCTGTGGGTGACGATCGAGGTCGTGCGCATCATCTCGATTCTCATCCAGCCCGTCATGCCCGAGTCCGCCGGCAAGATCCTCGACCTCCTCGGCGTCTCCGCTGGTGCAGGTGAGGCCGGCGCCAAGGTTCTGCCGACAGCGACAGCGACCGACAGCGGAGCCGGCGCCGAGGCGATGGAAACCGTCACCGCGAACGCCGGCATCGGTGTCGCCGCCGGAGCAGCCTATGCCTCCGCCGGCCTGGCACCTTCGGTCGCCGAAACCACCGCGGGTGGAATCTCCGCCGCCGAGGTGGATCCCCGGTCGTTCGCCGCCATCGAGTATCCGCTCGAGCCAGGCACATCGCTGCCTAAACCCGAGCCCGTGTTCCCCAAGTTCGTGGAGGAGACCGAATAATGGCCTCTCGCGCCGCCGGAACCTATCCTCCGGTGCCTGAGCCGCTTGCCCACCCGGTCGTCGACACCCATACGCATCTCGATATCTGCACGGGTGTGCGACTGCCCTTGGGCGCCGGCGAACCCGAACCAGAGGTGCGACCCGACGATGACGAGGAGTTCCCGAGCCTCGACTTCTTCTTCGACACCGCGCAGTCGGCTGGCGTCCAGCGCATCGTGCAGATCGGCTGCGACCTGCCGGCAGCCCGGTGGACGACCGAGCTGGTCACCCAGCAGTCACAGCAGGGCCGGAAGTGGATGCTCGGCGGCGCGGCATTGCACCCGAATGAAGCGCCGAGGCTGGCCGAGCGAGGCATGCTCGACGATGCACTCACAGAGATCGAGTCGCTCGTGGCCTCCAACGACCGCATGCGCGTGGTGGGGGAGACCGGCCTTGACTACTTCCGCACCGGTGAAGACGGTGTCGCCGAACAGCAGCGCTCCTTCCGCGCCCACATCGAGATCGCCAAACGCACGGGCAAGGCCCTGCAGATCCACGACCGTGAGGCACACGCCGACGTGCTGCGCATCCTCAAGGAGGAAGGCGCACCCGAGGTGACGATCTTCCACTGTTATTCCGGCGACGAGGCGATGGCCCGCGATTGCGCGGAGGCCGGGTACTACATGTCGTTCGCCGGGAACCTCACGTTCAAGAACGCGGATGAACTCCGCCGCGCGGCAGCCGCTGCCCCATTGGATCGGCTGCTGACCGAGACCGACGCGCCGTTCCTCACCCCGCACCCGCACCGTGGCAAACCGGGAGGCCCGTATCTGACCGCAGTCACGGCACGCATGCTCGCCGAGGTGCGGGGGATGAGCGAAGAGGACCTCTGCTCAGCGGTATGGCAGAACGCGGAGACCGCGCTGGGAGGCTGGGACTGACCAGCCACCTCGGCGAGGGAGAGGATGACGCTCGATCAGACACCTCGGCGGGTAAATGTCACGATTGTGACGAAGCCCGGAAACACGGGGAAGTCCTGGTCAGAGCGCCAACTTCGGGACCCTCGCTGTTACATGTTCGTAATGTTTTGCGTATCTTGTAACGAATCGGTTACAGTAGATGAGTTGATGACCTCTGCCCCAGGGATATTTTTGTGATTGATTTTCTCAAGAACCGCAAAGTGCAAATTGCTGCACAGGCGGTTGTGATTACCGGACTCGTGGGTGGCACGGGTGCCGTGGTTACCATGAACAAGCCCGTGACCCTTGATGTCAACGGTCAGTCCGAAGAAGTTCGGACCTTCGGCGGTACCGTGGGGGATGTCCTCGACAGCCGCGACCTCGACATCGACAAGCGCGACCAGATCAAGCCAGGCGTAGACAAGAAGATCTCGCGGGATATGACGATCACCGTCAATACCGCGAAGAAGCTCTCACTGTCCGTCGACGGCAATAAGAGCAATGAGTGGACGAACGCGAACACTGTTGGTCAGGCATTGGCCGACCTGGGTGTGGACGCGAAGCACGCCGATCTCAATGCTGAGCCGAATCAGAAGCTCAAAGAAGATGGCAACAAGATCGATGTGACGACCGCCAAGGATCTCACCATCGTTGCCGACGGCAAGGACCACAAGGTCTCGGCCGCAGCAGGCACCGCCAAGGAAGCCCTCGGCGAGACCAAGCTGAAACTCGACAAAGACGACTTCCTCTCCGTACCGCTCAGCTCCAAGGTCTCCGACGGCCAGGTTCTGACCGTGAACCGTGTGAAGAACGACACGGTCAAGGAGAAGCAGGCCATCGAGGCCAAGACCGAGACCAAGAAGTCTGACGACCTCTACGTCGGCGAAACCAAAGTCGAAGAAGAGGGCAAGGACGGCGAGAAGCAGGTCTCCTACAAGGTCAAGACCGTCAACGGCGATGAGGTGAAGAAGGAGAAGAAGGGCGAGAAGGTCCTCTCCGAGCCTAAGGCCAAGGTTGTCATCCAGGGCACCAAGAAGAAGGAAGCCCCCGCGGAGAAGCCGGACGACTCCGACAACGGCTCGGACGCAGGAACCGGCGACGGCGGCTCCGACAACGGTTCAGGCGGCTCCGACGACGGTGACAACAGCACCGGCGGCGGCTCCGGCGGCGGTGGCGACATGAGCACCCAGGAGATCAAGGACATGCTCGGCGGACCGGGATCCAAGTGGTACCAGGTCGCCAAGTGTGAGTCGGAATTCAACCCGCGCGCTGTGAACCAGTCGAACCATGCACACTTCGGTCTCTTCCAGTTCAAGCTCCAGACATGGCAGTCCATGGGCGGCAGCGGTAACCCGATCGATGCCAGCCCCCAGGAGCAGTTCGATCGTGCCAAGAAGCTCCAGGCTGAAGCCGGCTGGGGACAGTGGGCCTGCGCCTGATCGCAGAGTGTAACCTCTGACCTGAAGCGATAGGCATATGAGCTGACGCTATAGGCAACATGCACCGAGTGCGGATCCGGGATTATCCCGGGTCCGCACTTGTGCATTCACCACCGATGCCAAATGGGAGTTCTCTGCTGGCGGCGCATGGGAGATGAGTTGGTGCCAGCGCCGTGCCAGGACCGTCTCAGGGCCGCCACGGGGCGGTCTTCGAGCGCCTTTTCTGGAGTTTCGCCCAGAGCGTGGACAATCCTTGGCACTCGAGTTGACCGAGTGCTAAGAGCGTTCTAAAGTCGAATTAGCACTAGCACTCAGTGAGTGCCAGTTTTATGAGACGGTCGAATCGCTCGGCACCCGCGACGACGAGAGGTTCATGGCAGCAGCCGCCGTCTGACTCAAAGAAGAATTGAACCCAGCGAAGGGAGAGGGCCCGATATGTCGGTCTCCATCAAGCCACTCGAAGATCGGATTGTCATCCGTCAGGTCGAAGCAGAGCAGACTACCGCCAGTGGTCTGGTCATTCCCGAAACCGCCAAGGAAAAGCCTCAGGAAGGCGAAGTTGTCGCAGTGGGCCCAGGCCGCGTTGCTGACAACGGAAACCGCGTCCCAGTTGACGTGGCCATCGGCGACAAGGTCATCTACTCCAAGTTCGGCGGCACCGAAGTCAAGTACGCAGGAGAAGAGTTCCTCGTGCTCTCGGCTCGTGACGTGCTCGCCGTCATCGGCTGAATCCCCTGAACAACTACTTCACTGACAGGAGGACGAATGCCTAAGAATCTGGAATTCAACGACGAGGCCCGTCGTGCACTCGAAAAGGGTGTGAATATCCTCGCGGACACCGTCAAGGTGACGCTGGGACCCAAGGGCCGCAACGTTGTTCTCGACAAGAAGTGGGGCGCACCCACTATCACCAACGATGGCGTGACCATCGCTCGTGAGGTCGAGGTTGACGACCCATACGAAAACCTTGGCGCTCAGCTGGCCAAGGAAGTTGCCACCAAGACCAACGACATCGCCGGTGACGGAACCACCACCGCGACCGTCCTGGCACAGGCCTTCGTCAACGAAGGTCTGCGCAACGTCGCTGCCGGCGCCGCACCAGGTGCCCTCAAGCGCGGAATCGAAGCTGCCGTCGAGGCTGTCTCCACCGAACTCGGAACCATCGCCCGCGATGTTCTCGACTCCTCGGAGATCGCACACGTCGCCGGTCTGTCTGCTCAGTCCGAAGAGATCGGCAAGCTCATTGCCGATGCCTTCGACAAGGTGGGCAAGGACGGCGTCATCACGATCGACGAATCCCAGGCCGCATCTGTGGAACTCGAAATCACCGAGGGAATGCAGTTCGACAAGGGTTACCTCTCGCCGCACTTCGTGACCGATGCTGATCGCCAGGAAGCTGTGCTCTCCGACGCGCTCATCCTCATCAACCAGGGCAAGATCTCCAACATCCAGGAGCTCCTCCCTGTGCTGGAGAAGGTGCAGCAGGCCGGAAAGCCTCTGTTCATCGTGGCCGAGGACATCGAAGGCGAAGCTCTGTCGACGCTGGTCGTCAACAAGCTGCGCGGCATCATCAACGTTGCCGCCGTCAAGGCTCCCGGATTCGGCGACCGCCGCAAGGCGATCCTCGAAGACCTCGCCGTCCTCACCGGCGGCCAGGTCGTCACCGCTGATATGGGCATGAAGCTCGACCAGGTCACCCTGGAAGAGCTCGGCAACGCCCGCACCATCACCGTCACCAAGGACAACACCACCATCATCGATGGTGCTGGCTCCGACGAGGACGTCAACGGTCGGGTCGCCCAGATCCGCAGCGAAGTCGAGAACACGGACTCCGATTGGGACCGCGAGAAGCTGCAGGAGCGCTTGGCCAAGCTCTCCGGCGGAGTCGCAGTCATCAAGGTCGGCGCCGCCACCGAGGTGGAGCTCAAGGAACGTAAGCACCGCGTCGAAGACGCAGTGTCTGCTACTCGTGCAGCCATCGAAGAGGGCGTCGTCGCCGGCGGCGGATCGGCTCTGATCCACGCAGCCAAGGTTCTGGACGGTAACGACCTGAGCCTGACCGGCGATGCAGCCACCGGTGCTGAGATCGTCAAGCGCGGAGTCGTTCAGCCACTGCGCTGGATTGCTGCCAACGCTGGCCAGGACGGCTACGTCGTCGTGTCCAAGGTCAAGGAACTCGCTTCCGGCCAGGGATACAACGCGGCTACCGATTCCTATGGCGACCTCATCGGCGCCGGAATCATCGACCCGGTCAAGGTCACCCGCTCGGCACTGCGCAACGCCGCTTCGATCGCCGCACTGGTTCTCACCACTGAGACACTGGTCGTCGAGAAGAAGGAAGAAGAGGACGAGGACTGATCCTCATCTGATTCGCATCGGCGCGCAGTGAATGCGCTGACCTGATACACGTGTGGCCCGGAAATTGGTTCCGGGCCACACGTGTATTCACCCATCGAATTCACCCGCCGAGGCTGTTCGTCCTGTCGTCGTCCCCGTGCTGTACAGGCGGCTCACACCTACTGATCAGTCAGATCCTATGTTTCTTGCGCCCGAGGGTCGTTAGTCTGGACAAGACAGATTGACGCAACAATGTAGGGACCCCATGACGACCGCCTCACCGATGCCCATCGCTCAACTTCGTGATGTTTCGAAGATCTTTGATCCGAACGGGGCAGCGCTGGTCGCTCTCAACGAGGTCTCCCTCGATATCGCCCCCGCACACCTGACGGCCGTGATGGGGCCCTCGGGTTCGGGCAAATCCACCCTCATGCACATCCTCGCCGGGCTTGATCGGCCGAGCTCGGGCACTGTGCACATCGGCGAACGTGAGATCACCGCATTGCGTGAAGACGAGCTCACGGCCTTGCGCCGGCGGCGGATCGGCTTCGTGTTCCAAGCATTCAACCTGGTGCCGACCCTCACGGTGCGGGAGAACATCATGTTGCCATTCGAACTCGACGATCGCAGGCCAAACGCCGATGAACGCGCCTGGATCTCCAGCATCATCAAGCGGCTCGGCCTCGACGAGCGGCTGAAGCATCGGCCCAGCGAGATCTCGGGCGGGCAGCAGCAGCGCACGGCCATCGCCCGTGCTCTGGCTACCCGACCGGATATCCTCTTTGCCGATGAACCGACCGGCAACCTCGACGGCCGGTCGGGCCGCGAGGTCATGGCCATCATGTCCGAGGCAGTGCGCGAGCTCGGTCAGTCGATCGTGCTCGTGACCCATGATCCGATCGTGGCTGCCTATGCCGACCGGGTTGTGTTCATCGCCGACGGCACGCCCGTCTCTGAGCTCAACGACTCGATCAGCGCCGAGGTGATCGCGCAGACGATGCTCGACCTCGACGCGCAGGCCGAGGCTGCCGAGAACGCGGACGCAGGATCCTCACCACAAACCGGACGGACCCCGCAGTATGCAGCGGAGTCTGGAGGGCGCCGATGAACCCGTTGCGGGAGATCCGGACCAACCCGCGGCAGTTCGCCCCCAGCTTCCTCGTCGTCTTCATTGCGGCACTCTTCGGCACCGTCATCATGCAGGGCATCGAGATCCTCACCGCCTGGATGTCGTCAGCGAAGATCGTCTCCGAGTCAGACACCGCGCAGGGCCTGCTCACAATGGTGGGGCTGGTCTTCTTCGTCATCGCACTGTTCGTCTCGAGCATCGTCATCGCGAATACGTTCTCCATCATCATCGCCGGGCGCAGCCGCCAACTGGCATTGCTGCGGCTCATAGGAGCTTCCTCACGACGGCTGCGTCGAGCCGCCTCGGTGGAGGGACTGCTCGTTTCGATACCCAGCGCCGTCGTTGCATTCCTCGTCTCCACTGCACTCGCGAAGGCAACGACGGCCTACCTCGGCGAACAGATCACCGTGGAACCCGAACTGCTCAGCCCTATGATGTTCCTGCCCGGGGCGGCGACGATCGTCGTGACCTGGTTCTCCGCGTATCTGGGCGCCCAACGCATCAGCGGCATCTCGCCGATCGAGGCCACCTCGCAGGCTGTCGAACGTCGCCCCGAAGACACACGCGCGTCGATGGGGGCCTTGGCAGGTGCACTCATCCTGCTGTCCATGGGGATCACCCTTCTCATCAGCGGCATCGTCGGTGCCAGCGGGAACACAGTGAGTGTACTGGGCGTGCTCCTTGTCGCCGTCGGTGCCGCACTGACCTTCGTCGGTGTCATCGTCGGCAACCCCTGGATCCTTCCGCCGCTGCAGACGCTGACCGGGTGGCTGCTCGGCCGAACGGCAACCGCACGTCTGGCTGCGTCGACGATCGCTCGCCACCCCACCCGCAATGCGCGCACGGTGATCGGACTCGTCATCGGCATCACCCTCATCGTCATGTTCGCCACGGCCATGACAACCTTCAGAGATCAGCTTCTCGACTACGCCGAATCGCTCGGCGACGACGGGTGGGGCGGCTTCGAGGATGTGCTGAAGACCGTCATCGACCAGACGATGATGTTCTTCCTCGGGATGGTCCTCTTCTCCGTCATTATCGCCGTCATCGGAGTCGCGAACGCCCTCACTCTCTCCGTGCGACAGCGCACTCAGGAGATCGGTCTGCTCATGGCCCTCGGCCAGACTCCGCGACGGGTGCGACGCATGATCGTCGCCGAAGGCATGCAGCTAAGTGTGACCGCCTGCCTGGTCGCCGTGCCCCTTGGGATCGCCTTCGGGTGGATCGGTGCGCTGGTGCTGCTGTCACCGCTGACCGGATTCTTCGCTCCGTCCGTGCCCTGGTGGGTCATCATCTCCGTCGTCGCCGGCTCGCTTCTGGCCGTGCTCGCCGCCAGCCGTGCCCCAGCACGCGCGGCGACATCGATCAGTCCAGTGGACGCTCTTCAGGCGGTATGAGTTCAGGCCCTCGCCGAGGTGGTTGTGCGCCTGATGGCATATATCAGACGGCCAGCGCTGAGCACTGAGTTCTGAGCTTTGTGCACTGATCGTCAGATGGAAACTGGCCTGCGGCGTCGACGTTTTGCCAGTTCTCTCACGATCGACTCGCCCGACACGAAGACTGCCGCCAGACCAGTGAAGATACAGATGACCGGTACGGCTACCGTGAGTGTCGGGAAAAGCTCATTGTCTAAGTAACCGAACCGAGAGAAGAGCACATCGTTGATCAACGCAGCGGCAATTTCAGCGACGACTAGTACGCCATAGGTGTAGGCGAGGAATCGGCCGAGGGATCGACGCAGAAGAAACAGCATAACGACCATGGTGATCACCGGTGCCAGCAGCACGTAAGACATGTCGTGCAGACTGCGCACCGAGAGGAAGGTGCCTTCTCCGATGTGTTGGTTGGCAAAAGGCAGGTAGAGCAGCAGACCTGCCACGAGGACGAGTACGGCCACCACGGTGTTCACCCATGTGCGGGTCAACGCGAAAGCGTTGTCGTCTGTGTTGGTCATGACCGCCTCACGGCTCTTGCCCGACGGTGCAAGTGCATCGTCGACTACATGGTTCCGAATCCGATACAAGAATCCTTGCATGAATGTGGCGGTGGGAGTAAATCGGGTCTCAGCCTTCGAGGACATCGCGCAGGCGTTCCAAGTCCTTCTCGACTGCCGCGATATCCCGGGCGAAATCCTCGTCGCTGACATTCGGCAGGCGGTAGACGGTGAAGACGATCTCGCTGACGTCATCGTTGTGGAGCACGCGCAGCGGATTGTGCACGGCAGTACCGTCGGGAAAGATCACGTCATGGTCGAGGATGCCGAACTCGATGCCCGGACGGAACTTGACCTCGACCTCACCCATCGGCGAATCGGTGATCCATCTCCCTGCCTCGTTGCGGATGCCCTCACTCAGGCCAGCGGCCCACTGCGGGAGATTCGCCGGATTGCCGGCAAAGACTGCGATGTCGGAAGGGTTGCAGTGGATCGTCTGCGAAATGTGGTGCGCGTCGAAGCTCATGCACCAAGTGCACCACAGGAGCCGTGATCCGACCAGGGCTGGAGGCGTGAGTCAGCCCCTGCGGTGGGCCGAGCGGCATCGGCGCCGGTCGAGTCTGAGGTTGCGCGAGCGGATCCTCAGCGTCCGCATCACACACTCCGGTCGCCCGGTGATGTTCGGGAGGGGGCGCCGGCTCGCGTTCAGGTGAGCAGCGATGTGTTCATCGGGCGGCTCGTCCTCATCGCGGCGCTGCCCGAACTCCGACCGGTCGATGAATGCTCTGAGCTCGGCGATGAGCTTGTGCTGGAGGTCATCGACCGACTCGGATCCCTCTGCGTATTCGAGGGGGATGTCGACAGCCTCCTGGTCGGCGACGACGCTGACGACCCAGGTCTCCTCACCGGCCGTGGGATGGTTCACCCCGAAGCTGTCCCATTCATCATCGGCGAACAGCCTGAGAACAACCGGAGCGATGACTTCGTTGAGAAGGAACTCTTCCGTCAGTTCGGTGTTGTCCATACCTCCCACCATAGGACTCCGCGCCCCAGATTTCTCGCAGGCCCACGGAACGTTTCGCGAGCCCACGGCGCGTTGTGCCGGCTCAGAGTCGAGTGCGGCATGGCGTCGGTGCCGCATCGGGCATCGCGTCGACAGTTAGACTGATCCGATGCCACGCAGCCCGCTCCCACCCCGAGAAGGGATCTCCGCGACTTCGCTGCGCGCTCCTGGTGGGAAGGCGACGCACGACAAGAACCATCTTCCGGTCCCGGACACGATCGGCGAGTGGCTGGAGGCAGAGTTCCCCGAGGCCGACGATGAGGCCCGGCGCAGCCTGCTCACTTCGGGTGATATGCGCGATGAGACGGGCGAGCCGATTCACTGGGACGATGCTGTGGTCCCCGGCGGCTTCTATTTCTTCCACCGGCCGGTACCGGCCGAGGAGCGGATTCCCTTCGAGATCTCCGTGGTCTTCGAGGACGACGATCTGCTCGTCGTCGACAAACCCCACTTCCTCGCGAGCACTCCCAACGGCCGCTTCGTCCGCGAATGCGTCGTGACCCGGGCCCGCCTGGATTTCGACCAACCCGATCTGGTGGCCATCCACCGCCTCGACCGCGTCACAGCGGGACTGCTCATCCTGTCGAAGCGCCCCGATACCCGCGGCCGCTATCAGCGCCTGTTCCAGGACCGGCTGGTGACCAAGACCTACCGCGCCCTCGCTGCGCTGCCGCCAGCAGACCTCGAGCTCCCGCTCATCAAAGAGTCCAGGCTGGTCAAACCGCGCGGCGGCAGACAGGTCCTCGAGGTCGAAGGCGAACCCAACGCATTCTCCAAGATCAGCCTGCTGGGTGAACGCACCCCACCCTCGCCGAGGTGGTCCGACGTAACCGTGCCCCCACCTCGGCGATCGGCGGAGTGCCCGTCGATCGGGGAATACCAGCTCGAACCACTGACGGGTCGGACTCACCAGCTGCGGGTCCATATGAACTCGCTCGAGCTGCCCATCCTCGGTGACCCGGTCTATCCCGTCGACCGTGCTCCGGATCCCTATGACTTCAGCTCGCCGCTGCAGCTGTTGGCGGCGTCGATCGGGTTTGAGGATCCGCTGACCGGGCAACCACGACGATTCGAGTCCGGCCTCAGCCTCGGCGAGGTGCAGCAACGGCACCAGCATGGGGAAACGCCGTAGCGGCGCCAGCGAAGAGGAGGCGAGGTGGTGACTTCTCGTGTCTCGACTCGGTATCATCATCGACGACTGCGCTCCGGCTTTGCCCGCGAGCGGTGACGACACGGTAGCCTGGTGGTATGAGCCCACACGCACCCGGATGTACCTCAGAGGCGATCGTCGCCTTGGTCCGGTCCCGAATCACGACCGGCGAATACCCTGCCGGATCCCCGGTCCGAGACGGTGCGCTGGCGAAGGAATTCAACGTTTCTCGCAACACCGCACGCGAGTCTCTGAGCCTGCTCCGCCACGCCGGCCTGCTGACTCAGGAGACGAACCGCGGCTTCTTCGTACGCACCTTCGACCTCGACGAACTCAAGGACCTCTACCAGGCAAGACGTGTCTTCGAGATCCGTGCCGTCCAGGAATCACAGGACGCCACCGAGGAAGCGATGAGCCGAGTCGAAGCCTCCGTCGTCCGTGCCGAGACCGCTCCGAGCAACGAGAGCTGGACCGACGCGCAGGAGCACTCCGCTTCCTTCCACAGGGCCATCGTCGGCCTGCTCGGCTCGCCGATGCTCGATGAGTTCTACCTCAATCTCATGGCCCGCCTCTCAACGACATTCGCCCGCTCGCAGGAACCAGGCAAATACCACTCCCACTGGGCGAACCCGCACCGCGACATCTTGGAGAAGATGCGTTCGGGTGACCGACACGGAGCCGAAGGCCTGCTGCGCATCCACCTCGATGACTCCGAGGCCTCGACACTCGACCTGGCACGCTCGGTCGGCGAAGGCCGCTGACCACGGAACCGTCGGACCACCTCGGCGGCGGGCCGGACTATGCAACGGCGGGACCACCTCGGCGAGCATTCCTGAGTATCGGTGTCGGCAGTCTCACAGTGCTCGGTATTTGAAACGCTAGATAAGCGCTGTATGACTTCGATAGCATTGAGCCACCGTACTCACCGCGTCGAAAGGCTGTACCCATGGGGATTCCCGAGCAGGAAACACAGGCCGCAAACGATCCGTTCTCGCTGACGGGACTTACGTATGACGATGTCCTTCTCCTGCCCGGTGACACCGATGTCATCCCCTCCGACGCCTTCACCACGACCCGCCTGACCAAAGAGATCGAGCTCAACATTCCGCTGGTCTCGGCCGCCATGGACACCGTGACCGAGTCGCGCATGGCCATTGCCATGGCGCGCATCGGCGGTCTGGGCATCATCCACCGCAACCTGTCGATGGAAGACCAGGCGGCCCAGGTCGACTACGTCAAGCGCTCCGAGTCCGGCATGATCAACGACCCGCTGACGATCACCCCAGAGAAGACGCTGGAAGAACTCGACGAGATCTGCGGCAAGTACCGGATCTCCGGACTGCCCGTCGTCGACGAGAACAATGTGCTGCTGGGCATCGTGACCAACCGCGACCTGCGCTTCGTCACCCGCAGCGAATTCCCGCACCGCACCGTGGCCGACACCATGACCCGGATGCCGCTGATCACCGCCCCGGACGGCGTGTCCGCGGAGAAGGCCTTCGAACTGCTCGCCGAGCACAAGGTCGAGAAGCTGCCCCTGGTCGATGAGAATAACGTCATCAAGGGCCTCATCACTGTCAAGGACTTCGTCAAGACCGAGGAATACCCGCTGGCGACGAAGGACGACGAGGGACGCCTGCGTGTTGGTGCGGCCGTTGGATTCCACGGCGACGCCTATGAGCGCGCAGTCCTCCTCGCCGAGGCGGGTGTCGACGTCCTCGTCGTCGACACGGCCAACGGCCACGCTCGCGGTGTGACCGATATGATCCGTAAGATCAAGGCCGATTCGACGTTCGACAACGTCCAGATCATCGGCGGAAACGTGGCCACGAAGGAGGGGGCTCAGGCCCTCATCGACGCCGGTGCCGACGCCATCAAGGTCGGTGTCGGTCCAGGCTCGATCTGCACCACCCGCGTGGTCGCAGGAGTCGGTGTCCCGCAGGTCACCGCCGTCTACCTGGCCGCCCAGGCAGCACGTGCGGCCGGTGTGCCGGTCATCGCCGATGGCGGACTTCAGTACTCTGGCGACATCGCCAAGGCCATGGTTGCCGGTGCCGACACCGTGATGCTCGGCTCCCTGCTGGCTGGCTGCAGCGAATCACCGGGCGAGCTCATCTTCGTCAACGGCAAGCAGTACAAGGCCTACCGCGGCATGGGCTCACTGGGTGCCATGGCTCCGCGCCAGGGCAAGTCGTATTCGAAGGACCGCTACTTCCAGGACGATATCGAGACCGACACCGAACTCATCCCAGAAGGCATTGAAGGCCGCGTGGCCTACCGCGGACCACTTCGCCAGGTCGCGCACCAGCTCACCGGCGGCCTGCGCCAGTCGATGTTCTACGTCGGCGCACCGACCATCGAAGACCTCAAGGCCAAGGGCAAGTTCGTCCGTCTGACCACTGCGGGCCTCAAGGAGAGCCACCCGCACGACATTCAGATGACCGTCGAAGCCCCGAACTACGTCGTGAAATAAGAGTTCTCGACCGACCGTCTCGGACGGTTCCGTGCGACCGTCAACGGCCGTGGTTCCTGCCTCCTGTGCAGGGACTACGGCCGTTTTCGCTGTCTCAGGATGTCAGACGAAACGCCCGTATGTGACGAAGACCACGTGCGAATTTCCGAGGCGGTATACGCCTGTCGTCGATCGTGGGCTTGGCCGCGCGAGAGCTGACGAAGGCGACTCCGGGTCCCGTCTGAGGTTACTCATGTAGTCGGCGATCGACGGCACCACTCGCCTTGCTTCTTCTTTTACTTAGGGTAGGTTTCCCTAATGTAGTCCGGCCTTACCGGACCGTGAACCGAAGGAGGCAACCGTACCGCTATGACTTCACTGCTCTCTGACACCCCAACTCCGCTGACCGACGCAGGATCAGCGCGCACCGGCGATGCTGGATCACTGACCGACGCAGGATCGCTGACTGATGCAGCTCCACTGTCGAACACGTCGCTGACCGACGCAGCCTCGGCGCGCACCGGCGACGCACTGCTGGGTGCCCACAGCGCCGACGCCTACGCCGAGCTCATGCACGAGGTCGTCGACGCACTCGCTCAGCGCTTCACCGATGTCGACGCACCCGCCTCGGCGAACGACCGCACCAGCCTCGAGGCACAGGTCGCAGGCTTCGACCTCGACGGGCAGGGCATCGGCAACCTCGCCGCCCTGCGTGAGGCCGATGACCTCTACGCCCGCAATGCCGTCTGGTTCCACCACCCCAGCTACGTCGCCCATCTCAACTGCCCGGTCGCCGTTCCCGCCGTCGCCGCCGAAGCGATGCTCGCGGCGATCAACACCTCCGTCGACACCTACGACCAATCCGAAGTCGCCACGCTCATGGAGCGCCGACTCGTGCAGTGGGCCAGCCGGCACGTCGGGTTCGACACCGGAGACGGAATCTTCACCTCGGGTGGCACCCAGTCCAACCTCCAGGCACTGTTCCTGGCCAGGGAGAACGTCCTGCGCGACCAGCAGGCACTTCGAGCACAGGGGGTCGAGGGCGCCCAGGTTGGTCGGGGTGAGGCATCACGCCGCGACATCATGTCCCGGCTGCGAATCCTCACGACGAGTCAGACTCACTTCTCGATCGCCCGCGCAGCGCACCTCCTCGGGCTCGACGCCGAGGCGGTCGTGAGCGTGGACACCGACGCCGCCGGACGCATGGACGCCGAAGCTCTGGCCGAGCTGATGCGCGACATCGACGACACCGGCGGAATCGTCATGGCCGTCGTCGCCACGGCCGGCACCACCGACCTCGGCGTCATCGACCCGCTGGCCTCCATCGCCGAAATCTGTGAAAACGCGAACGTGTGGATGCACGTCGACGCCGCATACGGCGGGGGACTGCTGTGGGCACCACGCCGCAAACACCTTCTTGAGGGCATCGGCCGGGCCACTTCGGTGACGATCGACTTCCACAAGACCTTCTTCCAGCCCGTGTCCTCGAGCGCACTGCTCGTGCGCGACATCAGACTGTTCGACCCGACGCTGCACCACAACGACTATCTCAACCCGGAAGCAGAGGCCCAGAGCGCCGAGGCAGAACCGAACCAGGTCGACAAATCGCTGCAGACTACCCGCCGCTTCGACGCCCTGAAACTGTGGACGACATTGCGTGCCCGCGGCGCCGGTGAGATCGGCGAGCTGCTCGATGTCGTGTGCGACCTGGCCTCCGAGGTCCGCGAACTCCTCGAAGACCAGCCCGACTTCGAGGTGCTGGGAGCCTCGGACCTGAGCACGGTCCTCTTCCGGTTCTCGCCGGTTGCTGCCGATACGAGGACGGCCGATGAACTGGTGCCGATGATCCGTCGCGTCCTCTTCCGCTCCGGACGCGCAGCCATCGCCCGCACCACCATCGACGGCACACCCTGGCTCAAACTCACCCTGCTCAACCCCGACACCACGGTCGCCGACATCACCGCCGTACTCGACCTCGTCCGCGCCACCGGCCACGGCATCCTCGCCGGCCGGCACCTGGAGAGCACGACCCCTGACCAGGAACGGGCATTCACCTCGATCGAAGGAGGCGCGGCATGAGCACACCCGAGACACACATCCACGACATCGTCGGCATCGGCATCGGACCCTTCGGGCTGGGGCTGGCGGCCCTGTCCGACCCGCTGCCCGACGTCGACGCGGTCTTCCTCGACCAGCGCGAAGAGTTCCGCTGGCACCCGGGCATGATGATCGAAGGCGCAACGGTCCAGGTCCCATTCCTCGCCGACCTGGTGACCATGGCCGACCCCACCTCCCGCTTCTCCTTCCTCCAGTTCCTCAAAGACCGCGGCCGGCTCTATCCCTTCTACATCCGCGAATCCTTCTACCCCCTGCGCGCCGAATTCGACGAGTACTGCCGCTGGGTCGCCGCCCAGCTGGACACACTGCGCTGGAACCGCACGGTCACCTCGGTGACCAGGGACAATGACATCTACACCGTGACCGCCGAGGTGGCCGATCAAACCGGTCAGACGCTGAGTACCGAGTCCTACCGAGCCCGCCACCTCGTTCTGGGTGTCGGCACCTCACCGGTGCTGCCTCCCGCCCTGCAGGGTTTGGGGGCCGAGGGTGTCGGTGTTGAGGGTGGCCGGGCTGCGCGGGGCGTCGGTGCCGAGGATGCCGGTCCGGTCATCCACACTTCGCAGTATCTCGACCACCGAGAGGCTCTATTGGAGAGCGGATCGATCACGATCGTCGGCAGCGGACAGTCCGCGGCTGAGATCTACCGTGATCTCATCGACGAAGCCGAAGCTCGCAAGGTGCGACTCGACTGGGTGACGCGCTCGCCGCGCTTCTTCCCGATGGAGTACACGAAGCTGACTTTGGAGATGACATCCCCGGAATACACGGATTATTTCCGTGCTCTGCCCGATGACCTGCGCGAACAGCTGGGCCGTGAGCAGCGAACCCTGTACAAGGGCATCAGTGCCGAGCTCGTCGATGACATCCACGACACCCTCTATCGGCTCAGCCGCGGCGGTCGGAAGCTGCGCACCCACCTGCTGGCCGAATCCGAACTGATCTCCGCCGAACGGGATGTCAGCAGCGGCGACTATGCCCTGCGCTTCCGCAACACGGCACTGGATAACTGCTTCGACCGGCGCAGCGGATCGGTCGTCTCTGCCACCGGGTACAAGTCCCAGGTACCAGACTTCCTCGCTCCGTTGGGAGACGAAGTCCGGCTGGATGCCAAGGGCCGCCTCGACGTCAGCCGCCACTACACGGTCAACGACACAGGCACCATCCACGTCCTCAACGGCGAAGAGCACACCCACGGCGTCACCGCACCCGATCTCGGCTTCGGCCCCTGGCGCGCATCCGTCGTGCTCTCACACGTGACCGGACGCGAACCGTACCCGATCGAGAAGACCATTGCGTTCCAGACCTTCGGGATTCCGGAAGGCGCGGCGGATGATGGCGGGGTACTCGACGAAGGGGCCCTCGACCGGGTGACCGCGGATACGGCAACCCCGGACTCGGCTGATCCGGACGCCGCACCTTTGAACAGTCAGGACGACTTCGATTCGCACTTCGCCGACTCCGATTCCTACTCCATTTCCTATTCTGATTCCGATTCCCAGCCTGCAGACGACAGGGAGATGACACACGTATGACCACCGAACTCATGACAGACGCAGCCATAACCGCAGAATCAGCCACCACCGCAGCACCAGCAGCAGCAAATCGCACCGTCGACATCCGAGCGCTGGACCCCGACCGCGATGCCAAGAACATCCACGTGTGGCTGACCCACCCGCGCGCCCAATACTGGCAGATGACCGCACTCGACGAGTCCGGAGTCCGCGACTACCTCGGCGGCGTGCAGAACTCCGCCGATGACAACGGATGGGTGGGCTCGGTCGACGGCATCGACTGCTTCTACGTCGAAACGTACCTGCCCTCCACACTGATCCCGCACGACGTTGTCCCCACCGGGCCCGAGGACATCGGAATGCACCTGCTCGTCGCCCCACCCGACGGCGACGGGGTGCGCGGACTCACGAACCGGATCATGGCCGAGGTCATCGACTTCTGCATCCGCCCGATCGAACAGGGTGGCCGAGGCGGACGCCGAGTCATCGTCGAACCCGATGTGCGCAACACCGCCATCCTCGAGAAGAACCGGGCAGCTGGATTCCGCCCGGTGAGTGAGGCGACCATCATGATGGGGGAGGAGCGCAAGCGGGCCCTGATCAGCATCTGCACCCACGAGGACTTCGAATCCAGCGAGCTGGTTGCGCTTCTGGGCCGTGAGGACGTCGAAGCCGGCGTTCCCGCTCCAGGGGGAGTGCCGATTGCTGCTGACGACCGACCATCGTCGGACCTCGCGGTTCCAGAAACATACTCCCATCTAAATCCCGACACCTTCGGGGTCGCCCAACGCCACCTCGTGGCCAAGGCGCTGTCCGAGTTCGCCCACGAACGCCTCATCGCCCCGGTTCGCGCCACAGGCCCGGACGCCGGGGCCGATGACTGGGAGTTGAAGGTCGCTGACGACAGTTCTCCAGACACAGACACTGCCGCCGACGCTGTCACGTACACGTTCACCGCCCGAGTCCTGCCGCTCGAGCACTGGGTCATCGACGAGGCCAGCATCACCCGCCGCCGAGGTGACACGCAGTTGGGACTCGACGCGCAGGAACTTGTCGTCGAACTCCAGGAGGCCCTCGGCATCCCGGAGAACCTGATGTCGACTTACCTCGAGGAACTCGCGTCGACCCTGGCCAGCAGTGCCTTCAAACTCGCCGAGGCGATCAAGGGCCACCGTCCGGACTCCACAGACCTCCTGACTTCCGACTTCCAAACCACCGAGGCGGCCATGACCGAAGGCCATCCCGGGTTCATCGCGAACAACGGACGCATCGGATTCTCCCTTTCCGATTATCGGAAATGGGCCCCGGAGAACGGCCAGTCCACCCGAATCGAATGGGTGGCAGCGAGCCGTGAACACAGCCACCTCTCGGTCGGTGTCGGACTCGATGAAGCCGCACATTGCGAGTGGGCGCTGAGTGCCGAGGAGCGTGAACTCTTCGACTCACGAATCCGATCAGCCGGCCGCAACCCGGACGATTTCCATCTCCTCCCGGTCCACCCGTGGCAGGCCGACCACCGGCTCGCGATCACATTCGCCGCCGACATCGCCCGCGGCGACTTGCTGCCCCTGGGCGCTGGCCTCGAGGAGCATCAGCCGCAGCAGTCACTGCGCACCTTCTTCAACCACTCACGGGTCGACGCTCCGTATGTGAAGGTCGCGCTCGCCGTGCAGAACATGGGCTTCCTGCGCGGACTGTCCCCGAAGTACATGCGCGATACGCCGGCCATCAACGACTGGATCGCAGAGCTCGTCGGCACCGATCCCGCCTTCGGGGATGCCGGATTCCGAGTCCTGCGGGAACGCACCGCGTTGGGCTACACGGGCGATGTCTACCACCGCACGCAGGAGACGAACCCGCACCGGAAGATGCTCGCCGCTCTCTGGCGCGAGAACCCGCTGAGCGTCATCGAACCTGGTCAGAAGGTCGTCACGATGGCGGCGCTGCTGCACCGCGATCACAGGGGAGTCGCCTTTGTCAGCGAACTCATCCGCGCCTCAGGCCTTAGTCCGGAGGACTGGGTGCGCTCCTATCTGCGGGCCTATCTGCACCCGCTCGTGCACGCCCTGCTGGCCCATGATCTCGTGTTCATGCCGCACGGTGAGAACCTCATTCTCATTCTTGAGGACCATGTCGTGACCGGTGCCTTCATGAAGGACATCGGCGAAGAGGTCGCTGTCCTCGGCCACCGTGAACTGCCTGACGATGTCGAGCGGATCCGGGCGCTGGTCCCGGGGGAGGAGAAGGCACTGTCCGTGTTCACGGACATGTTCGACGGGGTGCTGCGCCACCTCGGCGGGATCCTGGATTCCGATGGTGTGCTGGGTGCACAGAAATTCTGGGCGCTGGTCGCCGAGGTGCTCGATCGTTACGAGACCGAGCATCCCGAGCTCGCCCGTGGGCTCGCCGGAGATGTGGACCTGCGGGCAGAACGCTTCGCCCATTCCTGCCTCAACCGGCTGCAGCTGCGCAATACCGTGCAGATGGTCGACATCGGCAACCAGGCCGAATCGCTGCTCTACGCCGGAACGATGAGGAACCCCGTGGCGCGTTGATCTGATCGACCGACCGCGCTGACCCCACAACCCGATCGCGCAGCTCATCGCCCGATCGCACCGTGCACCGCCCGATTGCGTAGTGCACCGCACCTATCGAGGTGGCCGCTGGAACCCAGCGGCCACCTCGGCGTGGGTGTGGGGTGTAGGCGGAATCGGCGGATGGTCTGCGATCATGTGAGCACCAGCGGCTATCATCATTCCTATCGGTCGCCTGCGCGCTGGCCGCAAGCGGTCCGTAGGATTCCCGACTCAAAGGTGTGGTCATGGCGAAGCAGAACGATCGGCCTACCCTGGCCACGGTCGCTTCGCGCGCGGGAGTCAGCATCAAGACCGCATCCCGGGTGCTCAACGGCGAAAAACATGTGGCCGCGAGGACCGCCGAGAAGGTCGAAGACGCCGCCGCCGAGCTCGGATTTCGCCTCAATTCCACGGCCAGGCGCCTGCGCGCCGGGGGCAGATCACCCTACATCGGCGTGGTCATGAGCGACGGGGACGACCCGTTCCAGGCTCGCCTCTTCACATTGTTGGAAGCCGAGCTGAGCAGGATCGGACTGCGCCCGGTCGTGACGGTCACCGCCGACGATCCCGACCGTGAACGCGGCTTCCTCGACGAATGCCTGGCCAATGACATGACCGGAATCTGCGTCATCCGATCCCATCCGGACGCCGCTCGGTTCTACGCTGATGCGGCAAGCGCTGACGTGCAGATCGTGTCCTTCGATCCGTCGACAGCGGGTCCCGGGGTCGACCTCATCGCCGGTGATGAGGAGCTTGCCGGGCGACTGGCCGCGACTCAACTCCTCAAGCACGGACACATCAGCCTCGGCGTCATCGGCGATCATTCGACCAGCCCCATCACCACCGCCAGACTCGCCGGAATCCAATCGGCCTTCGCCGGCCGCTCGGACATCGGATGGCGGGCCTACATGCGCGAAGACGCCCACGATCTGGCCAGCGCGAAGAACGTCGTCGCGGCCTGGCTGGGGTCGCGCAGCGCACCGAGCGGGCTCATCACCTTGTCCGCGACCCTGACGCAGGGGGCCATCGACGCCTGCCGCCGGCTCGACGAGTGGCCGGCGCTGGTGGGCATCGACGATTTCCCCGCCGCGGAGCTCTTGGACGTGACCGTCATCGACCGTGATGTGCGATCCATGGCCGCCGAGGCGGTCCGGCGTCTGCAGGATCCGCCCGGTTCCGGGGCGGGCGGGAATCCCCGCCGCGGTTCTACTCAGTTTCCTGTCCATGTGATCGCCCGTGGCAGTGGTGAGGAGTCGCCGGACAAGTGACGCTGTCTGGAGCGAGACTCAGATCACGATTTTTCGCCGAAACAGTTGACACCGGGCCCCGATCGGCGCATTATTTTGAACAGCCTGACAACGTTGTCAGAAAAATCGAAAGGTTCACAATGAGGCACAACCTGCAGTCCCGGAAGAAGCTCGCCGTCCTCGGCGCCTCGGTTGCTATCGGCGCTCTTGCGCTCAGCGGCTGTGGGAGTCAGAAAGGCCAAGGCAATGAGGAATCCGGCGGCGGTTCGGGCGGAGACGGTGAAGTCACCATCGCCCTGCTCCTCCCGGAGTCAAAGACCACCCGCTACGAATCTCTGGACAAGCCGAACTTCGAGAAGTACGTCGCCGAAGCCAACCCTGATGCGAAGGTCTCCTACCGCAACGCCAACCAGGACGCGACGCAGCAGCAACAGCAGTTCGAGGCTGCAGTGACCGAAGGCGTTGACGCCATCGTGCTCGACCCGGTCGATGCCTCGGCGGTGTCTTCGGCCCTGTCGAAGGCTCAAGCCAAGAAGATCCCGGTCATCGCCTACGACCGCTTCTTCGAAGGCGCGGACTACTACACCTCGTTCGACAACAAGAAGATCGGCAACCTGCAGGGCCAGGCCGTCCTCGACGGACTCAAAGCCGAGGACAAAGACCCGAAGTCGGGACCGGTGTGGATGGTCAACGGCGATCCGAAGGACCCGAACGCCGCTGACTTCAAGGCCGGCGCCGAGGAGACCCTGAAGAAGGCCGGTGTCGACATCACCGAAAGCCATGACACCCTCGACTGGAACCCGGACGACGCCCGTCAGTGGGTCGAAGGTCAGCTGCAGAGCGCGGACAAAGAGCCGATCGCCATCTACTCAGCCAATGACGGCACCGCCGGTGGTGTCCTCGCGGCCACCAAGAAGGCCAAGGTGAAGCCGGTCGTCACCGGACAGGACGCCGAGGTCGACGGACTGCAGAACATTCTCAGGGGTGACCAGTACGCCACGATCTACAAGTCGATCCCACCGCAGGCGGAGTTCGCTGCGAAGGCAGCTGTGTCCCTGGCCGGAGGTGAGGAGCCGAAGGCTGGAACAACCTACAAGGACACTCCAACAGACTTCGTCGAGGCAAAGGTCGTCACCAAGGACACCGTGAAGGACATCGTCGGTGACCAGATCAAGGCGGAAGACATCTGCACCAAAGACGTGAAGAAGCTCTGCGAAGACGCCGGCGTCAAGTAGAAATCGGCGAGTAGGAACATATGAATTCTCAACCCACTGATCCGGCATCCGCGAACTCGCGGGCGCCGGAGACCGGAGCCGAACCAGTACTCGAACTGCGCGGAATCAACAAACGATTCGGTGCGGTCCAGGCACTGACCGATATCAACCTGACCATCGGCCGCGGCGAAGTCGTCGGACTCGTCGGCGACAACGGCGCGGGCAAATCCACCTTGGTCAAGGTCATCGCCGGAGTCCACGGAGCCGACGAAGGTGAGATCATCCTGGGCGGGCGGTCCCAGAAATTCGCAGCGCCGAAGGACGCACAGAAGGCGGGAGTCGCCACAGTCTTCCAGGACCTCTCACTGTGTGAGAACCTCGACGTCGTGGCCAACCTGTTCCTCGGCCACGAGAAGACCCGCGGCGGTGTTCTCGACGAAGTCACCATGGAGGCGAAGTCGTGGGAGCTGCTGCGAAGCCTCTCAGCCAAGATTCCCAGCGTAAGGGTCCCTATCGCGGCTCTGTCCGGCGGTCAACGTCAGACGGTCGCGATTGCCAGGTCCCTCCTCGGCGAACCATCGATCGTGATGTTGGACGAGCCGACGGCGGCACTCGGCGTGGCACAGACCGCGGAGGTCCTCAACCTCATCGAGCGTCTGCGCGAACGAGACCTCGGAGTGCTCCTGGTCAGCCACAACATGGCCGATGTCCAGGCCGTGTGTGACCGTGTCCACGTTCTGCGCTTGGGTAAGGATGCCGGTGACTTCCCCGGTGACGAGCGTACGGATGTGCTGGTCGCCGCGATCACGGGAGCCAACGACAATGTCGTGACTCAGCGAGCGACCCGGAGGGGTGAGCGCCGATGACCCGCAACTCGTTCATCACCGACGAACGCATTTCGAGCGAGGGGTTCTTCGCGACATTTGTGCGTCGAGTCAAGGAGGGCCAGCTCGGCTCCTTCCCCGTGATTCTGGCGCTCATCGTCATCGTCATCGTCTTCCAATCGGCGAACAGCAAGTTCATCTCACCGGCCAACCTGGTCAACCTGTCCACGCAGGTCGCGTTCCTGGCGATCCTGGCGTTGGGCATCAACCTCATCCTGCTCCTCGGCGAGATCGACCTGTCGCTGGCGCAGCTGGGTGGACTCTCCGCCTCGCTGCTGGGCGTGCTGGTCGTCAGGCAAGGGGTTCCGCCCTTGATCGCACTGGTCATCATGCTGGTGTTGGGCCTCGTCGTCGGAGCGATCCAGGGCTGGTTCTTCGCGGTGGTCGGAATCCCGGCCTTCGTGGTCACTCTGGCAGGACTACTTGCGTTCACCGGGCTGACCTTGACAACTCTGGGTGTGCAGAAGAACCTGTCGATGGCCGACACCTTCGCCTTCGACTTTGCGAGCTTCTACTTCCCGGCGATCTGGGCCTACGTATTCGGGGCAGTCGCCGTCATCGGCTTCGGCGCCGGGATCATCTACTCGAAGCTGCGCCGTCACAACGAGGGACTCGACAGCCCGAGCTGGACCTCGGTGATCGTGCGCATCGTCATCCTCACCGTCGTCGTCTTCGGCTTCCTCATTCTGGTCAACCAGGACTTCGGTCTGGCGATGCCGTTCTTCCTCATGATCGTCATCGCAATCGTCATCGATCTGGTGCTGCGCAAGACCAAGTACGGTCGCTCGATCTACGCGGTCGGCGGCAAGGTCGAAGCCGCCAGGCGTGCCGGCATCCGCGTGACATGGGTGCGCGTCAGCGTGTTCATGGCCGCCGGTGTGCTGGCCGCATTGTTCGGCTTCATCAAGACCGGTGTGACGACCAACGCGGGATCGACGCTGGTGAGCACGCAGGACCTGCTCAATGCGATCGCCGCAGCGGTCATCGGCGGCACTTCGCTCTTCGGCGGTCGCGGCACGGCCTGGGCTGCGGTGCTCGGTGCGCTGGTCGTCGGGGCGATCAACAACGGTCTCTACCTCATCGGCTTCAACTCTGATGCGCAGCAGATCATCACCGCGCTCGTCCTGCTCACAGCTGTCGTCATCGACGCCCTGAGCCGTCGCGGACAGCGCTACGTCGGGCGGGGCTAGCTGCGTTCGCGGCGAGTTGCGCTCGCGGTTAGCTGCGTTCGCGGTCAGCGAGGGTCGCCCTCTTGCTCAGCAAGCTCTCGAGGTATGACCCAGCAAACTCATCGAGCGGACCACTTAGCGTCGAAAGTACCGGTTACAGCTGGTGCTCTGGATGATAAGTGGTCCGCTCGATGTGTTGGCATGCGGGCGCCGAGGCGGGCCCGGGGTCTGGTTCGCCTGTCTCGGGTTCCCGCCTGGCCTTCTTCGGGCCGCCGCTTCGCCCAGCCTCAGCCGTGCTGATACAGTCGTGGGCAATGACATGGGGTGCCTGACGTTGATCGCGTGAGGCTGAGAGAACACCCATCGAACCTGATCTGGGCCATACTAGCGAAGGGATCGTCATGGTTGACTTCGACCTGCGTTCTGCCAATGCACGACTGCGTGCGAGCAATCCACTTATCCAATGCATCACGAACACAGTGGTGCAGCAGTTCAGCGCCAACGTGCTCCTGGCCATCGGCGCCGCACCGGCGATGCTCGACCACGATGCCGATGCCGCACAGTTCACGCGCATCGCCAGCGGACTGCTGGTCAACTTCGGCACCGCCACGAATCAGCAGTTCCTTGCCGCCGACGCCGCCATCGACGCAGCCAACGAAGACTCCAAGCCCTGGGTCCTCGACCCGGTGAGCATCGGAGCCGTCGACTTCCGCACCACACGAATCCGTCGCGCGGCGAACTCTTCACCCACTGCCATCCGTGGCAACGCCTCCGAGATCGCGGCACTGGCCGGAGTGGGCCTGGGTGGTCGGGGAGTGGACTCCACCGACGAGGTTGATGCCGTGATTCCTGGAGCCGTCGAGTTGGCAAGATCTACCGGCTCGATCGTCGCGATCTCGGGCCCCAAAGACGCGATCGTCGCTCACATCGACGGGGTCGACCATGTCGCCCGCCTTGATGGGGGACACTCCTATATGCCGCTTGTCATCGGCACCGGCTGCTCTCTCGGTGCAGTCACCGCCGCATACCTCGTGGGCGCAACGACCGCCTCGGCGAGGTTCGAGGCTGTGGTCGCCGCCCACGCTCACTTCAAGGTCGCCGGTGACGCCGCTGCAACCGGCGCGAACGGACCCGGCAGCTATTCGGTGAACTTCCTCGACGCGCTGCACACGCTGACCGCCGAACAGTTGGCGGGCGCACAAGTTGAGGCAGGCACGATCGAGGCCGGCGCGGTTGAAGCCAGCGTCGGTGAAGGATCACAGTCATGAGCGAAGCCAACTCTCGTCTGGCCGGGATCGACGCCCGCCTCTACCTCGTCACGGACTCGGCGCAGTGCCGGGAAGCTGGACGCAGCGTCGCCGAAACTGTCCGCGAGGCAGTGGCCGGGGGAGTGGGGATCGTCCAGGTCCGCGACAAGGACATCGACGACGATGCGTTCTACACGTTGACTCGCGAGGTCATCGCAGCCGTCGACAGTGCAGTGGCCGACAGCGCGACGGTAGAGACAAAGCGCCGCGTGCCCATCGTCCTCAACGACCGAGTCGCGGTCGCCCAGCGTCTCCTCGCCGAGGGAGAAGAAGTCCACATCCACGTCGGACAGTCAGACACACCTGTCGAGCAGGTACGCGATCTCCTCGGCCCCGAACCCCTCATTGGTCTGTCTGCGGCCAACTATGCCGAATTCGCTGCAGCCCGGGCATCGGGAGTCGTCGACCTCGTCGGCATCGGGCCCGTCTACGACACCACGACGAAGACCGACGCACCCGACGGAATCGGGCCCGACCGCCTCGGCGAGCTTGTGGGTGAAGCGGGACTTCCCGCGGTCGCCATCGGAGGGATCAGCACCGCTCGTGCCGCCGAACTGCGCGGACGGGGCCTAATCGGCATCTGTGTGGTCTCGGCCATCTGCCGCGCCGAAGACCCGCGTGCCGCAGCCGAAGAGCTGCTCACGGAATTCGGTGACGGGCGTGCGACATTCGGTGACGGAGATGCGGAGGCAGTTCAGTGACCACTCGGCCGCCCATCGCACTGTCCATCGCCGGCACCGACCCCAGCGGGGGAGCCGGCATCCACGCCGACCTCAAGACCTTCACCGCCCGCGGAGTGCTGGGCACCACGGCCATCACCGCACTGGTCGCACAGAACACCCACGGCGTTTCGCGGGTCTACGGAATCGACGATGACTTCGTCTCCGACCAACTCGACAGCGTGTTGAACGACATGCCCGTCGATGCCACGAAATCGGGGATGCTCGGCTCACGCTCCCTCGTGGAACTCGTCGTCGCACGAGCAGCCCAGGGCCAGCTGGGCTTCTACACGGTCGACCCGGTCATGGTCGCGACCTCCGGACACCGCCTCCTCGAGGTTGATGCCGTTGCTGCTGTCCGCGATCACCTGCTCCCGGTCTCCGACCTCATCACCCCGAACCTGCCCGAGGCGGCTCTGCTGATCGGCGACGATGAGCCCGTGGCACAGAACCCGCAGGAGATGTTGGCCCAGGCCAGGCAACTCGTCGACCGCGGACCTCGGGCGGTTCTGCTCAAGGGTGGGCACGCGATCGAGGGCGACGTCGCCGACGTTCTCGTCACCGCCGAGGGCACGGTCACCGAGTTCACCCACCCACGAGTGGAGACACCGAATACGCACGGAACCGGGTGCACATTGTCGGCCGCCATCACCGCCGAGGTGGCTGTGCTCAAGCGTGAACGTGGCGTTGACGATGTGAACTCGGATCTACTCCACGAAGCCGTCGACAATGCCCTGAACTACCTGGCCAGGGCACTGAAGTCCGCCGCGAACTGGCAGGTCAGCCTCGATCCGAAGGGCGCTCACGGTCCCGTCGACCACCAGGTCGACATCGTCCGCCGTTAGAACAACCAGTCACACACCCGGATGGGCTTTCCATCCGAATACCGCTCAATGATGCTGCGGGACCGCCGAGGTCCCCTGACAATGGGAGATATCAATGACGACAGACTTTTCCGCAGGACCCCAGACCACTCAGCTGTGGGACCGTGTGCGCCCGATCGTCGAACAGATCGAGCGCTTGCCGTTCCTCGGCCAGCTCGCCGAGGGCAGCCTCGATGTGAAGGCTTTCACGAACTACATCATTCAGGACGGCATCTACCTCACCGGTTACGCGAAGGCGATGTCCTTCCTCGCAGCTGGGGCCAGCGACCGGGATGAAGCACGGTTCTGGGCCAGTTCGGCAGCCGAGGCCATCAGCGTGGAGGAGGAGATGCACGGTGAGCTGCTCGCCGATTCTCGCCTGGCCGAGGCCCACGATGAACTCGTCAGCAGCGGGGCCGGTTTCAAGGCCTCACCCACCACATTGGGCTACGTGTCCTACCTCGTCGCCACCGCTGCCAGCCGCTCCTACGGCGAAGGCGTGGCCGGAGTGCTGCCGTGCTTCTGGGTTTACGCGCACATGGGCAAGGTCCTCGTCGAACGGGCTGGTCAGATGAGTGCTGACCACCCCTACCGCACCTGGGTCCAGACCTACGACTCACCTGAATTCGATGAGTCGACCCGGCAGGCCGTACAGCTGCTTGAGCAGGAACTCACCAATTCCCCCGCCGAGGTGGCCGCGAGGATGCGTGCCACGTTCGAGCAGGCCTGTGTGTACGAGCTCCACTTCTGGGCCTCTGCCCATGCGCTCCAGAATTGGGATGCAGGAGTGTTCGTTCCGCAGTGCTGAGCACTATGCGTCGGTCTCGTCCGGCTTGAGACGGCGGAAGAGATTCCACATCGCGATTGCGACGATGGCAAGGAAGATACCGGTCGGGAGGAAGACAAGGGAATCCGGCCACGATCTGCCCAGTCCGACGCTGAGCGTCTGCACCAGCGACAAGGCAAACAGCAGAGCGCAGGCACCAGCGGTGATTCGCATGAACTCCATCAGACAGTCGAAGAGATAGACGCGTTCGCCGTGCTGCAGCCAGTACTCCTATGCCCACTCTCAATGGAACGAGCCACGCGAATAACTCACCCTTTGACGCCCAGTCGTCGGGTTGACCGTTTGCCCCGAAATGGCTTGGCACCTGGTCGGGTGCCTGCGTCCGCGGGTGTCGGCACCCGGCTAACTTGTCAGGTCAGATCAGGCCGGATGGCTTCCTGATGGGCCACTTCTTCCCGGGGGCGTGGGTCCCAATGAGCCCATTGCATGCCAACCGCGGCGCAGGGTGGTCCACAGGAGCACATGGTCGACTTCCATCAGGGGGACTCGGTCGTGTCGCGGACAGGCAAAGCGTCCGACGAAGAACACGACGGTAGCGAAACACGTACCCATGATGAATAGAATCAGCAGATCCATGACGGCCCCCTCACATCCGTAGCTATTTCATGTCTCCATTTTCCTCCCGGTCGGAAAAGAAAGATAGGGCCACCTGGCAACAAGTGGCCTGCATGTCGTTTGTGGTTCATTGGTTGTGTTTGTCCGCGAGAGGCCGGAGTCACTCCTATCTCTGCCCGACTGGGCGCGAGGCGACCTAGGAGCACAGACAGTGCTGCGATCGATGTAAGGGATGCTGACCTGGGGTGATGCGAACATCCCCAGATTTAAGGGCCATCAATAGGTACAAGAATAAAATCATGATCGAACAGGATTCGAAAAAAGGGTGCAAATCAGCGAAATGAATGTATAATTGAAAGAAGAGCAACAACGATGTTGGCGAATGGACCTCAGCACCATGACTCTCACCCCCGACCGCACCCCAGGAAACCCGGAAAAGCGTGAACCACGCCCCGACTCCAGTGATGCCGCCACGGGCCCAGAAGACGCTGACGAGTCTTGTGCTGATGATGCAGCTTCGGATGACTCATCTGATGATGGTGTAGTTTCTTCTGACGGTGAGCTGACATTGTTCGACCAGCTCAAAGACTCCAACCTCGACCTCACCGGCCACCCCCTCGCGAAAACCTTCGAAGCACTGGCACCCGTACCCACCGGTCAACCAGATGTGTCGAACGAGGCCGTAGAACCAGCAGCCGAGGGTGGGGAATCTGCTGATGATGACGCGACCGACGACACTCGCGAAGCAGTGCTCGAAGACGCTCACGAAGCAGTGCCCGGCGATGACTCCGCCGTGGCCAGTACAGCACCGGCCGTCGATGGTTCGAATGGCTTGAACGATTCGCACCCCGCCACCGAAACTGATTCCAACACTTCGAGTCCCCACCCTTTGCTCTCGAATCAGGAATGGACTGATCTCTCCCGTTTTGCTCCTGAAATCACGACCAGCCTCACCGCACTCAGCGGACTCAAGGACGGTCTGCGAACCTTTGACCGGCTGATGGGTCCCGATGATGCGATCAGGCTCATCGACGGACTCGAAGCCCTCCACCGCGTCAATGAAGCCCTATCCACCCTGGCGTTAGCAGTGTGTGAACGAGTGGGCACGCCGACGGATTATGGTGCGAAAACAACGAAGGCACTCATCCAAGACAGGCTGAACATCACCAGCCGCGAAGCCAACCGCCGCACCGACATGGCCAAAAGCCTGGGTGGCAGGGTGACTCTGACCGGGCAGCCACAAGCACCACTGTTTCCCACGGTCGCTGATGCCTTCAACGAAGGCCGACTCTCTGCCGATCAGGCCAGAGTCATCAAGGACTGTTTGAAGAAACTGCCCACCTGGGTCAGCCAAGCCAATCGTGACTATGCCGAGACAACACTCGTGGAGAAAGCACCCAGTGTGCGCGTTCATGACCTACGGGCGATCTTCGCTCGCATCCTGGCTCATATTGATCCCGATGGTCAAGAACCCATTGATGCCACGGACCGGTCCATGTACACGGTCACAATGCATGCCCGAGACAACGGTGACTGGGAACTCGCCGGTCTCCTCGACCCCGTTACGGGCGGTGTCCTCAACGGGCTGTTGACAGCCCGAACCAAAATCGCCAACACCAACAGCACCAGCACCAGCGACAGCAGTGCAGCGGATGTGAACGAGTCCGGTGTTCTCGAAGACGGCACCCTTGTTGATATGACCGGGCAGAGGCTGTCGGCGCAGGAGTGGATTTATGAACGCTTCGCGACTCTCATTGGCAGAATCGATATGACTCGCACCGGCCAGGGTGCGCAATACGCGTTAGTCGTCACCGCGAAGGCCGAAGATCTGGCGAACGGAACCGGTACCGGGACCACGGGTACTGAGAATCCGGTCCCGATCAGCGAACTGGCTCGCAACGGTTTGAACGGGGCAGTGTTCTTCGAGCTCATTTCGGAGAAGGCGAAGACGATGCAGGTCGTGACGGAGAATCGGTTCGCGAATGCGAAACAGATCGCGGTCCTGACGGCTCGTGATCAGGGGTGTACGTTCCCGGGATGTGATGCACCGCCGGGGTGGTGCGATGCTCACCATATTGTTGAGTGGGCACAAGAAGGTCGAACGGATGTCAATAATATGACGTTGAGTTGTTCTGCCCATCACCATCTTCTGGACCGGTCGGACTGGGAGACAGTGATGCTCAAAGACGGGCGTCCTGCGTGGGTGCCTCCGGCATCGATTGATCCGGCGAGGCGACCGATATTGCATGCGAGGTTCGTGGCTCAAGAAGTCATCGACACACTCTTCGACGAATGACCGGCCAGTCCGCTTTGACCGCTCAGACCGCTCAGACCGCTTTGACTGCTCAGGTGTAGCTGAGAGCCAAATTCTGCACCGCCGCAGATACGGAATTAGCTGCCCGACGCCCCTCCTCGGCGGTGACGTCTGCTGGGAAAGTAAAGCGCACACTCGTCTTCGCGACATCATCAGCAATACCTAGCGCGGTGAGCACATGCGACGGCTCATCTGAGCCCACCGCGCAGGCGGAACCACTCGAGGCAGTGACGCCCAGGCGTTCAAGTTCGAGCAGTACGGCCTCACCACTGGTGCCTGAGAAACAGAACGAAGCATGATTCGGAGTGCGCGAGCACTCACTGCCTGTGAGGAACGCTCCGGCAACCGTAACCAGCACCTCGGCGATGAAATCATCCCGTACAGCCTGGACACGGTCAGCGGTCTCAACTCGCTCCACCTCGGCGAGTTCCAACGCGGTGGCAAAGGCGACGGCGAGGGCAACGTTCTCCGTCCCCGACCGACGCCCAGACTCTTGACCGCCACCGTGGATAAGCGGTTCAAGAGGAATCCGTGCGCGAACTGCAGCGACTCCGATTCCTTTCGGCGCACCGACCTTGTGCCCGGCCAAGCTCATGGCATCGACGCCGAGTCCGCTCAGCGGGAGCCAACCCGCAGCCTGCACAGCATCGGTGTGGAAGAGCGCACCGGCATCGTGAGCAACTTTGGCTAGGGCCGCGATATCGGCGACCGTGCCGATCTCATTGTTCGCATACCCCAGGGTGACCAGGAGCGTGTCCTCACGCAGTGCCGAACGGAGTGTCTCAACCGCGATCGTGCCATCGGGTCCGACGGGCACCACTGTGATCTCGAAGCCGTGCCGACGAGCCAGGAAATCCGTCGCGGCAAGCACCGCCTCATGTTCCAGAGCAGAGGTCACGATATGTCGCCGAGGTGGCCGACCGTCCGGTCCTGCACCGGGGTCAGCATCGCCATCGGCTAGAGCCCCGAGTGCGATACCGATGATCGCAAGATTGTCAGATTCGGTGCCGCCGCTGGTGAAGATGATGTCGGTGCTGCGCATGCCGAGCACCTTCGCCACTCGTCGACGCGCGTCCTTGAGCGCGTCTGCCGAGGTGCGTCCGACCTCATGATGGCTCGACGGGTTGCCGAACGCACCGGTCAGATATGGCCAAGCTGCCTCGAGTGCCTCTCTGCGCACGGGTGCCGCCGAGGCGGTGTCGAGGTAGAGCGGTGCCTTCGCCTCTGGCTCCTGTTCGAGTTCCATCTCAGCTCAGCCCCACATTGCTGTCGGACTCCACTCCGCCGACCTCGGCTGTCAGGTCCAGGTCGAGTCCCAGGTCGATTGCGCGGACGCTGTGAGTCAGTGCCCCGGAGGAAATGACGTCGACTCCGGTGGCAGCGATGTCTGCGACGGTGTCTAGGGAGACATTTCCGCTGGCTTCGACGATCGCTCGTCCGGCGATGAGCTCCACGCCGGCACGCAGATCTGCCAGGGAGAAGTTGTCGAGCATGATGATGTCGGCGCCACCGTCGAGCACCGCCTGGATCTGCTCGAGGCGATCGACCTCAACCTCAATCGTCGTCGTATGCGACAGTCGGTCCCGAGCCGAGCGGATCGCGGCCGCTACATCTGCTCCCTCACCTGCGAGGACGGCCAGGTGATTGTCCTTGACCATGACCGCGTCGGAGAGTCCGAACCGGTGGTTGTGTCCGCCCCCACAGCGCACCGCATGCTTCTCGAACGCCCGCAGCCCAGGAGTTGTCTTCCGGGTGTCGACGATGCGCACACCACGACCGTCTGTGTTCGCGTCTGCGGAATTCGACGACGCTGCATCGACGAAGGCTCTGGTCTGAGTCGCGATTCCGCTCATCCGTTGGCAGAAGTTCAGTGCGATCCGCTCGGCTCGCAGGACTGCTCGGGCAGAGCCGGACACTGTCGCCATTGTGTCACCAGCTGCGAAGGCATCGCCATCGGCGCTGGTCAGATCCACATCGACGCTCGGGTCGACAAGGGTGAAGGCGCGAGCGAACACATCGATTCCAGCAAGGACTCCGCCCTCGCGTGCGCTCAGCTTCGCCGTCGCCGAGGCGGTGGCCGGGATGAACGTCTCACCGGTGATGTCGCCCCACGGTGCGTCCTCGTCGAGGGCGAGACGGAGAGCGGAGTCGATGGTCGTGGCGCTCAGCATGAGGCAGCCTCCTGAAGCAGGGAAGAGGTGGACATGAGGTCGACGGATTCGGGTCGTCGCGTCGACAGGATGCTGGGCGCGGGAAAGTCGGTGCGGGTGTGGGCACCTCGACTCTCCTGCCTTGATAGGGCCTGAGCCGCGATGAATCGAGCAATGAGCGCAAGGTTCGCGGTCTCGAATCCTTCGCGGAGTTCGGTAGGTCCGGCAACAGCGACGAACGGCCCGCCCTCGCCGAGGCGGTCGAGCACGGTGCGCAGTGCGTGTCCCTCTCGTTCCACGCCGAGGTAGGTCCACGCGAGTTCTTGGAGTTCCTCACGGGAGATCCGGTTGGAGGGCGAACCGAGTTTCGTCGACAACGCCGTCGCCGAATGCGATGCACGGATCGATCCCGTTACCGGCCCCGTTCGCGTTTCGAACTCCGTTGCAATCGCCTCGGTCGCGCGGGCTCCGAAGACGGATCCTTCGAGCAGAGAGTTTGATGCCAGACGGTTGGCTCCGTGCACACCGGTGCAGGCGACCTCACCGACGGCGAAGAGTCCTGCGATGTTGGTGCGTCCGTCCAGGTCAGTGGTGATTCCGCCCATGAAGTAGTGGGCAGCCGGCGTGACCGGGATGAGATCAGCGGACAGATCGAAGCCGTGCGCAGCCAGGCCGCGAGCGATGCTGGGAAAGTGAGTGACAACCTCGGGAACAGATCGGGCGTCGAGGTAGCACGGGCGGCCATCCTGGGCTGCCATTCTCCGGTGGATCGCTAGGGCCACGACATCACGGGGCGCCAGCTCACCTCGGCGATCAATATCGGGCATGAAACGGTGACCGTTCGCGTCGAGGAGGAGAGCTCCGGCGCCACGGACGGCCTCGGAGATGAGGAAGCCGGATCCGGCCAACGCGGTGGGATGGAATTGGTAGAACTCCATGTCGGATACGGCGGCGCCTGCCCGGATCGCGGCGGCCAGTCCATCGCCGGTTGCGCCTTCTGGATTCGTCGTGTGGGCGTAGAGCTGACCCGCCCCACCTGTCGCCAGGACCACTGCATCGGCCGCGAGGAACTCGTGGACTCCGTTGCGCAGCAGCGACACTCCGGTGCACCTGGTGGTGCGTCTGACTTGAGACCCCGCCGGCCCTGCAGAACCCGTAGGAACCACAGAACCTGCGGGACCTGTAGCCTCCGAAGGCCCCGTATGCACGGTGACCAGGTCGAGAAGCATTGTGTGCTCGAGCAATCGGACTCTGCCGGCGGCCGCTGCGGCACGAAGTGCATTCGTCAGCGCCTCGATGATCGCCTTGCCGGTGGCGTCACCTCCGGCATGGAGGATGCGCGGAGTCGAATGCGCGCCCTCCAGTCCACGCGACCAGTCACCTGCCTCGTCGCGGTCGAAGGCGACACCCGCGGCCGCAAGCTCGAGAATTCTCTCCGGTCCCTCGGAGCAGAGGACCTTGACCGCGCCGAGGTCACTGAGTCCGGCACCGGCATCCATGGTGTCGGCGACGTGGGCTTCGACGGTGTCATCGGCCGCGAGGACTCCGGCGATCCCACCCTGCGCCAGGGCAGTATTCGAATCGCCCAGACCCTCCTTCGTCACCACGGTGACGTCATGCCTACCAGCCAGGCGCAGGGCGGTGGTCAGTCCCGCGATGCCGGAGCCGATGATGAGTACGTGACTCATGAGTCGCTCAGATCCGGGGTTTCGCAGCGAGCATCCGCTCAAGGGATACACGGGCTGGATCGGCCACCTCGGCGTCGACCGAGATCTGATTGATCACGATGCCGTCGAGCAGCGATTCGAGGACCCAGGCGATGTAGCCGGGGTGGATCCGGTACATCGTCGAGCACGGGCACACGACGGGATCGAGGCAGAAGATGGTGTGTTCGGGATGCTCGGCCGCCAGCCGCTGGACCAAGTTGATCTCAGTGCCGATCGCAAACGTGGTCGGTTCGGTCGCCTCGGCGATGGCCTTCGTGATGTAGGCTGTCGACCCGGACTCATCGGCTGCGGCCACGGTCTCCTGTGGGCATTCGGGGTGAACGATGACGCGCACATCGGGGTGATCGACGCGTGCCTTGTCGATCTGCGCGGGGGTGAAGCGTTTGTGCACCGAGCAGAACCCCTGCCACAGAATGACCTTCGAATCCTCGATGGTTCCGGGGGAGTTGTTGCCCAGCGGCCGAGCCGGGTTCCACAGCGGCATGGCGTCGATGTCGATGCCCATGTTCAGAGCGGTGTTGCGGCCCAGGTGCTGGTCGGGGAAGAAGAGCACGCGCTGACCGCGTTCGAACGCCCACTCAAGGACCACCTCGGCGTTGGACGAGGTGCACACGATGCCGCCGTTGCGGCCGCAGAATCCCTTGATCGCGGCCGAGGAATTCATGTAGGTCACCGGGATGACGGGCACCTTGCCGTCAGCATCAGGCTCATCACCCAACAGATCGGTCAACTGCTCCCAGCAGTCCTCGACCTGGTCGATGTCGGCCATATCAGCCATCGAACATCCGGCCGCGAGGTTGGGCAGGATGACCGACTGTTCGGGTGTGGAGAGCAGGTCAGCGGTCTCAGCCATGAAGTGGACGCCGCAGAAGACGATCGCCTCGGCCTCGGGATGATTCTGGGCAGCCTTGGCGAGCATGAACGAGTCGCCGATGTAATCCGCGTGCTCGACGACTTCGACGCGCTGATAGTGGTGGCCGAGGATGACGACCCGGTCGCGGAGTTTCTCCTTGGCCCGGATGATCCGGTCATTGAGCTCCTCCGCCGAGGCGTCCCGGTACTCAGCGGGGATCTCACCCTGGCGTGGGGCTGCGACAGGAATCGGATCGTCCATCGAAGCGCCGGGCCCATAGCCGGGGTTGACGTCGACGTCCCACGGGGCATCGATGAGGTCGGTCGAACACATTTCGTCGTTCTTACCCTTCGCGGAAATGTCTTTGAGGGTGAGCTCGATCGAGGCTGTTGTGGTCATCATCGTCCTTCGCAGAGTGGAGCGCCCGTGGAACAGGTCAGCGCGCTCCCGGAGCAGTGCACTACGCTCCCGGAAAAGTTTTGCGCAGATTTGAGCTTAATCATCATTGCTCGTAATGTAAAACACCACCGTGCGGCGGACCGGGGTCGATGATCTAGTCTGGAAACTGGCTCGCAATCCGAGTCGACCCGAACGCGAACCCGCGCGATTCGGCTGGCACCACCGCCTGCCGCCGACTCGTGCTGATGCAGCGCTGACGATGCGCTGCCACCCAGACGAAGGCCGACCGAAGAGGATGCCCATGCCCCTGCCCGATAGTCCGACACCAGATCGACCCGCACCAGCACCGCCTGAGAGCGCCACGCCCGACCACGCCGAGATGACTCCGCCCTACGGAAGCGGCCCCGCACCCACTGCTGCTGCAGGTGCAGGTACACCTGCAGCACCGCCTCGGCGAGTTCGGACTCTGGACCTCATCAAGGCCAAGACGCAGGGACGGCGCTGGGCGATGCTGACCAGCTACGACCAGTACACGGCCGCATTGTTCGAACAGGCCGGAGTCGAGGTGCTGCTGGTCGGTGATTCCGCAGCGAACAACGTCTACGGCCACGAGACCACACTGCCGGTCACGGTCGATGAGCTCATCCCGCTGGCGCGCGCGGTCTCCAGCGCCACCTCGCGCGCACTGATCGTCGCAGACCTGCCCTTCGGCAGCTATGAGATCTCCGATGAGCAGGCAGTCGCGACGGCCGTGCGCTTCATGAAGGAAGCCGGCGTCCACGCGGTCAAGCTCGAAGGGGGAGTGGCCGTGGCCTCGAGGATCAAGGCGATCACGACGGCCGGCATTCCGGTGATGGCCCACATCGGGTTCACGCCCCAAGCCGAGCACAACCTCGGCGGGTACAAGGTTCAAGGCCGTGGGGATGCCGGTGATGCGCTGTTGGCCGATGCTCGTGCCGTCGCCGAGGCGGGGGCGTTCTCCGTGGTGATGGAGATGGTTCCAGCCGGGTTGGCTGGACAGGTGACGGCGGAGATGACGATTCCGACTGTGGGGATCGGTGCCGGCGCCGACTGCGACGCCCAGGTGCTCGTCTGGCAGGACATGGCAGGACTGCGGACCGGCAAGGCTCCACGGTTCGTCAAACGGTATGCCGACCTGCATTCTGTTCTCTCCGATGCCGTCGGTCGCTACGTCGACGAGGTCAAGAGCGGCGAATTCCCCGAGCCGGAGCGGAGCTTCGAGTGATGGAGGTCGGCGGAATCCAGGCCCTGCGCGCCTGGCGGAAACGGCAGTCGGGCACCGTGTCGCTGGTGCCGACGATGGGCGCCCTGCATTCTGGTCATCAGGCGCTGATGGACCGGGCTCGTGAATCGGGAGATTCGGTCGTGACCAGCATCTTCGTCAACCCGCTGCAGTTCGGTACCGACGAGGACTTCTTCCAATACCCGCGGCCCTTCGAAGCAGACTTGAAAGTCTGCGAGGCTGCCGGAGTGGACTTCGTCTTCGCCCCGGCGCTGGGGGAGATGTACCCGTCTGCGCCCGAGGTCACCGTGTCCTCTGGGCGCATGGGTGCGGTGTACGAAGGTGCTGCCAGGCCCGGGCATTTCGACGGAGTCCTGACCGTCGTAGCGAAGCTCTTCACCTTGACGGCACCGGACTCCGCGGTGTTCGGGCTCAAGGACATTCAGCAGTTCTGCCTGGTCAAGCGCATGATCACCGACCTCAACTTCGATATCGAGCTGATCGGCCTGCCGGTCGTCCGCGACGACGACGGTCTTGCCATGTCGAGTCGCAATGAATACCTGGCGCCCGCCGATCGCGTGGCCGCATTGGCCATACCTCGTGCATTGGATGCCGGAGCACAGGCAGCCTCCGATGGATCGCCGGCGGGTGTCGAGGCCGCAGCGGAAGCGGTGCTGCAGGCCGCCGCTGAGCGAGGGGATCTCGAGTTGGGCTATCTCGGCCTCGTTGATGCGACGACCTTCCGGCCGTGCGCACAGGACTTCGACGGGCAGGGTCTGCTGCTCGTCTCTGCCACCGTCGGAGGGACTCATCTCATTGACAATGTGCCACTGGAATTCCACCGTTCCGTGTGAAATTCGAGATGAATTGTTTGTCGGAGAAAGCAATGAAATCTCGCTGGTGCCAACGGGATGAGTGCGGACAATATTTCTCGTTCGATACCGAATCGTGACCAGTTTATGAAAGAAATGTTAAGTCACTGAAATACGTCTATGGACGGGTTTCGGCAGGTATCTTCAATTGCGCCATCATTCGATTCTCACCGGTCAAAAGCCCTTGTTCTGAGTGTCCGTTGTGAATAGACTCCAAATCAGCAACAGCGAAAATAGGAGTGTTCATTCGCTACGAATTCGAGTGTTCATTCGCTGCAGATGAAGGAGATGACGGAAATGCAAATGTCGGACTTGTGGTCAGTTCTTGCGAAAGTGGGACTGGCGATACTCATTCTTATCGTTACATGGATCATTGCATCGATCGTCAAATGGGCGATCGGAAAACTGGTGTCGAAGGTGCCGGCATTGCAGCGTGACGGCAATGACGGGCAGCAGATCGGAAAGTCGATCGGACAGATCGGCAGCCTGATCGTCTGGCTGCTCGGTCTCATCGCCGTTCTGCAGCTGTTCAACCTCGACCAGGTGCTCACACCGCTGCAGGGCCTGCTCGACGGAATCTTCGGCTTCCTGCCCAATATCATCGGTGCGGGCGTCATCTTCTTCATCGGGTTCGTCTTCGCCAAGATCGCCAAGCAGCTGGTCCAGACGGCACTCAACGCCGTCGACCTCACGAAGCTGACATCGAAGTTCAGCTCGCTGGGAGATCGCGCCACAGGTGTCGTCGGCGCATCGACGGGGGCCGAACCTCAGCACAACAACATCAATGCTCAGCAGGCCGCCTACAACCAGCCTCATCAGGGCCAGCCCGGTCAGCCGGGACAACAGGGTCACCCGGGACAGCAGGGCAACCCAGGCGCCGGGAACCCCAACGCCGAGGCCAATGCCAAGATCTCATCGCTGGCAGGCAACCTCGTCTTCGGGATCATCATCATCGTGGTCTCGATTTCGGCACTTCAGGTTCTGGGCATTGCGGCCATCTCGCAGCCAGCACAGCAGATGTTGGAGCTCTTCCTCAACGCCATTCCTGCCATCATCGCGGCCGGCATCCTGCTGGCCATCGGCGGGGTCATTGCGAAGTTCCTCGGCAACCTGCTTGAAGAGGTTCTGCGCGGAGTCGGTACGGATCGGGCAGTCGATTCGATCGGCATCGTTCCTGAAGGCACCAGTGCCTCGAGCGTGATCACCAAGATCGTGCAGGTCGCGATCATGATCTTCTTCGCCATCATGGCGACTCGCCTGCTCGGCTTCCCCGAGATCACGAACATCCTCAATGAGATCCTCGACCTCGGCGGCAGCGTGCTCTTCGGCGCGGCCATCATCGCCGCAGGATTCCTCATTGCGGCACTGATCGGCAAGTTCATCACGAACAACGTGGCGAGCAAGGTGCTGCGCTACTCGGCCATCGCACTCTTCATCGCGATGGGTCTTCGCTACATGGGACTGGCCGATTCGATCATCAACCTGGCATTCGGTGCCGTGGTCATCGGCGGTGCCGCAGCTGCTGCGCTGGCCTTCGGCCTCGGCGGACGTGATGCCGCAGCCAAGATGCTCAACAAGGTTGAGGTCGAGGTCGAATCCGCTGCTGACAACGACAGTGGCGCCGGCCGCCCGGCAGGCAGCGCCAACACCGCAGGCAACGCGAACACTGCCGGCAGTGGAAACAGCGGAATCGGAACCGGCGGAGTCGGCAGCACCGGACACGGTGGAGCCAGCACCGGAGATGACGGTCCGCTCAGTGGTCCTGCAGGCAGTGGTCCCGCAAGCGGCGGTCCAGGAGGCAGCGGTCCCGTACCGCCTGCCAGCTGATCGAGTGACATAAAGAAGGTGCGGGCCGGGGTGCTTACCCCGGCCCGCACCTTTGTGCTTCGGCAGCTTCTGGCTGCGCTTTTCTACAGAACAGCTTCAATACAGAACAGCTTCTATACAGAGTCGCTTCTCTACAGGGCTGTTGTCACACCGGGATGGCGATGACCGCGATGCCCATAACCACGAGGACGGCAGCGGAGACGGCCTCGATGTAGAAGTCGGTGCTTCTCCTCTGCAGGGCGGCCGCGGCCATGCCGGCGATGAAGGCGAGAAGGATCTGGTAGGCCAGCATCAGCCCGATCACGACGGAGATCAGCAACAGGTAGTCGACGCCGGCCGCAGAGGACGGCACCAGGGTCGGCATGACGGCAAGGAAGAACAGTCCCGCCTTCGGGTTGCTCAACGACGAGATCAAACCTCGACGATACGAGATGACCGAGCGCAGCTGACCCCAGGATTTCTTCCCACCGGGTTCAGCGTTGATCACGGATTCGGTGCCGACTCCGATGCCGGCACCCACCTCGGCGTCGTCACGCACCACGCCGCCGTCACCTGCCGCGGTACGGGCATCCACCTCGGCGCCGGTGTCGACCGCCTCGCTGATGACGAGATCATCGGTGGCTGCCGCGATCTCACTGACCTGTCCGCGCGGGGGAGTCCCGCGCAGTTCGGCTCGGATCCGCAATGCCTGCCGACCGGCTAGGACGCCGAGGAAGCACAGGTAGAGTCCGCCGACGACCTTGAGGACGAGCAGAGCCGAGGGGAACGTGGTGAGCAGCGCGGAGATTCCGGTCAGCGCTGCGATCATCCAGACCGTCATTCCGGTGGCCGAGCCGAGCGAATAGATCAGCCCGGCCTTGCGACGCAGGGCCGAGAGGCGAACGGTGAGGATCGTCTCGGGGCCGGGTGTGACTGCAAGGACGGTCGCGGCCCCGGCGATGGTGATGAGCTCGGCTCCGGTCATGGTGCTCCTTCAAGGACAGCGACCAGACGAGTGGTCTGGTCGGAGTGGCAAATGCGACGTTGCACGATGACGGCCCGGGATGGTGCACACGATTCGTTCTGTTTCGGGCGCGAAGGGCTCTGGCTTAAGTCTGCCGCAGGACAGCGCGAGAGAACACATCGGGAAAAGCAATCATTTACTAACGACCATTCGGCATCATCGAACGATCATCGGCTAACCTGAGCTCATGTGGGATCTCAACCGACTGCGCATCTGGCGGGCCGTCGTCGCCACCGGCTCCGTCGTCGACGCCGCCAAGAGCCTCAACTACACATCGGCCACGGTCAGCCAGCACATCACGAACCTGCAGAAGGCCGTCGGCGTCCCCCTCTACCGCAGATCAGGGCGCGGCATCGAGATCACCGACCTGGGCAAACGCCTGGCCGAGGAATCCTCCGATGTCTTCACCGGTCTGAGTAGGCTCGACACACTTGTGGAGAGCTTCCGCACCGTGAATCGACCCCGCATGCGCATCGCGGCTTTCACCTCATTCAATGCCGGGCTGCTGCCTGGGATCATCGAACCGGTCGCGGTTGAGCACCCGGACATGCGCTTCGACATCCAACTCAATGAGCCGGCGAAGGTCCGTCGCAGCCACTGCACGATCGAGATCCGCAGCGAAGTTCCCCAGGACGATGAGGTCCACCTGCCCGGAATGACGCGCACTGTCCTCTTCGACGATGACTACCGAGTCGTGGTCTCGGACAGGCACCGGTTCGCCAGCCTCGAGTCCGTCCCCTTCAAGGACCTTGCAGACCAGCGGTGGGTCGATTACGACCTGTGGGCGGGCCCGACCAGCAAGGTCGTCGACCTCGCCTGCGCCGCAGCAGGATTCGAGCCGCGGACCTTCGCGGCCTCCGAAGACGAGTTCGCTGCCCTCGCCCTCGTCGCCTCGAACCTGGCCATCACCGTCCTGCCCCGCCTGTCGTCGGCTCAGCTGCGCCCAGGACTGACCGCTGTCGGCCTCACCGACCCCACACCTGTGCGCCGCGTCGTCATGCACGTGCGCGAGCGCGAGGCACATCTGCCGCACGTGCGCTCCTTCGTCACCGCCGCCGAGGCGGTTGTGGCCGACTATCTGTCCCGCTGAGTGACCGTCGGCGTCGACCGATCCCCAGCGATCTTCAGCTGGTTCTGGGTGATCTTCGGCTGGTTCCAAGCGATCGTCCGCCAGTTCTGACAGAGGAGACGCCCCGTTCCTCATAGTGAGCTGAGTCCGCGGCGTCAGGGCTGTGGGATAGGCTGTTCGGGTGAGTTCTGAAATCGAAATCGGCAAAGGCAAGCGCGGTCGTCGCGGCTATTCCCTCGATGACATCGCCGTCATCCCTGCTCGGCGCACGAGAGATCCCGAGGATGTGTCGCTGGACTGGCAGATCGATGCCTACAAGTTCGATCTTCCCTTCATCGGCGCCCCCATGGACTCCGCCATGTCACCGGAGACCGTGATCGCTCTGGGCAAGCACGGTGGCCTGGGCGTACTCGACCTCGAGGGTCTGTGGACCCGCTACGAAGACCCCACCCCGATGTTGGCCGAAATCGCCCAACTGCCGGCCGAGATGGCGACCTCGCGCATGCAGGAGCTCTACTCTGCACCCATCCAGGCCGAACTCATCACGGCCAGGCTCGAACAGATCCGCGAGGCTGGAGTCACCGTCGCCGGTGCTCTGACTCCGCAGCGGACCCAGCAGTTCTACAAGACCGTCATCGATGCCGGGGTTGACATCTTCGTCATCCGCGGCACCACGGTCTCGGCCGAGCATGTGTCTTCGCACACGGAGCCGCTCAACCTCAAACAGTTCATCTACGAACTCGATGTCCCTGTCATCGTCGGCGGTGCCGCCACCTACACCGCAGCCCTGCACCTCATGCGCACCGGCGCTGCCGGAGTCCTCGTCGGCTTCGGCGGGGGAGCAGCCGCGACCACCCGCAAGACCTTGGGCCTCCACGCTCCGATGGCCACCGCGATCGCCGACGTCCACGCCGCCCGGCGTGACTACATGGATGAATCCGGCGGCCGCTACGTCCACGTCATCGCCGATGGCGGACTGGGCTCCAGCGGTGAGATCGTCAAGGCCTTCGGCGTCGGTGCCGATGCCGTCATGCTCGGCACCGCCCTGGCCCGTTCGACCGAGGCCCCGGGCCGCGGAATGCACTGGGGCGCCGAGGCACACCACCCCGAACTGCCCCGCGGACACCGTGTGGAGCTGGGAACAGTGGGCAGCCTCGAACAGGTTCTCTTCGGGCCCGGCCGCACCGCCATCGGCGAACTCAACCTCGCCGGTGCCCTGCGTCGCGCCCTGGCCACCACCGGCTATGTCGATCTGAAGGAATTCCAGCGCGTCGACGTCACCGTCTCGCCCTATCAGCCTGGATCGGTGGTTTGATCTGTTCCGCCTGGCGCTGACCCCCAAATGGTTGGGGTCCCTGCTCTTCGTTCTCGTCCTCGTCACCTGCTTCGTCGGACTCTCGGCGTGGCAGGTCGACCGTGCTCAGCATAAGAACGATGCTGTGGAATCGGCCGATGTCGAAGAGGTCCAGCCGTTCAACGAGGTGATGGAGGCCCAGGCCCCGATGCCCGGCATCCTCGCCGATCAGCGCGTCAGTCTGTCCGGGCACTGGCTTCCCGATGCACAGGTCGTCGTTCCCGGGCGCGTGCTCGATGGGGACAAGGGCTTCTGGGTGGTCACGATGTTCGCCCCCGATGACGCCCGCCTCGGCGCCTCTGTCGGCGCTGACTCCGAAGACAAGACCATCGCGATTCCGGTCTTGCGCGGCTTCACCACTGATGAGCAGACCGCCATGGAATCCCGTGCGGCAGAGGGCCCAGTCACGATGACGGCGCAGATCGGTCCCGTCGAGGGTCCGATGCCCGGCAACTCGCTGCCCGAAGGCCAGGTGCGCAGCGTCTCGACGTCACAGCTGATCAACCTGTTCCCCGACCTTCTGACCTACTCGGGCTTCCTCATTCCCGAAGAGGCCACCGGGGGCGCTGCCTCCATCGCGACCGACGGCCTGTCCTTCGTGCCGCCGACGATGACGCGGGAGGAGGGCGGATTCGACCTGCAGTCCGCTGGCTACGCGATCGAATGGCTGATCTTCGCCGGCATGGCCCTGTACATGTGGTGGCAGCTGCTGCGCGATGACTTCATGCGCCGCCGACTCGGTGGGGACTCCGATTCTCAGGATCTTGCGAACAGCGTCGAGTACGTTGTCGTGAAGTCTGCCGGCCAGTCCTCGATCGACCCCGAGGTGATGTCGGGACTGACCGGGCTTCCCGCCTACAGGCATGGAGCGAAGAAGCCTCGCAGGAGCCGCGGCTCTGATTCGAAGAGTTCCACTGCCACCGATGACACATCGACCAACACCACCCCGACCGGAGGAAACTGAGCGTGAGCGAAGAGCCCGAGTCCCTGGATTCCCGCCCCGACTTCGATGACAACGATGTGTGGAGCGTCAAACGCTTCACCTCGGCGCGCAATGCGTGCAAGTTCTATCGGGTGATGGCCCTCATCACTGGAACGATGCTTCTCATCCTCACCGTCGAGATGATCTACAAGTACCTCATCGCCGCTGACTCGGCGACGGCACTCAACTTCGGTGGGTTCAACCTGGCAGCCGCGATCGCGATCTGCCACGGCTGGTGCTACGTCGTCTACCTCATAGGCTGCTTCTGGCTCAACCAGCAGATGCGCTGGACCTTGGGCCGCTACATCGTCTTGGCGCTGGCCGGAGTGGTTCCGGTGATGTCGTTCATCCTCGAACGCAAGATCCATCGCCAGGTCGAAGCCGAACTGGCCGCGGCCGTGGTGGTCGCACCCAAGAGCTGAGGACCACCTCGGCGAGGCTGCCACGGTGCGGTTCGTCCGCCCGCTGGGCCTGAGGTTGGGCACTCGGTGCCCGGTGTTTAGAATTGGGGCATGACGCAAACCCAGAGCACACAGGTGCCTCCTGTCCTCGTGGTCGATTTCGGTGCGCAGTACGCGCAGCTCATCGCCCGACGGATCCGCGAGGCCGGACTGTATTCCGAGATCATCGCCCATGACGCACCGGCAGCGGAGTTCGCGGCCAAGAAACCAGTCGCCATCGTGCTTTCGGGTGGGCCCTCGAGCGTCAACGATGAAGGCGCCCCCGGATTCGACACCGCCGTCTTCGACCTCGGCGTGCCCACGATGGGCATCTGCTACGGCTTCCAGCTCATGTCGACGACCCTCGGCGGCCGAGTCGCCAAGACCGACAAGCGCGAGTACGGCTCGACCCCGGTCACGGTATCGAGCACGGGTGCACTCCTGGCACAGACTCCGAACAGCTACAAGGTGTGGATGTCCCACGGAGACTCCGTCGCCGAAGCGCCCGCTGACTTCGATGTCCTCGCCTCGACTCCGGACACTCCGGTCGCGGCCTTCGAATGTGCAGCACGGAAGTTCGCCGGCGTGCAGTGGCACCCCGAAGTACTCCACTCCGAATACGGCCAGCAGATCCTCGAGAACTTCCTGTTCAACGTCGCCGGCCTGAGTGCCGACTGGACCAACACCAACGTCATCGACGAGCAGGTCGAACTCATCCGCGACCGTGTGGGATCGAAGAACGTCATCTGCGGCCTCTCCGGGGGAGTCGACTCCTCCGTGGCCGCAGCACTGGTCCACAAGGCGATCGGCGACCAGCTCACCTGCGTCTTCGTCGACCACGGCCTCCTGCGTGAGAACGAACGCGAACAGGTCGAGAACGACTATGTCGACTCGATCGGCGTCCGCCTGGTCACCATCGACGCACGCGAGCGCTTCCTGTCCGAACTTGCCGGCGTCACCGATCCGGAGACGAAGCGCAAGATCATCGGCCGCGAATTCATCCGCACCTTCGAGTCCGCCTCCGCCGACCTTGTCGCCGAGGCCAAGGACGAGGGCGAGGAGATCGGCTTCCTCGTCCAGGGCACGCTCTACCCCGACGTCGTCGAATCCGGCGGCGGCTCGGGAACCGCGAACATCAAGAGCCACCACAATGTGGGCGGGCTTCCCGATGACATCACCTTCGAACTCATCGAACCCTTGCGAGCCCTGTTCAAGGACGAGGTCCGCGCGATCGGCCGTGAGCTCGGAGTCCCCGAGGCGATCGTCTCCCGCCAGCCCTTCCCCGGTCCCGGGCTCGGCATCCGCATCATCGGCGAGGTCACTGAAGATCGCCTGTCGATCCTGCGCAAGGCCGACGCTATCGCCCGTGAGGAGCTGACGAAGGCCGGCCTCGACGGAGAGATCTGGCAGTGCCCAGTCGTCCTGTTGGCCGACGTGCGCTCCGTGGGTGTTCAGGGCGACGGACGCACCTACGGCCACCCGGTTGTGCTGCGCCCGGTCTCCAGTGAAGACGCGATGACCGCCGATTGGACCCGAGTTCCCTACGACGTGCTCTCGGTCATCTCCAACCGCATCACGAACGAGGTCGACGACATCAACAGGGTCGTCCTCGACGTCACCTCGAAGCCTCCGGGCACCATCGAATGGGAATGATTCTGTTCCCCGACTACAACTCCTGAACAGTGTTCAGTTAAGGTGGGTGGTGCCCGAGTAGGTCTCGGGTGCCACCTCACCATCGGAGAACTCATGTCATACGCGCACACCGGCAGCACCACCTCGGCGAGGGCCGGGCGGAATGCCACAGCTGGCAGAGCCGGCGATATTGCACTGATCGCGGTCTTCGCCGCACTTCTGGCAGCATTCGCGATCATGCCGCCGATCCCCGTCGGGCCGGCCGGTGTGCCGATCACCCTGCAGACCTTCGCAATCGCGCTCTGCGGTCTGGTGCTGGGCCCGTGGCGCGGGGGAGGCGCGGTCCTGCTCTACGTCGTGCTCGGCCTTCTGGGACTGCCGATCTTCTCCGGCATGAGCGGTGGCATCGGCGTCCTGGCCGGCCCCAGCGCCGGCTACATTCTGTCGTTCACGCTCTACGCTCTCGCCACCGGCTTCGTCGCCCGCTGGGCTATCCGCCGCTTCCGCGGATCGAAGCTGTGGATCGCCCTCTTCATCGGCGGACTGGGCTCCAGCCTGCTGCTCAACCATCCGCTGGGAATCCTCGGAATGTCGATCAACGCCGACCTGCCCTTGGGCGTCGCCGCCGTCGCCGACCTCGCGTACTGGCCCGGTGACATCATCAAGAACGTCCTCGCCGTCTCCGTCGCACTGCTCATCCACCGGGCATTCCCCGATGTCCTCCGTCGCCGAGGTGTCCCGACGCCAGGTCCGAATGCTCAGACCGCTGGTGCTGGGTCCGTGGGTGCTGAGTCTGCGGGAGCTGGCTCGGAAGGCACTGGTTCTGAAGGCACCGCGGCACAGTGATCTTCGGTCGGAAGTCGGACCCTGAGAACGTGGGGGAGCGGGTGCGGGAGATCAGCTTCTCCGAGGTCTCCGTGGGGGTCCTCGATGACACCCCTGCCGGTGATGTCTACCGCCCGATCCTCACCGACGTCGACGTCACGCTCGATGAATCCACGATTGCGATCATCGGGGCCAACGGCTCTGGAAAGTCCACACTGCTGCAGCTGTTCAACGGGCTCGTCACAGCCAACTCCGGTCAGGTGCTCGTCGACGGTCTTGACCCGGTCGATGAGGCGAAGCAGGTTCGCTCTCGAGTGGGCTTCGTCTTCACCGACCCGGCGGCGCAGCTGGTGATGCCGACCCCGCTCGAAGACATCGAACTCTCCCTGCGCAAACGCGTTCCGAAGGCGCAACGCCGCGCCGCTGCCTTAGCGGTGCTCGAAGAACTGGGCATTGCCGATCTGGCCGAGCGCAGCGTCTACGAGCTCTCCGGCGGTCAGCGCCAGCTGGTCGCATTGGCTGCCGTGCTGGCAGTCGATCCGCAGATCCTCGTCCTCGATGAACCGACCACGCTGCTTGACCTGCGCAACAAGGAGAAGTTGCGAAAGCTACTGGCCGACCTTGTCGCTCGCCGAGGTGTGCGCGTGATCTTCTCCACCCACGACCTCGACTTCGCCGGGATGGCCGACCGCGCCCTCGTCGTCGACTCCGGACGGATCGTCCACGACTCGACTCCCGACGAAGCGACGCGAATGTACCGTGAGCTGATCATGAGCGACTCCTCGTGAGCCGGACATCCCGCGCCGGTATTCGACCCAGGCCGCAGCTGTTCGGGAAGGTGGCGCACACCCCCGGTTGGCTGCACAGAACGCCGACCGGGGCGAAGCTGGTCGTCATCGCCCTGATCGGCGTTGTCGCTCTGATCTTCCGCGACCCGATCATCAACTGGTCGATGTTCGCCGTCCTCGTCGTGCTCGGCTTCACCGCCAGGCTGAGGCTGCGTCACTTCCTCAAGACCTGGCTCTATGCGGCGGTGCTGATCCTCATCGTCATAGCCATGCAGTACTTCTTCGGATCGCTGCGCGCCGGCCTCACCGTCGGCGGTACTGTGTTCGCCTGCGTCCAGGCTGCGATGCTGCTGACCCTGACCACGACCGTGGCACAGCTGCTCGACACCTTCACCGTAATCGTCTCACCACTGCGTTTCTTCGGCGCCAGTCCGGACACGATCGCACTGACCGCGAGCCTCATGGTGCGTGCCATCTCCCACATCTCAGGACTGCTGGGAGAAGCCGACCGTGCCGCTCGAGCCCGTGGCCTCGACTCGAGCATCAAGGCCAGGGTCGTCCCCGCGATTCTTCGCTCGGTGAAGTACGCTCAGGACACGGGCCGGGCACTCGACGCCCGCGGGATCGTGGACTGAGGACCACCGAAGCGGGACGCTCGAAGGTCATGCTCCGAGCATCCGCGGCCAGCTGACCTGACGAAGAGTATCCTCGGCGAAGAAAGGCAGTCGGCTCGCATCTCGACTGCCGCGCAGATCCGCGAAGGAGACAAACAATGGCTGCAAACCATCGCCCCGTCCTGCTCGCCATGGACTTCCAGAACGGCATCGCCGGTGATGAGGCCTTCACCAAGACCGGTGTTCTCGAACGCGCCCGGGATGCTGTCGCCGCCGCAAGAGATCAGGGAATCCCCGTCATCTGGGTGCGTGTTGCCCTGCGTGATGGTCACCCTGCGCTCCCTGACACCGCATCGTTTCGGCAGATCGCCGCTCATGGTGACCTCGATGAGGCACACGCCTCGACGAGCATCCACGAGACGCTGGGCCGTCACGAGGGGGAACCGATCGTGACGAAGCGTCGCATCAGCGCATTCGCCGGCAGCGATCTCGAGGTTCTGCTGCGCGGTTACGGTGCCGACACCTTGGTCCTGGCCGGCGTCGCCACCAGCGGAGTGGTCCTCTCGACCATCCGCCAGGCTGCCGACCTCGACTACCGGCTGACGGTGCTCTCCGACGCCTGCGCCGACCGGGATGAGGAGGTCCACCGAGTACTCACCGAAAAGGTCTTCCCCAAACAGGCCACCGTGCTCACCGTCGCCGATTGGGTCGCGCAAGCCTGACGCGCAGCCCTACTCTCGGCTTTCGACGGCTGACGGCGGGTGTGCCTAGAAGGGTGAGGAGTCTTCGGACGTGGTGGGTGTCGCCACGATGAAGCCGCGGCCCAGGACCTGAGGGTGAGGATTCTCGATCGCCCGCGAATAGTGGCCGATGAGCTGTGAGCACACGCTCTTCCAGCTGCGGCTGAGCACCTGCTGACGCCCGGCAACACCGAACGCCCGACGCTTTGCCTCATCGCCGAGGAGGTCAATGACGTGTCCGCGCATCGCCACCAGATCCTTCGGCGTGTAGAGCCAGCCGGTGTGGGAGGAGTCGACGAGGTCCAATGGCCCGCCACGTGCAGGAGCGATGACGGGAACCTCGGAGGCCATCGCCTCCTGGATCGTCTGGCAGAAGGTCTCGAGCTCACCGGGGGCGATCATGAGGTCGAAGCTCGCGACGGCCTGAGCCAGAGCATCACCGCCGAGGAATCCGGCGAAATGAGCATTCGGCAGGGCCCGTTCGAGCTTAGCCCGCCACGGTCCGTCGCCGACGATGACGAGCTTCGATCCGGGCACGTCGTCCAAGACAGCCAGGTCCTCGACCTGCTTCTCGGCGGCGAGACGGCCGACATAGCCGACGATCTTCTCACCATTCGGTGCCACGGATCGGCGCCAGGCCTCTGACCGGTGACTGGGGTCGAAGCGGGAGGAATCGACCCCGCGGGCCCACAGATCCACCTCGGCGACACCGAGGTCGGAGAGCTGATCAAGAGTGTAGCTCGACGGGGCCAAGGTCAGGGAAGCATGCTGGTGGATGTTGCGCACATGCGACCACAGCATCGCCTCGATGCCGTGCATGCCGTACCGTGCGGCATACGCGGGCACCTCGGTCTGATAGATCGCCACCGTCGGCAGATCGAGGCTCTGCGCCGCCAGGACACCGCGCCAGCCGAGCACGAAGGGACTGGCCAGGTGGACGACATCGGGATTGAAGTTCTCCAGCAGTCGCTTGATGCGGCTGACTCCACCGGGGGCGACGCGAACCCGCCGATACTTCGGCAGGGCGATCGAGGGGACCCGCACGATGCGGGCTCCGGCGACCTCCTTGGGGCCGTCGCGGCGCGTGCCTGGTGCGATGATGAGGACTTCGTCGCCGCGGTCGGCCAGATGGTCGAGGACACGGAGGAGTGAGTGGGTGACCCCATTCATATTGGGGAGGAAGGACTCTGCAACGATCGCTACTCTCACAGAACTCAGTTCACGCCCCCAGAGTGAAGGACGGGCAACATCGAGGCGACCCTTCGGCGACGAAAGGCCGAAATCGCCGCGCGTGAGCATTCGCACCCGATCGCTTCCGCGCTCCGCAGCGGCGGCGGCAAGGAGGTGCTGGTCCCATCGTGAACTGACATTGGCGCATTCGAGACGGGATGCTGGTTCATCTGTGAGCAGGTGCTGGTCCCATTCGCGAGGAGTCTGAACCCCGCGTAAACTGAAGTGTCGGTCAAGCGAATGAGAAGAGGAGGCGGCAGTGGTCTGGTTCATCGTCGGAGCATGTGTGCTTGCCCTCGTCGTCCTCGCCCTGACCGTGACATTCCTGCGCTTCAACCAGCTGTCGATGGCGCGGTCGCTCTGCGATGAGGCCAAACGCCAGCTGCTCGTCGAACTCCGCGGCAGGCATGCCCTCGTGCCTGCCTATATCGGAACGCTGCAGCAGATCACTACTCGAGATCTCAGCTCTGTCGAACTCGCACTCGCCTCGGCCCAGCGGGCTCCCTTCGGCCCTCGCGGAGCTGCGGCGGAGAATGCACTGAGCCGTACCATCGACGATGCGGCACAGATCCCCAGTCAGATCAGTGACAGGGCCATCGCCACCGACTCGACCCTCGCGATGCAGACAGGTCCCCGCGAAGAACTCGACACCACCATCGCGCTGCTGCACGGTCAGCTCAACGTGCTGGCTGAACGCATCCTCTCCGGTGCCCGCATCTACAACACGAACGTCGATCTCTACCACCGGCAACGCGAACGTGCCGTATCGCGGCTGTTCAAAAACGTGTTCAAGGCCCGCGAACCCTTCACCGAATCGGGCCAGGAACGGTCCTTCGCGGAAGCGGATCCCCAGGACCAGTTTGGAGCGCAGGACCGAACCGGATCGACCGGATCATGACGCGCTTCCGCATCGACCTCGGCTATCGCGGCACCGACTTCCACGGCTGGGCCAAGCAGCCCGGGCTGCGCACCGTGCAGGCCTCGCTGGAGGCCGGGCTGTCCCGGATCACCGGCGCCGAGGTGGCCACCGTCGTTGCCGGCCGCACCGACGCAGGCGTCCACGCCAGACGGCAGGTCGTCCACATCGACCTCGCCGAAGACGGCATCGAGAAGCTCATCGGCAAGTCCTCCAGACCCGCCGAGGCGGCGCTGCTGTCGCGTCTGCGCGGAGTCCTCACCGTCGATGACACCGATGACATCGTCATCCATGCGGTCTCCGAGGTGCCCGTAGACTTCGACGCTCGGTTCTCCGCGCTGTGGAGGACCTACCAGTACAGGCTCGCCGACCGCCGGTCCTTCATCGACCCGCTGCTGACACCCGTGACACCGCGACACAAAGGTGAACTCGACGCCGAGGCGATGGCCGAAGCCGCACGGGAGGCCCAGGGGCTTCACGACTTCATTCCCTTCTGCAAACCACGTGAGGGTGCGACGACCATCCGCACGCTGCACGAACTCGAGGTCACCCGAGACCAGGAAGCCGTCATCACCATCGATCTGCGGGCCGACGCGTTCTGCCACCACATGGTCCGTGCCCTGGTGGGTGGGCTGATCAAGGTCGGATCCGGCACCTGGCCGGTGACTCGGCCCGCTGAGCTACTGGCCGAAGCGGACGCGGGAGTCGACCCCGATGTTCCGATGTTCGTCTCTCCTGCACATGGCCTCGTCCTCACCGGGGTGGGATATCCCGAAGCCGAGTTCTATGCTTCCCGTGCGGCACAGACCATGGCCCGCCGAACACAGGCCTAGTCCGAACAAGCTCTCTTTCGACACCGGCCTAACCGCAGCACAGGCCCAGTTGCCGACCACTGGGCCGTTTTCGATAGAACGACAGGGATCCCGACAGCACGACAGGGATCCCGACTTCGCAGGGCCGCATCGTCTTTTTGAGAGAATCCCTCTTTTCAGATGTGAGAATCCTGTGTACATTCACATGTAGGTAACTCATCGTTCGCTTAAGCACTGCAGAATGAGTCTGCTTGATCCTCACCCGGCACAGCTGTTGTGCGGCGGATGCAATGACCAAAGGAAACCACATACATGTCGAAGCTAGTGACTAAGAGACTAGTGACCAAGATGCTGGCAACGGGAGCGGCAGTGTCAATGTTGACGCTGCCGGGCGCCGCTCCCTCACTTGCCGCATCCCTCGGAAATGGCTCCGCAGAGGAAACGTCCTCGACGATCGGCCCCTCCGAACCATCCCCAAGCGACTCCTCAGCTGGTGACTCTGACTCCGCAGACTCGCCTGCAGCAGACGCAGCAGAGGCCGCCGAGGGTGAGGACAAGGACACCTCGACACAGGACGCGGCCGAAGGCACCAAGGTCCAGCTGCTCAACATCACCGACTTCCACGGACGCATCGCCGAGGCGGGCACGCAGCTCGCCTCGGTCGTCGAGGAACAGCGCGCAACGTACGGCGCCCAAGACGGCACCGCCGGAACCGGGGTCCTCTCCGCCGGCGACAACATCGGAGCCTCCACCTACGTCTCCTCCTCGCAGCAGGACACCCCGACGCTTGACGTCCTCAACGCCATCGGCGTCCAGGCTTCAGCCGTCGGCAACCACGAATTCGACCAGGGCATTGAGGATCTGACCGGCCGGGTCTCGTCCGAAGCAGACTTCCCCTACCTGGCAGCCAATGTCTACAACGAGGGCACCACCGACGTCGTCGGCGGCCTTGAGGGCTACACCACGGTCGATGTGGGTGGAGTGAAGGTCGCCGTCATCGGCGTCGTCACCAAGGACACCCAGTCGCTGGTCTCACCCGACGGCATCGCCGGACTCGAATTCGGTGACCCCACCGACGCCGTCAACCGAGTCGCCGGCGAGATCGAGAACCTGCCCGAGGACGAACAGCCGGATATGACGGTCGTCGAGGCCCACCTCGGCGCCTCAAGCACGGAGAGCCTCGACGAGGCGAAGGCCTCGAACGCCGAGTTCAACAAACTCGTGACCGAGGCGGATGCCTCCGTTGACGTCCTCTTCACCGGCCACACCCACCTGCCCTACTCCTTCGAGGCTCCTGTTCCCGGCGAGCCAGACCGGACACGGCCCGTGCTGGAGGCCGGCAGCTACGGCGAATACGTCGGCCAGGTCCAGCTCGAAGCCGATGCCGAGGGCAACTGGACGACCGAGAACACCGAACTCATCGAGACGGAGAAGAAGAGCTATGACTCGCCCGTCGTCGACGAGGTCAGCCAGATCATCGCCGATGCCGATGCGAAGGCGAAGGTCCCAGGATCTGTCGTCGCCGGTGAGATCAGCGAGGACATCACCCGCGCGACAAAGGACGGCAAGGAAGACCGCGGTGCGGAGAGCACCCTGGGCAACCTCGTCGCCGACGCACTCAAGGACGGAGTCGAGGGCACGCAGCTCAACGACGCTGACTTCGGCATCACGAACCCCGGCGGGCTTCGCACCGACCTGAAATGCGATGACATCTACAACAAAGAGGACACATGCGAAGTCACGGCCGCTGAACTCAGCTCGGTCCTGCCCTTCGCCAACGACCACGGTGTCGTGACGATGCAGGGCTCGGACGTCATCGGACTGTTCGAAGAGCAGTGGCAGCCAGCCGATGCCTCGCGTCCATTCCTCCACCTCGGCATCTCCGAGGAGCTCGAGGTCGTCTACGACTCCGACGCGGCGAAGGGCCAGCACGTGAAATCGGTCGAGGTCAACGGGAAGAAGCTCGATCCGAACAAGGAATACAGAGTCGCGACACTGAGCTTCCTCGCCGCCGGGGGCGACAACTTCTTCTCCTTCGCCAAGGGTGACTTCGAACTTTCCGGACGCACGGACTTCGAGACCTGGGTCGACTATTTCGAGAACCACACCGAGGCCAATAAGAAGGTCTCGCCCGATAAGGACGAACGCCAGGCCGACCTGACCAAGGACGTCATCGACAACGGCGAGCTCACAGTCGATTTCAATGCCCCCGAAGATGGCATCGAACCCGGTGAGAGCCGGGACTTCGTCCTCAACACCACCGCCGAGGCGGAGGTCCCAGGACCCGTGGACGTGAGAGTTGATCTGCCCGAGGGCTACACCGTCAGCGCCGCTGCACCTGCATCGGCCGGAGCCCAGCAGGGCCGACAGTCGGAGACCGCAAAGGCACCAGAGGTCACAGTGGACGCCGCGGCGAAGACCATGACCTTGGAGTCGATCCCCGCAGGTGAGAGCGACATCCCCATCAACGTCACCGCACCCGAGGAAGCCTCCGGTGAGGTCACCGTCGAGCTGGGACTGAAAGCCGGGGAAGGACAATGGTGGGATGACAACCCGCTGCCGGTCAATCACGCATTCGAAGCCACAGCTCAGGTCGGCGACGAGGCGAATGCCGCCGCCGGCGATGACGGCAGCGCCGACGGGACATCCGACGGTGCGGGATCGGATGCCGATGCCACCGGTGGTGACAATGGCAGCGCGAACGCCTCGGGATCGAATGCCGACTCCAACGGCAGCGGTGCGAATGCGGACGACTCCGGGGCCACCTCGGCGAATGCAAACGCTTCCGCGGCCACTTCGGGTGGTGCCGATGGCAGCGGAGCGAACGCCGACGGTTCGAAGGACGGCGGGGATCTGCCTCGCACCGGCTTCGAAGCCTTGAACCTCGTGGCGGCGGCGCTCGCTCTCATCGTCGCAGGCAGCATGGCCGTGAGCATGGTGCGCCGGCGCAGGACCACCGTCTGACACGGACACTGAGCCGGGGCTGAAACCCTAGGCCTAAGCCAGCCAGGCGGCGGTCAGACGGAACTGGAGAGTTTCGGCCGACCGCCGCTGTCTGCTGTCTGCTTCGTCTCGAAGGTCTCAAGGTGGACCAGAACTGGGACGAGGAAGAGGATGCCGACGGCGGGGACGACGATTCCCGAGTCGTTGATGATCGTGCCGACGCCCAGCAGGATGGCCAGGCTGATCATGCCCGCCCGCAGCAGGGGGATCCGATCGTAGGCATCAGTCATTCCCTGCAGGGAGAAGCGCTGGGGTTCGAGAGCCAGCCAGAAGACGCCGATGATGATGAGCGGAAGGAGCAGCGTCATCCACGACTGGGTGAGGATGTCGATGTTCATTCCGATCTTGCGAGCGAGCACACCCAAGGCCTCGCCGCTGATGATGGAGTCGAAGAAACGACCGAAATGGGTGCGCTGATCGGCGGGACGCAGCCAGTCCAGGAAGAGGACAGCGAGCATGACGAAGCCGGCGATTCCCACCGTCAGCCCCATGCGTTTGAGCGAGAATCTGATGCCCGCGGCCGCGAGGACCAGATAGGCGACGCCGATGATCAGCGTCGGCACCGAACCGAACTTCGTGCCCAGTCCCGGAGCGGCCAAGATGACGCTCGAGATGAGGATCGGCACGGCGACGATGAGGATGCGCATGAGCGGTCGCCTCGTCAGCGATGCGAACCCGGCCACGGCCAGCAGCAGGGCGCAGCAGTAGAGCGCGAGGGCGGAGTTGCCGATGCCGTAGAACCGGGAGGCGATGAGCAGCGGTTCGCCCAGCAGCGTCGACATCTGGAGCTGCGAGCCGGTCATCACGTCATAAGCTAAGACGAGAACCGTGGCGACGCTGACGAAGAGCACCGGGCCCAGCTTGAACCCACGCCACGGCCCCAGCAGGGCGATGGCCCCGAGGATCAGAGACCACCCGGCCAAGGCTCCCAGCATCGCGATATCGGGGTTGGTCGCCCTCTCCCACGGCACCGTGTTGACCAGATACGTCGAGACCGGCATGGCGGCGAAGACGATGCCCAGCCGGTAGGCCCCGGAGTGGACGAGCTCGCGATGGTTCTTGCGCAGGAACCACGCGAGAACCAGCAGCCCGACCATGAGTGAGGCGACGACGGGGAAGAACCAGGTCGAGAGCTCGTTCTGCGTCTTCACCGCAACCTGACGGTCGAGAACCGCCTGGAAGCGCGACTCCCAGCTGCTGTCTGCGTTCTGGTTGTTCATCGGGGCGCCGGCGGCGTTCTGCATGGGTTCGCCGTCGCTGAGTTCGACGAGCGTCGGAGCGAGATCGGGCACCTGGATGAGGCCGGGTTGACGAGTCGACGACGAGCTCAGCAGTCCGACAGTCCCGCCGGGGCGCAGCATCATCGTCGACTGCATCGACGAGCTCTTGCCTGAACCGTCGGCGATCGAAGAGAAGATGATCGGCGAGGTGCCCACAGTCAGATGTTCTGGGTCGTCTGGGTCGACCCAGCCGGCGGCTGCCAGAATCTTTCCGACGTGCGCGTCGAGGGTCTTGAGGGAATATCCGTCCGAGGTGGTGTCGCCGAGGTCGACGAGAGCGAGCTCACCGTTCTGTGAAGCCCGATGCACATTCCCGGCCAAGTCATCGCCGATCGGTGACCAGTGGTCGATCTGGCCCCTGTGGTCGGCTGCCGCGATCGCCGCACCGGGCCCGAAGGCAGCGATGTCGGGTACCGACTCCGCCAGAGCGCCGAGGTTGGCGTCGTAGTTGTCGCTTCTGGCGACCTGCGCATAGACGTCCCAGTCAGCGACCCAGCCGTCGAGCGGTGCGGCCGGCTGGCGGCACTCTTCGCGGGGTTCGTCGGCGGCCCGTCGTCCTGCACCCACGCCGAGCCAGCCGTCGACGGGGCAGCTGCTGGCTCGCACGCTGCGGGGAGTGATGGTGCCGATCTGTGCGGTCTGCATCATCCTCCACAGATTCGGTGTCGTGCGCGGATCGAGGTCCTCGAATCTGAAACCCGAGACGCCGATGAAGATCGGGCCCTTGCCCGCCGAGGCGGCTTCCGCTTCCGATGCACTGTTTCCATCCGTGCCCCGAGTCGGCGCGGCCTGGGAAACCTGCGGCATCCCGAGGACGAGCAGGGCGATGACGAAGAGTCCGAGGAGAATGCGCACGGACAACGAGGTTGTTCTCATGCTCGATCCGTCCCTGGTTCAGACGAATCCTCAGCCGCAGACGAATCCTCAGCCGCAGACGGACCCTCGGCAGACATGAGGATGGTCCGTGCGCTGCCGGTGCCGTTGCCCCGAGAGGCCTTGGCGTCGGCGACCTTCTCCTGTGCATGCTCGGCGCTCAGCGCCAGCAGGTAGGGCAGCAGCACCATGGCACCGGTCGAGGGCACGGCGATGCCGGAGTCGGTGATGACCAGCCCCACAGCCATGCCGGTGACCGCGGCGAGGAACCCGAAGTGGAGGTCCTGGTCCTCGAACACCTGCGGCAGTCGGCCCCGCCACTTGTTCGCCAGACGACCGGTGCGGGTAGCTGAGGTGATGCTGGGGAAATGGAGCAGATAGCGCAGGAAGAACAGGACGGCGATGATCGCCAGGGGAGTGACGATCGCCAAGGCAGGATTGATCGCGATGATGTGAAGGTTCGCGCCGAGCTTGCGACCGATGACCTGCAGGGCCTCACCGGTGACGATCTGGTCGAAGAAGTTTCCGAAGTGCGACCGTGCCCCCGGTTCGCGCAGCCAATCGAGGAATGCGATGCCCAGCAGCACAGCCAGGGATGCGAGACCGATGAGCACGAGTCGGAAGAGGGACAGACGAATTCGGCTGACAAGTGCCAACAGGACGAGGAGACCGGCCAAGGTGGCGATCGTGCCGCCGAACTTCGCTCCCCACGATGGGTTGCCGGACACGAAGACCGCGAACAGTCCGAGGGCCAGTGGGAGGAGGAAGACGAGTCTGCGGTGCCCTCGAGCCCGCAGCCAGGAGATCGCAATGCCGAGGAAGATGAAGAGGCTGACGATGAAGATCGCCGCACCCTGATTGCCCAGGCCGTAGTACCGGCCGCCGACGATCGGGTTGTAGCCCAGCAGCGAGTTCCCCTGCAGGTGCGACCCGGTGATGAGGTCTGCGGAGAGGATGAGGAAGCTCAGCAACGACAGGGCGGCCACGCGACCGCGCCAGGTCCGACCCCACGGCGGGAGCACAGAGACACAGAAGAGCAGCGCCGCCGACACCGCGATCGAAATGCTGAGTCCGAAACCGGGGTGGGGCAGTCTGGCCCACGGGAACAGTCCGGCCAGGAATGCACTCATCGGCAGGGTCGCGGCAGCCAACGAGCCCCAGGCGAGGAACCGGTGCACGGTGGGGGCGATCGTCGCACCACCTCGGCGACCGAGGAGATTCCGGGCCAGGAGGACACCGCACAGGATGAACAGGACGTAGAAGATGATGTCGAGGAGCAGGGAGAACGTCGACAGGTGCTGGTAGATCGACGTCGCCTTCTGAGCCTCGGACACGAGGTCGTCGATGCGTTCCTGCGGCTCGTCCTCGGTGGGTGTGACGTCGAAGGAGATGCCGTTGGCGGAGGCGATGCCGAACTGGTCGAGGATGCCCGGGGCGATGTCAGTGATCTGCAGGAGGCCGGGGGTGCGAGTACTTGGCGAGGACAGTCCTCCCGGCTCGTAGCCGGGACCGGAGGCGATGAATGCGCGCAGCTGCGGCAGACCCGAGCTGTCCCCGAGGCCGGCCACGATGATCGTGGGTTCGGCGCTGCCCGGCTCCGCAGAATCGCGGGCTTCCTCCAGCTTGTCGCCTAAACGTTCGTCGGCCTCGGCGACGCGTTCCTCGCGGTCGAAAGAGGCCGGAACGGTATAGGAGTAGTTGGGGATCGGGTCGTAGAGCCAGGCCGAGGAGCCGATCGAGCCTAAGTCGACGAGGTCGAGTCGGCAGTTGGTGGCGGCGGCATCGTCTGTGTAGTTGGCCACAATGCCGTTCTCATCGGCTACTGCGTAGGCCGCGCCCGGGCCTTCGGCGGCGACGCAGGGTTCAAGCTGCGACGCGGCTCCCGAGGCGTCTGTCCCCTGTGGGGCAGTCTTTCCCTGTTCGCGGACGAGGCGGGCGAGCATTCCGTAGTCCACCGAGTAGCCGGAGTCGACGTTCGGTTCCTTGATGGCCTCGAAGTCATCGATCGTCGCGGTGGTGGTGCCCCTTGCAGCCTGCCCGGCGAGATCTTCATCACTCGACGAAGTCGCGTCTGCGCCCGACTGAGCCGCCTCCTCGGCGTCGTCGAGTGCCTTCTCAACAGTCTCGTCGCTGGTCGACGGTGCAGTCAGCGCAGGGCAGGTGGCCCTGTTGTCTTCGAGCTCTGGGTCGGTGGGTGGTCCCGCCTGAGCGCGAGCGCCGGCACCCATGGACAGCCAGCCGGAACCGGGGCAGGTAGCCGACCCGATGGTGCGCACATTGAGGTTGGCGGCAGAGCCGTTGGAGAACAGCTCATAGAGGTTCGGGGTGCGCTTAGGATCGATATCATTGATGGTCAGACCGGGTATGCCGTAGACGATGGTCTTGCCGTCGGGCGGCCGGGAGGCATCCGAATCCTCTCCCGCCGACCCCGTGCCGGCCGGTGCCGAGGTCGTCGATGCCGCGGTGGTGCTCGCCGCAGCTGATGAGGCCGACTCGGCAGAGCGGGACTCGCTGGTGGCAGCGGCCTGTGACTGTGCCGGTCCGAGGATGAGGACCACGAGCCCGAGAACTATTCCCAGCACCAGGAGTCTGAATGCGGGAAGGCGCGTGGGCAGGAGGGATGAAGGCGGCACAGCTCAATAGTATCGGCTCAGCTTTCCACCCGCTCTGGCACTGGCCTGAGCGTTTGCTCCGCGGGTGAGAATGCATGTATATTTGATTGTCGTTGTGTGTGTCCGTCGTGCTCCCTTACATAGCCTCATGCGTTGCAGGCCCGTAGGTGAGGGGACGATTTCGATGGGCAGACCCGATTCAAGACAACGAGTGCCTTGACTCATCAGACTCACGACCCGATGAGTCATCAGCACTACACCAAGAGATACGAAAAGAAGGCTACTTTTGCGTACGTTCACACCCAAGCCCGGCGATATTGAGCGCCAGTGGCACGTCATTGACGCCACTGACCAGGTGCTCGGTCGTCTTGCTGCCCAGGTTGCACGCCTGTTGCGCGGCAAGCACAAGACCACCTTTGCTCCTCATATCGATACCGGTGACTTCGTCATCATCATCAATGCAGACAAGGTCGCATTGACCGGTGCGAAGCTCGATCAGAAGCGCGCTTACCACCACTCGGGTTACCCGGGCGGTCTGAAGAGCGTCAACTACGCCGAGCTTCTCGCCACCAATCCCGAGCGCGCAGTCGAAAAGGCTGTCGGCGGTATGGTTCCGAAGACTCGTCTCGGACGTGCCCAGATGCAGAAGCTGAAGGTGTACCAGGGTGCCGAGCACCCACACTCCGCTCAGAATCCGCAGCCGTACGAACTCAGCCAGGTCGCGCAGTAAGCGCGCTTGAGCTCTAGACATACCGAGGAGAACCGTGGCTGAAGAAACCACTGCGACAGAATCTGTCGAAGAACCAACCGCAACCGAATACACGTCGGAGACCCCCGAATCCGCAGGCCTGGGCGAACAGACCGCTGGCGGACGTGGACAGTCCCTGACCGCTCCCGGCAACGGAGTCGGCCGTCGCAAGCAGGCAATTGCTCGCGTCCGCCTGATCCCCGGATCCGGTGAATGGACCATCAACGGTCGCACTCTCGAAGAGTACTTCCCGAACAAGCTGCACCAGCAGCTCGTCAACGAGCCCTTCCGTCTCCTGGACCTCGAAGGACGTTTCGACGTCGTCGTGCGCATCTCCGGTGGCGGACCTTCCGGTCAGGCCGGAGCCGTTCGTCTGGGAATCGCCCGTTCGCTCAACCAGATCGACGAAGAGTCGAACCGTGCTGAGCTGAAGAAGGCAGGCTACCTGCGCCGCGACGCACGCGTCCCCGAGCGCAAGAAGGCCGGTCTCAAGAAGGCCCGTAAGGCACCTCAGTTCTCGAAGCGCTGATTCTGCTGTCAGGACTGCGCCTGGTCTGCCGCTGAAGCGCAGTCCTCAACAGTTCAGCTCGATGAACACCGCAATGCGGCCCCGAACCGGATTCGGGGCCGCATTTCGTGCATTCACCCCACTTTCAGGCACTCCCTCGCCCTGACCCAGGCAGCATCATCTCTCACCGATTTCGACCGTCGAACGGTCCGGCACCAACGCCTCGGCGGTGCAATGGACTAATATCGACGGGAAATTGAGGAAAGGACTTTCCATGACACGACTCTTCGGCACTGACGGTGTACGAGGCCTCGCCAATCGCGATATCTCCGCCCGACTGGCACTCCAACTCTCCGTAGCAGGGTCGCGGGTGCTCACCCGCGGGTGGCCAGAAGGCAAACGCCCCTTCGCCGTCGTCGGCCGTGACACGCGTGTCTCCGGTGAGTTCCTCTCCGCAGCGATCTCCGCAGGCATCGCCTCCGCCGGCGTTGATGTCCTCGACGCGGGAATGCTGCCCACTCCCGGCATCGCCAGCGTCGTCGCCGACACGGGCGCCGCCTTCGGCGTCGTCATCTCCGCCTCGCACAACCCCATGCCCGACAACGGCATCAAGTTCTTCGCCGCGGGCGGAACGAAACTCGACGATTCCGTTGAGGACGAGATCCTCGCAATCCTCGATCAGGACTGGGAACGTCCCACCGGCGCCGAGGTGGGTCGCATCTCCCGTTATCCCGCCGCGGCCGATGAGTACACGGAGAAGCTCGTGCGCTCCCTCGATGCCGAGGGCACACGCCCCCTGTCCGGACTCAAGGTCGTCGTCGACTGCGCCCATGGTGCCGCGTCCATCGTCGGCCCCGCCGCCCTGCGCCAGGCCGGCGCCGAGGTCATCGTCTCCGCAGCAGAACCCGATGGCTTCAACATCAACGACGGTGTCGGCTCCACACACCTCGAACCGCTCCAGCGCCTCGTCGTGGAAACCCAGTCCGATCTGGGTGTGGCCTTCGACGGTGACGCCGACCGCTGCCTGGCCGTGGACTCCCTGGGTCGAGTCATCAACGGTGACCAGCTCATGGGCATCCTCGCGATCGGACTCAAGGAACTCGGTGAGCTCAAGGGCAGCACCCTCGTCACCACCGTGATGTCGAACATCGGCCTCAAGCACGCGATGGACAAGTACTCGATTGAGACCGTCCAGACCGCAGTCGGTGACCGCTACGTCCTCGAGCGCATGCTGGCCGACGGCTACGTCCTCGGCGGCGAGCAGTCCGGGCACGTGCTCATGCTCGACCACGGCACGACCGGTGACGGTGTGCAGACGGCGCTGCACCTGATGAAGCGCATGGCCGATTCGAAGCGCACCCTGGCCGACCTCGCCGCGGAGATTCCGCAGCTGCCGCAGGCGCTCGTCAACGTCAAGGGCGTGGACAAGCACGGAGTCGATCACCCGAAGGTGTCGGCCGAAGTCGACGCCGTCGAGGCCGAACTCGAAGGTTCTGGCCGTGTGCTGCTGCGGGCCTCAGGCACCGAGCCGCTGATCCGCGTCATGGTCGAAGCCGAGACCGAAGACATCGCCCAGGCTCAGGCCGAGCGTCTGGCCGCCAACGTGAAGGAACACCTGGGGCTGTAAGCATCAAGCTCGGGTGAGCATCCCTCGAGGGGGAGCACCACTCTAGGGTGAGCAGCCGCCAGGCGACAGAGGCCGCAGACGCTTTCAGCGCTGCGGCCTCTGTCGTGTCTGGGCTGCGTTCGTAGCTGCGCTGTCGGGCTGGACATTACAGCGGTTGCGAGCCTCAGCTCGTGGCGAACTGTGTTTCGTAGAGCTGGGCATAGCGGCCGCTGCGGGCCAACAGTTCCTCATGCGAACCGGACTCGACGATGCGACCGGCTTCGACGACGAGGATCGTATCGGCCTGGCGGATCGTGGACAGCCGGTGGGCGATGACCAGCGCGGTGCGACCGTGCATGGCCTGCGCCAGCGCCTGCTGCACGGCTGCCTCGTTCGTCGAGTCCAGGGCCGAAGTCGCCTCATCGAGGACGACGACTTCCGGGGACGCGAGAAGCATGCGCGCGATCGTCAGCCGCTGACGCTCACCACCGGAGAGTCGGTAGCCGCGCTCACCGATGACCGTGTCCAAACCATCGGGCAGGGTCGCGATGACATTGTGCAGCTGAGCCCGGTCGATGGCCTGATGCAGTTCAGCCTCGGTGGCCTCCGGCTTGACCAGGGCCAGGTTCGAACGAATCGACTCGTGGAAGACATGACCATCCTGAGTCACCACCCCAACCGACTTGCGCAGCGATTCGTAGGACAGCTCACGCACATCCACACCGCCGATGGTGATCGACCCGGAGGTCACGTCGTAGAGGCGGGGCAGGAGTGAGGCGATCGTGGATTTTCCGGCACCCGAAGAGCCGACCAAGGCGACGGTGTGACCGGCCGGGATCGTGAAGTCGAGTGAGTGCAGAACCTCATCCCCGCCCCGGGCATCGAGCACGGAGACGTCCTCGAGGCTGGCGAGGCTGACCTGATCCGCGCTGGGGTAGGCGAAGTCGACATCGGAGAACGTCACGTCCAGGCCGCCCTTCGGCAGTGCCTTCGGGGATTCGGGTTCCTTGATCAGGGGCACCAGGTCGAGGATCTCGAAGACACGCTGGAAGCTGACGACGGCGCTCATGATGTCCAGGCGTGCATTGGCGAGCATGGTCAGAGGAGTGTAGAGCCTGGTCAGCAACAATGCGAGTGTGACGACCTGACCGGCGTTGAGATGGCCGAGGACGGCTTGAGCACCGCCGATGCCGTAGACGAGAGCCAGTGCCAGGGCCGAGACAAGGGTCAGCGAGGACACGAACGTCGACTGCAGCATGGCGACCTTGATGCCGATGTCCCTGACCTGACCGGCACGGTCGGAGAACTCTTCGGACTCGATCTTCGGATTGCCGAAGAGCTTGACCAGAGTCGCGCCCCCGGCGGAGAACCTCTCCGTCATCCGCGTCGACATATCAGCACTGTTCTCCGCCGCTTGGAACTGCAGGGAGGCCAGCTTCCCGCTGAGCAGTCGGGTGGGGATGATGAATAGCGGCAGCAGCAGGATGGACAGCAGTGTGACCTGCCAGGAGATCGTGACCATCACGCCCACGGTCAGCACGAGGGAGACGAAGTTCGACACGATGCCCGACAGGGTGTTGGAGAACGCACGTTGGGCACCGATGACGTCGGTGTTCAGGCGCGAGACCAGTGCGCCCGTTCGGGTGCGGTTGAAGAAGGCGATCGGCATCCTCTGCACATGGTCATAGACAGCGGTGCGCAGATCGAAGATGAGACCCTCTCCGATCTGCGAGGACAGGTACCTGTTGAAGATCGAGATCGCAGCGTCCGCGATCGCCAGGCCTCCGATCGCCACGGCCAGCCAGACGACGGTCGCGACTGGGCCGCCGCCGGTGATCGCGTTGACGACATCGCCGGCCAGCACCGGGTTGAGGACGCCGATGACGGCGGTGCCGACGGACAGTGTGAGGAAGACGATGAGCTTTGCCTTGTGGCGGGTCGCAAACGAGGCGATACGGCGGTAGGTGCCGGGTTTGATCGAGGTCTTCGGGGTCTTCTTGCTCGACACGGAGCTCCACATCACCCTGTGTGCTGACTGCAGACTCATCTCGGCCTCATTTCCTTATGGCGTCCCGTGCGTCTGGGTCGAGGAGACGCACGTGGACACAGTAGTCCTTCGGTTCGAAGTCAGAGCGCAGAATCTGCGCAGCCGTCAAACCATGCACTGAGTGCAACTATCGCAAGTCGAAATCTATTTCCTCAGCGGCACAGATGCGTGCGCACGTGAGCGACCTCACATGCGCGTGGGTGCTGCAACGCGCACGATCAGTGCTCAGTGCTCCGCTCTCAGAGCTCGGAGCTCAGAGCTTGCGCAGCTGGACCTTGCGGATCGTGTGGTCATCTGACTTGTGCAGCACGAGGTCGGCACGACCCCGGCTGGGCTGAACGTTCTCACGCAGATTGGGGAAGTTGATCGAATCCCAGATCTCCGTGGCCAGGGTGACCGCCTCTTCATCATCGAGCTTCGAATAGCGGTGGAAGTAGGAGTCCGTGTCTTGGAAGGCACCGTGCTTGAGCTTGAGGAAGCGGGAGATGTACCACTGGCGGATGTCGCGTGAACGGGCGTCGACGTAGACGGAGAAGTCGAAGTAGTCGCTGATCGACAGCCCCAGGGTGCCGTCGCTGCGGGGTCGGGCGGGCTGGAGGACGTTGAGGCCTTCGACGATGAGGACATCGGGGGAGCGGACAACCACCTCGGCGCCGGGGACGATGTCGTAGGTGTGATGGGAATACACGGGCGCGCGAACCTCGGGGGACCCGGACTTCACAGCGGAGATGAACCGCAGCAGTTTGCGCCGGTCATAGGATTCCGGGAAGCCCTTGCGCCCACCCAGTCGCCTGCGCTCGAGCTCGGCGTTGGGATAGAGGAAGCCGTCGGTGGTGATGAGCTCGACGCGAGGCGTGTCGGGCCACCTGGCCAGCAGTTCGCGCAGAACACGAGCAGTCGTGGACTTGCCGACGGCGACGGACCCGGCCACACCGATGACGAAGGGGGTCCGCTTGGCCTCCTGCGGCTCGAGACCGATCTCGTGCAGCGGGGAGAAGAACTCGCGCGTCATGTCGTGTTTGGCGCGGCGGGCGGAGACGTAGAGGTTGAGCAGTCGCGACAGGGGCAGATAGACCTGAGCCACCTCGTCGAGGTTGATCCGATCGCCCAGGCCGCGCAGACGTTCGATGTCGCGCTGCTTCAGGGGCAGGGGAGTGGCTTGGGCCAGGGTGCCCCAGACGTCCCGATCGAACTCCCAGAACGGGGACGTCGGTTCGACCTCGGGCTTGCGTCCAGTATTGAGGCCGGCCAGGCGTCGCGCGCGGTCAAGAAGTGGGTCGACATGAGACATGGGCACAATTGTGTCATGCGTCATGTCCCCGCCGAACGTCGAGGTGACATTGGGCTCGCCGAGGTGGCACTCGAGCGGGTCGATTCCGCGTTTCTTGACTCGACTGCGTAAAATTCCACTCATGTGTGGAATCGTTGGTTATGTATCCAAGGCAGACGTTGACAATGCTGATCACTCGGCGCTCGATGTGGTGCTCAGCGGGCTGAAGCGGCTCGAATATCGGGGCTATGACTCTGCCGGAGTCGCCCTTGTCACTCCTGCCGGTGATCTGGAGACCGCGAAGAAGGCAGGCAAGCTCTCGGCACTGACCGATGAGCTCGCAGCCAACCCGCTGCCGAAGGCACAGACCGGAATCGGCCACACCCGCTGGGCCACCCACGGTGGACCGACGGATCTCAACGCCCACCCGCATGTCGCCGACGGCGGAAAGCTTGCCCTGATCCACAACGGCATCATCGAGAACTTCGCTCAGCTCAAGCGCGACCTCACCGCCGAGGGCGTTGAGTTCCAGTCCGAGACCGACACCGAGGTGGCTGCGGCTCAGCTGGCCAAGAACTTCCAGTCAACCGGTGACCTGACGCAGGCCATGCGCGTGACCGCCACCCAGCTCGAAGGCGCCTTCACCCTCCTGGCCGTCCACGCCGACGCTCCCGGACAGGTCGTCGCCGCCCGCCGCAACTCACCCCTGGTCATCGGCCTGGGCGAAGGCGAGAACTTCCTCGGCTCCGACGTCGCCGCCTTCATCGACTACACTCGCACCGCCGTCGAGATCGGCCAGGACCAGGTCGTGACCATCACCCCGGATTCCGTGGTCATCACGGACAACGACGGCCACGAGGTCGACGGAGTTGAGTACCAGGTCGACTGGGATGCCGCCGCTGCTGAAAAGGGCGGATTCCCCTCCTTCATGGACAAGGAGATCCACGACCAGCCGCAGGCCATCGCGGATACCCTGCTGGGTCGCCTCGACATCGACGGCAAGCTCACCCTCGATGAGATGCACATCGACGAGACCGTGCTCAAGACCATCGACAAGATCGTCGTCATCGCCTGCGGCACCGCCGCCTACGCCGGCCAAGTCGCCAAATACGCGATCGAACACTGGTGCCGCGTGCCCGTCGAGGTCGAACTCGCCCACGAGTTCCGCTACCGCGATCCCGTGGTCAACGAGAAGACCCTCGTCGTCGCGATCTCCCAGTCGGGAGAGACCATGGACACGACCATGGCCGTGCGCCACGCACGTCAGCAGGGTGCGAAGGTCATCGCCATCTGCAACACCTTCGGCTCGACCATTCCGCGCGAATCCGACGCCGCCCTGTACACGCACGCGGGTCCGGAGATCGCGGTCGCCTCGACGAAGGCCTTCCTCTCACAGGTCGTGGCCTGCTACCTGCTGGGCCTCTACCTGGCGCAGCTGCGCGGCAACAAGTTCCGCGACGAGATCACCACCATCCTCGAAGAGCTGCAGACCATTCCCGAGAAGGTCCAGAGCATCCTCGACAACGGCAAGCAGCAGGTGCTCGACCTTGCCCGTCGTAACCAGGACGTCGACTCCGTACTGTTCCTGGGCCGCCACGTGGGCTTCCCCGTGGCCATGGAGGGTGCACTCAAGCTCAAGGAACTCGCCTACATCCACGCCGAGGGCTTTGCCGCCGGTGAGCTCAAGCACGGGCCGATCGCGCTCATCGACGACGGCCAGCTGGTCATCATCGTCGTGCCGTCCAAGCGCGGCCGTGATTCGCTGCATGCCAAGGTCATCTCGAACATCCAGGAAGTCCGGGCCCGCGGTGCCAACACCGTGGTCATCGCTGAGGAGGGGGATGAGGAGGTCCGCGAGTTCGCCTCAGAGGTCATCTACGTTCCCCAGACGACAACGCTCATGGCGCCGCTGCTGACGACGGTTCCGCTGCAGATCTTCGCGATGGAACTGGCCACGGCCAAGGGCCTCGACGTGGATCAGCCGCGTAACCTCGCCAAGTCCGTGACCGTGGAGTAAGCAGACCACGACGAGCCGAGCACGCGTCCCGGGCGGATGCGTGCCCGGCACAGTCAGTCTGAAAGGGGAGAGATATGGCGATTCTGGGAATCGGAACCGACATCGCCGATGTGCCGCGCTTCGCCGAGCACATCGAGCGGGTCCCCGAACTCCTCGACCGTCTGCTCACCCCTGCCGAACAGCTCAAGCGCAACGGCAAACGTCGGACGGATGCCTCCTTGGCTGCGAGGTTCTCCGCCAAGGAGGCCCTGAAGAAGGCCATCGGCTTCCCCGGATGGCTGCCCTGGCAATCCGCCGAGGTGGTCCCTGCCAGGTCCGGTGCCCCCTCATTCCGCCTGCGGGGTCTCGTGCTCGAACACTTCCACCGCATCGGCGCCACGAACATCCACCTCTCCATCACCCATGATGCGAACCTCACCATGACCTTCGTCATCGTCGAAGGCGAAGGCCCATCGCTGAGTCCCGGCGTGGAATGGGGCGCGGAGCACTTCGGGTAAGTCGATGGCTTCCGGACTTGGGCACCACCTCGGCGCGGTCGGCAATAGACTCAGACCATGAGCTCTCCTTCCGACACCGACACTTCCCACACCGACGCCTCCTCAGTTGAGTCGACTGCCCTCGACATCCACCTCCCCACCACCGAGGATGCCGCAGACATCGCAGACGGCCTTGTGACTCTGCGTCGGGCACTGCATGAGAACGCCGAGGTGGGGCTTGACCTGCCGATTACCCAGAAGCTCGTCCTCGACGCCATCGAAGGCCTCGACATCGAGGTGACGAAGGGCAACGGACTCTCCTCGCTCGTCGTCGTCCTCCGCGGCGGCCAGCGCGCCGAAGATTCGACCGGCGTCGTCCCCGCGGTGCTGCTGCGCGGAGACATGGACGGCCTGCCCGTGCCCGAGGCGACAGGCTTCGACTTCGCGGCCACGACCGGGCGGATGCACGCCTGCGGACACGACCTGCACACGGCCGGACTGGTCGGTGCCCTCAAACTCCTCCACCGTGACCGCGAATCCCTGCCCGGTGACGTCGTCTTCATGTTCCAGCCCGGGGAAGAGGGCTACGACGGGGCTGGGAAGATGATCGAGGCGGGCGTCCTCGACGCCGCGGGGCCCAGGGTGAAGGCCGCCTTCGGCATCCACGTCTCCGCAGACCAGGACCTTGGCGTCGCCTACTGCCGCCGCGGATCCTACATGGCCGCGTTTTCGAAGATGACCATCACCGTCCGCGGCAAAGGCACCCATGCCTCCCGCCCCGCGACGGGCCGCGACCCCATCCAGGTCGGTGCGATGCTGGTGGGCCAGCTGCAGGAGTATGTGACCCGACGCTTCGACATCTTCGACCCCCTGGTCATCACCGTCGGCCAGTTCAACGGCGGCACCGCCCCGAATGTCATCCCCGACTTCGCGCAGCTCGTCGTCAGCGTCCGCACCTTCTCCGACGAGGTCACCACTCGCGCCGAGGCGGAGCTCCCACAGCTGGTCACCGAACTGGTCGCCGCCCACGGACTCGAAGCTGAGGTCGACTACGAGCGAGTTCTGCCGCCGACGATCAACAATGATGAAGAAGCTGACTTCTTCCTCGAGACCTTCGCCGACCTCTTCGGCACCGACCGCGCTGTGGTCCGCCCGAACCCGATCCCCGGGTCCGAGGACTTCTCCCGCGTGCTCGAACAGGTCCCCGGCGCATACGGTCACTTCGGTGTGGCACTGCCGAACCTGCCCGTCGAGGAGCGTGAAGCCAACCATTCGCCCCGGGCTCGTCACAGCGACGAGGGCCTGGCCGATCAGGCACTGTTCCTGGCGCATCTGGCCGGTCGGAAACTCGCCCGCCTGGCCCAGGAATGAGGAGGCGCTGATGTCAGTCTTCGCCTACCCCACCACGGTCATCCGTGAGGCCGAACGCCCTCTCCTCGAGGCAGGCGTCGACCTCATGGCCCGCGCTTCTCGCGCCCTGGCCCACTTCTGCGCCGATGTGCTGCGAGAGTCGCGGGGCCAGCTCTTCGGCTCCAGAGTGTGCGTGCTCGTCGGTCCGGGCAACAACGCCGGGGACGCGCTCTTCGCCGCCGCAGCGCTGGCCAGGCGCGGGGCTCACATCACCGTGGTCACACTCTTCGACCACACCCACGAGGAGGGCCTGGCCGCGGCCCGCCGAGCCGGCGCCAGCGTCATCGACCTCCCGAAGCCGGACGAGACTGCAGATCCGCCCGCCGAGGTGGCCGATGGAGTGCACGCCAGTGAACTTCGCGCCTCTGAACTCCGTGCCGATGCGCTGCGGGAACTCTCCCGATCAGATCTCGTCCTCGACGGCATCCTCGGCATCGGGGGCCGTCCCGGACTGCCCGAACACATCGCCTCCCTCATCCGCGACTGGCGACACTCCACCGGCACCAGCCGAACCGCAAGCGCGGGTCGCAGCACCGGCACGCGCCAGGCCGCAAGCACCGGCACGCGCACCACTCACACGGTCATCGCCGTCGACGTTCCCTCCGACCTGTCACCGGTCGAATCCGGTGCCGCGGACAGGATCCACGCCGATCACACCGTGACCTTCGGCGGCCTCAAAACCGATCTGATCGACCCCCGTGTCACCGCATTCACCGGCACGGTCCACCTCGTCGACATCGGACTCGACCTCGACGAGAACCAGGCCACCGCCGCAGTCGTCGACACCGATGACCTCAATGCGGACTTCCCCCGCCCACAGCCCGAGGGCCACAAATACACCCGCGGAGTCGTCGGCATCCTCGCCGGGTCCGAGGAGTACCCGGGAGCGGGAGTGCTGACGACCACCTCGGCGGTCAACTGCGGTGTCGGCATGGTCCGGTCCCTGGGGTCCCAGATGGTCGCCGAATACGTCATCGGCCTCCACGCCGAGGTCGTCACCGCCTCAGGCAGGATGAACGCCGTGGTCATGGGCCCAGGCAACCCGGAAGACGAATACATCCACGACTGCGTCGACGAGTTGGCGAACACGAACGTTCCCGTCGTCCTCGACGCCGGGGCCCTCGACATGGTCGGCCGCGCAGAATCGGTCAAAGGCACATGGCTGGCCGAACGGCCCGTCGTCCTCACCCCGCACGCGGGTGAACTGGCACGACTGCTCAGCCGCCTCCTCGGCGAGATCATCACCTCGAGCCGAATCACCGCCGACCCCATCGGCTGGGCTCAGCGCGCAGCGCAGTCCAGCGGCTGCATCGTCTTACTCAAGGGCCACCAGACCGTCATCGCCGCCCCCGACGGGTTCTTCGTGCTCCCCGAGACCGGTCCGGCCAGCCTGGCCACCGCCGGGTCTGGGGACGTGCTGGCCGGGATCCTCGGCGCCCTGGTTGCGACCTTCCACGCCAAGAGCCAACATGAGGCACCGCTTGCGGAACGCGAACTGGCCCACATCGTCGGACTCGGTGTGCTGGTGCACAATGCTGCGGGGCGACGGGCGGTCAATGCAGGGGCCTTGGTCGATGCCGTCGCCGAGGTGGCAGGGGAGCTCATCCTCGCCGGCTGCCTGATCGAGTGAGCAGCTCCTTGAACGAGTCAGCGGGTCCCAGACGGAATGAACGGTGACGGTCCACGGTATTCTTATCCAGTGACATCAACCGATTCCTCAGGGGCACTGGTCAGGGCCGAGATCGATGTGGCCGCACTGCGGGCCAACGCCGCGGCCCTCGCGAAGCGGCTCGCACCTGCCCGCCTCAAATGCGTCGTCAAGGCCAACGCCTACGGACACGGCATCGACATCGTCGCCCCGGCGCTCTTCGCCGCCGGATGGCGCGACTTCTGCGTGGCCACGATCGCCGAGGCGCTGCACCTGCGCGAACTGCTCGGCGAAGACGTCACCATCACGGCCTGGCTGTATGGGCCCACTACCGACCTCGATGCGGCCGTCGCTGCCGGAATCGAACTCGGTGTGTCCACCGTGGACAGCCTCGAGAGACTGCGCGACGCCGCTCGCCGCACGAACACCACTGCCCATCTTCACCTCAAGGTCGACACGGGGCTGGGCCGCAACGGCCTGGCTCCCGCAGACTGGAAGCGGGCGCTGGAGACGTTGAAGGGCCTGGGCGCCCGGCACGAGTCGGACGGAGCCGACGCGAGTGCGACCGCCCCGGGTCTTGAAATCGTGGGCATCATGAGCCACTACGCCGTCGCCGACGAACCCGAACGCGTCGAGACCGCGCAGCAGACGCAGATCTTCGACTCGGCCCACCGGGAACTTACGGCGGTGCTCGACGGAGCCCAGGGCCGCCTCGGCGAATCGGAGCGGCTCGAGGTCCACATTGCGAACTCACCGGCCGCGCTGACGCTCTCACCGTTCCCGGGCACCTCGGCGCGGGTGGGTCTGTCCCTCTACGGACTCTCTCCGCTGGGCGATCAGACCTCGCAGGATCTGGGTCTGGTGCCGGCGATGCGACTGGTCTCCCAGGTCATCAACCTCAAGGACATCCCCACCGGTCACGGCGCATCGTATGGGCTCACGTTCACGGCCGCGGCCGATACCCGCTTCGCCCTGGTGCCCGGCGGCTACGGCGATGGGATCGCGCGGTCGGCATCGAACAGGGCCGAGGTCTCCATCCGCGGCACTCGGTATCCCGTCGTCGGGCGCATCGCGATGGATCAGATGATCATCGAAGTCGGTGCCGGTGAAGTCGCCATCGGCGATGAGGTCGTCATCTTCGGCCCCGATGGTCCCAGTGCCGCCGAATGGGGCGAGTGGGCCGACACGATCAACTACGAGATCGTCACCCGTATCAGCGAACGCGTCGACCGCGTGGAAATCGAACCGCAGCCTGACGCAGGTGTGGGTCTGTGATGAAGCTTCAGGTGACATCACTGGACCAGATGAAGGCCTTCGCCGAAGCGCTCGCCGGGCACCTGCGGGCAGGTGATCTCCTCATCCTCAGCGGCAACCTCGGCGCGGGGAAGACGACGTTCACCCAGTCGCTGGGGCGGGCCCTGGGGGTCACCGGGCGCATCACCTCACCCACCTTCGTCATCGCCCGCGAACATCCCTCGAGCGGGGACGGCCCCGCTCTCGTCCACGTTGATGCCTACCGGCTCTCCGACGCCGAGGAGCTGGGGGATCTTGATCTGGACTCGGAGCTCGAGGAGTCGATCACCGTCGTCGAATGGGGTGCTGGCCTCGCCGAACAGCTGAGCTCCGACTACCTCGGCGTGACGATCACGCCGATGTTCGACCTCGCGGCTGACGTGGCAGATACGGTGTACACCGGCGAAGACGACTCTGACGAGGACGACGAGGCTGATGAGGACGAACGGCGCCTTGTCGAACTCCACGGCCACGGCAGCACGTGGGATGCACGGCTACGACAGGTCGGTGACTCGCTCCGTGCCCTGGGCGGTGCGGTGGAGATGAGCGAACTCGACGGATCAGACGGATCCGCCGATCAGGAGGACAAGCAGTGATCATACTCAGCATCGATACCTCCCAGGCCGCATCGGTGGCCCTGGTCGACACCGATTCGGGAACCGTACTGGCGGCAGAACAAGCCGATGACCAGCGCAGACACGTCGAGTTCATCGGTCCGGCACTGGCCAGCGTGCTCGCGCATCCGGCACAGCCCGAACTCGTCGTCACCGGAATCGGTCCCGGCCCATTCACCGGACTGCGGGTGGGCATCGCTGCGGGAATCGCCGTCGGTCAGGCCCGCGGAATCCCGGTCAAGGGACTCCTCTCGCAGGCCGCGCTCGCCGAAGAACTGCGTCGAAGCGACGCTCGAGGCACCGGACCGGTGCTCATCGCCGCGGACGCACGACGCAAGGAAGTCTATTTCAGCGTCTACGACAGCTCGGAAGCCTCGCTGCAGGCCGGACCCTTCGTCGCCAAGCCTGCCGAGGTCGATGATGTCCTGAGCGTAGCCGGCCAGACGACGATCAGTGCTCGCCTCGGTCGCGGTTTCCTTCTCTATCCCGAGGTCCTCGGGCAATCCAGTGTCCCGACCATCGTCGACCCACGTGCCGAATACCTTGCCTTCGCAGCAGCCAGAGAGATCGCAGCAGGTCGTGAGCTCGTCGAGCCGGTTCCCGAATACCTGCGCGAGCCCGATGCCAAATCGACGCCGGTGCGCGAGAGCACTTTGAAATGACCGCAGAGACATGAGCACAGCGAAATGAGCGCGAACGCGGTGGACGAACAGGCAGACATCGACGAACTGCACTGGTGGGACCTCGCGGAGGTCGCGGACAATGACGCCGCGATCTTCGGCCCCACCGCCTGGACGCTCAGTTACTACTGGGCGGTCAGGGCCCAAGCTGGAACGGTGATGTTCGCGGCCCGGACCCCCACCTCGGCGCTGGCCGGGTGGATCGTCATGTCTACCGCCGGCGGTGACGCCGATGTGATGACCATCGCCACCACCGAGGTGGGACGTGGCCAGGGCATCGCCCGCCGGCTGCTCCAGGCCGGGGTCGACTGGGCAGCGGTGAGAGGTGCTGAGGCTGTCCATCTTGAGGTCGATGAGCACAACGAACCCGCACTGGGTCTCTACCGCTCGTTCGGATTCGCCGAATGGGGCAGACGCCCCGACTATTATCCGGGTGCCGACGCGATCCTCATGCGCTTGAGTCCACCGAGGTAGCTGAGCGGTTTCCTCGGCGCAACTATGGCGGGCATCGTTCACCGGCGCAGGGTGTCATCGGCACTGCCGACGTGCTCGTGAATTCTCCCGCTTCAGAATATGGTGAAGTCTGTGGGCAGCTCATCTCGACCGGTGATTGCCCTGAGCAGGGTGAGGGCTTGTTCTGGAGTGGCCATCTGAGAGCAGAGCATGATGGCGTTCGGTATGCCTCGTTGCAGGTACTCGGGGTTCTGCTGCCGTGTCGCCGCAGCGAGGTCGAGGCCGTGCACAGTGATTTCGAAGGCACGGGTGGGCAGGTAGTCATCGAGTCGCATTGCACCGACTGGAGTGATGACTATGGCATCGCCCGGTGTTTCTTCAACCAATCTGCGCGTCCGTCGAATAGTTGACTCAGCAGCTGTTGCAGGGTCCTTCCCAAGTGCCTGCCCGGCGTCCCTTCCCCGCTGTGCCACCCGCTGAGGATCTGCCAGCAGGCTTGCCGCTGCACGGTAGTAGGCTGCAGGCGATCCAATAAGTGGACGAGGTTGCGACAGCGATGTCGCTCCGGCGATCAGATAGTTCTCCACAGTCGTAAACGCGCGGCAGGTGTGCCCGAGCAAGGACCTCACGTTCCACTCTCCGAGCCCAGGGTCCTCCAGGTGACCACGCGTAGCAGGGAGCAGGGTGACCAATCCCTCAGCCGACGTGTCGAACCACTCACGACTATTCATGCGCTACATGTAACTACGTTGGCGTCCGTTTGTCTATGACGGAACCCGCCTGCCGTCCCATGCTTATTCGTGGCCACCACGATGTGAGCACCGCAATTCGGCCTGTTCCTACTTCTCCGGGTCCTCGGCCTCAGGCTAGGCCCGGGCTTCGGTCGCCAGGCGCACGCCGAGGGCGATCATCACCGCAGCACTCGTGCGATCAAGCCAGATCTTGACCCGCTCGCGAGTGAGGATGCCACGAGCTCGGGTGGCCAGGAGAACGACCGCAGCATGCCATATGGTGCCGATCGTCAGCGCAATGGCCACGAGCAGCACGCCCCACCCGGCGGCCGATGGAACCGTCGGCAGGAACTGGGGCAGGATGCTGATGTAGAAGACCCCGACCTTCGGGTTGAGGAGGTTGCTGGTCATCCCGTTGCGGACCGCGCTGCCGGCGCTCTGGGTAGGAAGTGCCTCGGGTTCGGCTGCCGTCGACCGATTGCGAGGCAGTGACTTCCAGATCGCGGTGCAGCCGAGCCAGACCAGATAGCAGGCTCCTGCAATCCGGACCACGTCGTAGGCGAGGGTGGAGGCGGCAAGCAGGGCTGTGAGGCCGAGGAGGCTGGCAACGGCCCAGACCGCGTGACCCAGTTCGACGCCGATGACCGCGGCAAAGCCCGCGCGTCTTCCCTGCAGGATGGTCGATCGGAGCACGATCATCAGATCGATGCCGGGTGTGGCTGCCCCGATCACTGCCACGAGGGCCCATGCCAATAGCTGGTGCGAATCCATGTCTGTCTCTCGAGCTGTTCGTCATCGAATGAGGGTGATCGCTACAGCGTACTCCCTCAACAGACCTTGTACCCGCTAACTGTTGACGGTTGTGGCCGCGGGGACTTCGACCACGGGCGCTTCGACTGCGGAACTGAGCTCGGCCAGGAGCCTGCCGTTGAGGACGAACGCGGTCATCGTCTCGTCGATGACCATCTGTTCATCGCCACCGGTGGCTGCGATCTCATCGAGACGACCGCGGTAGGCATCTTTGTACGGCTTCGTCTTGCCCACCTCGGCGAAGTCCCACATGGTCAGCGCCTCCGCAGGCACCGAATAGTGACGACCCATGAGGGCGCCGATCGCCTGACCGCCGGAGAGGTCGCCGAGGTAGCGCGTGTAGTGATGAGCGATGAGCTGCTCGGATCGCGTAAGCCGGTTGAGGTGCTCGGCATAGTCCTCGGCACTGGCCGTCACCACGGAACCGGAGTCGCCGAGGTTGGGCGAAGTGGCATCGGGGCGCTGGCCTGCGGTGGTGGTTCCCAGTTTCTCCAGGTCGGAGTGGATGCGTCGGGTTCGGAAGAGCGCCGAATCGTAGAACGGAGCGACGATCGGATCATCGGCGAACTCCTGAGTTTTTGACTCCAGTGCCGCATAGATGAGCGCGTACTGCCGGAGCAGGAGCGAATAGGCGCTCACATCGAGGCGGCCCTCCATGAGGTCGACCATGAAAGAGGTGTGCTCGACTTCGTCGTGGATTGTGGCTGTGCTGGCCTTGAGCCGAGCTGAGAATGGTTCAGTCATGATGTTTCCTCATTGAGAGATCGATGATCCGCAGGTGTCTCGATAGCCGGTGCAACTACAGTGCTTGTTTTCATCTTAGCCGAGCCTGCCCTTACCTGGAGCCTGAGCCTGTGCAGCGACCGCCAAAGGGTAGGCTGGAGCCATGGAAAGAGTGCAACTGGCTGACACGAATCTGATGGTCCACCCCCTGCACCTGGGAGGCAATCCCTTCGGTTGGGGGGCCGACCGTGATCAGAGCTTCGCAGTCCTCGACGCCTACGCCGAGGCGGGCGGAAACTTCATCGACACCGCGGATGCCTACTCCGTATGGGTCGAGGGCAACTCCGGTGGCGAATCGGAGACCATCATCGGCGAATGGATGGCCTCGCGCGGCAACCGCGACGACATGGTCATCGCCACCAAGGTCGGCATGCATCCGAAGCACAAGGGCCTCGACCCTGCCAATATCCGCAAATGCATTGACGCCTCCCTGCGTCGTCTCGGCACGGACCATGTCGACGTCTACTACGCCCACACAGACGACGAGAACGTCGACCAGGTGGCAGTGGCGGAGACCTTCGATGCCTTGGTGCGCACCGGTAAGGTCAGCTACCTCGGCGCCTCGAACTTCACACTGGACCGGCTGCAGTCGGCCATGAAGATCAGCGCGAAGTATTCGCTGGCCTGCTATCGCGTCGTCCAGGACCGGTACAACCTCGTGTCCCGCAGCGCGGTGGACCCTCAGAAGCAGGCGTATCTGCGGGCAAACGGCATCGCCGAACTGCCCTTCCACTCCCTGGCTTCGGGATTCCTCACCGGCAAGCACACCGGGGGAGACTCCACCGGAAGCGTGCGCGGCGAACGCGTCGCTGACTTCCTTGAGAATCAAGAGGCGCTGCGCGCTCTTGAAATCCTCCACGACGTGGCCTCGGCACATAACGCCAGCATGACCGCCACCACCCTTGCCTGGCAGCTGACACACGATTTCATTCCCTCAACCATCGCCTCGGCGCGGGTGCCGGAGCAGTTGACGGAACTGCTCGCAGGAACCGAACTGCAGCTGGCCGATGATGAGATCACGGCCCTCAACGAGGCATGGGTGGAAGCATGACGACTACCAGCCCACGCCTTGTGAAATGGGAGAACGGCACCGATCTGGTCATCGAGCTGCCGCTGGCTCTCGACGTCGCGACCGTCTGGTCCAAGCTCGTCGACGCTGAGACCGCCAGGACCTGGTTCGCGTCCTTCACCGTCGACGACGATGCAGTCGGCTCGGACGACGCCAGTGATGGCGCGGACGGCGACGGCAGCGACGAGGACGACAGCGACAACGACGACAGTGGCAACGAGGCGGACGGTGCGAGTGCGGATGCCAATCCCGCGATCACCTTCGACCTGGGTGAGACCCAGCTGCACGGGGAGATCCTCAGCTGCGAGGTCGAGGACCACGTCCTCGTCGAGCTCGAAGACTTCGGCGTGCTGGGGATCCAGCTGCTCGCCCTTGAACTCACCGACGGGGATGCGACCCTGCTGATCTTCACCCAGTCAGCTCCCGACGTTGAAAGCGCGCGCCTCAAGGCCGCCGACTTCGGACCGATGTGGGATACTCACCTGCGGCTGTTCGCTCGGGCTCTGGGCCTCGATGTCGTCGAGGTTGGTGAGGAAGAGCTGCTCGCCCTCTACGCTGATCTCGAGCTCGAGGACAGCGAATCTGAGGACGGCAGCGCATCCGAGGATGGTGCACCCGGCGCCGGCGAATCCGGGAACGGCGGGGCGAACGAAAGATGAGCGAACCGCTGGTGCTGGGCATCGAATCCTCCTGTGACGAAACCGGAGTCGGGATCGTGCGAGGGCGGACGCTGCTGACCAACACGGTCTCATCCTCGATGGATGAACACGTTCGCTTCGGCGGTGTGGTCCCCGAGGTCGCCTCCCGCGCACACGTGCAGGCCATCGGACCGGCCATCGCGTCGGCCTGCGATCAGGCAGGCATCGAGCTGAGTGACCTCGATGCGATCTCCGTGACCGCAGGTCCGGGCCTCAGCGGTGCCCTCATGGTCGGAGTCGGTGCCGCCAAGGGGCTGGCTGCAGCACTCAACCTTCCTCTCTACGGGGTCAATCACCTGGCCGCACATGTGGCGGTGGACCTCATCGCCGAGGACGTCGACGGTCTCACCACACCGACCATCGCGCTGCTAGTCTCCGGCGGACACACCGAGATTCTGCGCATCGGCGATGTCGTCGATGACATCGAACTCATCGGCGCCACGATCGACGACGCCGCCGGCGAAGCCTTCGACAAGACCGCACGGTTGCTGGGACTGAATTACCCTGGCGGGCCGAACATCTCCAAGGCCGCCCTCGGGCAACTCGACGGCACCGGCATCCCAGGAGATCGCAAGGCCGTGAAGTTCCCCCGCGGATTGGCGAAGAAGCAGGATCTGCGCGATCCCGAACGTCGCTTCAACTTCTCCTTCTCCGGACTCAAGACTGCCGCACTGCGCGAGGTCACGAAGGCCGAGACGCTGGGAACGGACCTGCGGGTGGCCGACATCGCCGCGGGATTCGAAGATGCCGTCGTCGACGTCCTCGTGACCAAGACTCTGCTGGCCGCCGCTGACACTGGAATCAATCACGTGGTCCTCGGTGGGGGAGTCGCCGCGAACTCCCACCTGCGCGAAGTCCTCGGAGCCAGATGCGCCGAGGCGGGGGTGATGCTGCGGGTGCCGCCGCTGAACCTGTGCACGGACAACGGGGCCATGGTCGCAGCCCTCGGAGCCGAACTCGTCCGCCGCGGTATCGGACCCAGCGACCTGTCATTTGCTGCAGTCTCATCATTGGATGTCGATCATGTCCTCGTCTGACCCGAACGCCGGCGACCAGAACGCCTACACCCACGACAGAAGCGGTGCCTCACGCGATGAGACCGCCTACGGTCCGAACTCGAAGGACCTGCCCGACTACCTGCCGCCTCGGCGGTCAGGCGACGGCTGGACTGTCGGCTCGGACGGACAGAAGCACTGGGGCCTCAACGGGGCTGCGGGACTGATGCTGCTTGATCCCGAGCAGGGAATCCTCATGCAGCACCGCGCCCTATGGTCGGTCGAAGGCGGAACCTGGGGCTTCCCCGGCGGAGCTCGTGACCTCGGCGAATCCGCCATCGAGGCGGCCGTGCGCGAGTCCTGGGAAGAGGCCGGAGTGCCCGACCTCGCGGGCGAGGACATCGACGTGCTCGACACCCATGTCCTCGACCTCGGTGACTGGTCGTACACGACGGTCATCGCCCGGGTGAGACGTCATTTCGAACCGGTCATCAGTGATCCGGAGAGCATCGAACTCGCCTGGGTGCCCATCGACGAACTCACCGATTACAACCTGCACTCCGGGGTCGCTGCGGCGCTGCCGGAACTGTTGGAGATTCTCCGACCACACTTGTGAGCGGTGCGGCCGGGTGTCAGCAATGCGACCGGCTCTAAGGCAGTGCGGCCGGCTGTCCGGTTCGGTTCCGAGCGGAAGCTGGCGTGAACCCTCAGGTGTATGAGGTGCGCAGGTCGTTGATCAGCGACCTGGTCACCTCGGTCAGCGATTCGCTGTCCTGGAACACGTTCTGCAGGCGCTGGTAGGGCACACCGCGGTCGATGATCGAAGTGATGGAGTTCAGCTCATCCGCACAGCCCAGGCGTTCGGCCACCGGCGTCAGACGTGCCACCTCATCGGCCAGGCACTCGGTGACGAGGCGTTCATCAGCCGCGGCGTTCTCAATGATGATGGCGTCCACGCCGTAGCGGGCGGCACGCCACTTGTTCTCGTCGTGGAACCAGTCCGGCATGGTCGGCAATGTCTCACCGGCATCGAGGCGGGCAGAGAAGTCGTCGACGAGGCACTGGATGAGAGCCGTGATCGCGGTGATCTCCTCGAGCGTGGGCAGGCCGTCGCAGACCCTGACCTCGACGGTTCCCCAATTCGGGGCGGGCCGAATGTCCCAGCGGATCTCGTTGATGTTGTCGATGATGCCGGTGGTGAGCATATCGGCCACGTACTTCTCGTAGTCAGACCAGGCATCGAACTGGAACGGCAGTCCCGCGGTCGGCAGCTGCTGGAACATCATCGCCCGGTTCGAGGCGTAACCGGTGTCGGTTCCGCCCCAGAAGGGTGATGATGCGCTCAGCGCCTGCAGGTGGGGCACATAGGCCAGGAGAGCGTTGACGATCGGCAGCACCTTGTCACGGGAGTCGATGCCGACGTGGACGTGGACGCCGAAGATGAGCATATTCCGACCCCACCACTGGGTGCGGTCGACGAGCTCGAGGTAGCGGTCCTTGGCACGGACCTCCTGCGACTGCCACTGGGCGAACGGGTGCGTACCCGCAGACATGAGCTCGATCCCACGATCCTCGGTCAGCGCACGCAGGGCACCCATGGAAGCGGCCAGGTCCTCCGCGATTCCCGAGACCTGCTTGTGGACGCCGGTGACGAGCTCGATCGTGTTCGTGAGCATTTCGCCCACGATCCGCTTCTCGAATTCGGGCGCACGCTGCGCGACATCGGCGAGGAGAACCTCGGCGGCGGATGTCAGATCAAGGCTGTCCCCGTCCAACAGAGCCAGTTCCCATTCGACTCCAAGGGTGGAGCGGGGTGAGCGTGCGAAATCGACCATGGATCGATCATAGTATTCCGCGCCCCTTTTTCTGGTCTCCGCCCGCTTATCGGCCGTCACATTCAGGCCGCGCGTTCAGCCTCATCGGGCAGACGAGCACCGGACTGCGAGTCGAAGAGGTGCAGGCGTGAGAGCTCGGGGACAACCCGGATCGTATCGCCCCTGGCCACACGGGTCCTGCCGCTGACCCTGGCGACGATCGGAATGTCGCCGGTGACAGTCGTCGCCCGACCGTGCACATAGGCATCGGCGCCGAGCTCCTCGACCAGCTCCACACTGACTTCCAGGCCGCCGTCCGATTCGACCCGGAAGTCCTCCGGGCGGATTCCGGCCGTGACACGAGAATCCGTGAGCTCCGAACGCTGAGCCGCAGAGAGGCGGACCTCGGACTCACCGATGTGCAGCACTCCCTCCTGCAGCGGCAGATCGATGAGGTTCATCGCCGGTGAGCCCATGAAGCCGGCGACGAAGAGGTTGGCGGGACGGTCGTAGAGCGCCCGCGGAGTGTCCACCTGCTGCAGTCGTCCCTCGGCCAGGACCGCAACACGATCGCCCATCGTCATCGCCTCGACCTGATCGTGAGTGACATAGACCGTGGTGACGCCGAGGCGGCGCGTGAGGGAGGCGATCTGTGCACGGGTCTGGACCCGCAGCTTGGCATCGAGGTTGGACAGCGGTTCGTCCATGAGGAACACCTGAGGAGACCGCACGATGGCCCGCCCCATGGCCACGCGCTGCCGCTGCCCGCCGGAGAGAGCCTTGGGCTTGCGATCGAGATAGGGCTCCAGATCGAGGAGCTTGGCCGCCTCACGAACGCGTTCATTGCGCTCCGCCTTGGACACTCCGGCGATCTTGAGCGCGAAGGCCATGTTCTCGCCGACGCTCATGTGCGGGTAGAGCGCATAGTTCTGGAACACCATGGCGATGTCCCGCTCCCGCGGAGAGACCCCGGTGACATCGTCATCACCGATTCTGATGTGCCCGCCGTCGACGGGTTCGAGGCCCGCGAGCATGCGCAGAGTCGTGGACTTCCCGCAGCCGGAGGGGCCGACCAGGACGAGGAACTCGCCATCGGCGATGTCGAGGCTGATCTCATTGACCGATGGCGTCAGAGCCTCTGGGTACTGACGCATCGCCTTATCGAAAGTGACTGTTGCCATGGTGAATCTCAACCTTCCACGGGTGCCCGGGCACCCGACGATCCGCGGTGATCATTGTCTGAGTTCTCGTGGGCGGGACGTGTTTCGTCGGTGACGCTGGTATGGGTGAACGAGTGGTACTGCTGTCGTACCTGTGAGGGTCTCGGGTGGAGAGTCGCGACGAGCTCGACCTGCCACCTCGGCGAGGTTCCGGTCAGGGCCCATGCCGCCTGCCGGGCGGCTCCGATGGCCACATATTCGGCCTGTTCGGGCACGTCGATGGGGACGGTGAAGATGTCCCTGGCGACCTCTCGCACTGCTGGGTTGCGGGCCGCTCCGCCGATGAGGAGGAGGCGTTGGACCTTGACCCCCTGACGCAGCACCGCGTCGAGTCCGTCCGCCAAGCCGCACAGCATGCCTTCGACGAAGGCCCGCGCCACGTTCTCCGGGGTCGAATTCGCCAAGGTCATGCCCTCCAAGCGAGCCGTCGCGTGCGGAAGATTGGGGGTGCGCTCGCCCTCGAAATAGGGGACGAGAGTGAGGCCGTTGGCCCCTGGCACCGAGGCGAGGGCGAGTGCGGCCACCTCGGAGTGGCTGGCCCGCAGCAGCGCTGCCGCGGAGTCGAGGACGCGGGCGGCGTTGAGGGTGGCGACGAGGGGAAGCCGCCCGCCGTCGGTCGAAGCGAATCCGGCGACCATTCCCGAGGGATCGTTGATCTCCAGCCGAGTCGGACTGAAGACCGTCCCCGAGGTGCCGATCGAGATGACGACATCACCGGGGGCAGCGCCGAGACCGAGCGCCGCGGCCGCATTGTCGCCGGCACCGGGACCCACGAGGATCCCCTCGGGACTGTGACCGGCGCTCTCATGGGGAGCCAGGACACGGGGGAGAACGATGGAGGAGGTGTCGAGGCCGCCCGTGGCGGAACCGGTCGCCTCCCGCGCCGGGGCACCGAAGGCCGCGCGAAAGAGGTCGAAGTCGTAGCGTCCGGTCACGGCCGAGAAGTACGCGGTTCCGCTGGCATCGGAGGCATCGGTGACGAGTGCTTCAAGGTCAGGGCCGCGCGGTGCAGACGAACCGCTTGGCCCGTGGCCCAGGAGCCGCCAGGTCAGCCAATCATGAGGCAGAGCCACGGCCGCCACTCGGGAGGCATTATCGGGTTCATGATCACGCAGCCACCGCAGCTTGGCTCCGGTGAAGGACGCGACAGGAACCACTCCGGCCCGGTCGACGAACTCATCGGCACCGATCTCAGCGATGAGTGCTCGTGCTGCTGCGTCGCTGCGCAGATCGTTCCATAGCAGCGCATCGCGGATGACCTGTCCTTGTCGATCGAGGGCGATGAGGCCGTGCTGCTGTCCGCTGATGCTCACGGCTGCGACGTCGGCGAACCCTCCTGCCTCGGAGACCGCCTGCCGCAGTGCCGACCACCAGGCTTCGGGGTCGACCTCGGTCCCGGCCGGGTGCGGGGCCGAGCCGCTGCGCAGGATCCCGCCCGTGGAAGGGTCGACGATGACGACCTTGCAGCTCTGCGTCGAGGAATCGACGCCGGCAACCAATCTGCGATCGACGCTCATGGGGATTCCTCGGTCTGCGCGGCGGCCTGCGACTGTGACCCAGCAGGGTCGAGGATCTCTCGGGCCAGCGCCTCATCGACGATGGCGACATCGAGGATTCCGGCCGCGCAGGCCGCACGAACCGCCTCGGCGCGCTGGGCTCCACGAGCCACACCAACGGTGGTCGCCGCATTTCTCAGCTGGTCGAGGGTGACGGCGATGACGCGGTCGTCGATGGTGTCGACGTCAGCTCCGGCGGCGTCGAAGAGACGTCCGGACGCCTCGGCGACGGCACCGTCGGCCACGCCTGCCGCTCGCTGTTCGGGACTGCACTTCTCCCACACCGAGGACTGTTCCTCCGCCCATGCGGCCACCGAGATGACCGCGAGGTCGAGATCGTCGGCCGCTGCCAGGGCACTGGAGATCTCCGGCAGGGCACTGAGATCTGCGGCGGTTTCGGCCTCGGTGACCAGGAGTGGAGCCGGCAGTCGGACCATGGTCACGGCTGCGTCCTGGCCCAGCCGGGCGAAGATTCCGGAGCTGGGGCGATGCGAGCCGAGCTGGAGTGCACCGGCGAGTTGGACGACCGTGCAGCGGGGGAGTGCGGGAGCGAATTCTGCTGCGGCGTCGAGTGTGCGTGACCAGGCCAGCCCGATGCGCATTCCCGGTCGGGCGCGGCGATCGACGTAGGAGAGTGCGGCCCTGCCCATTCGCTGAGCGGCGTCTGTCTCGTTGTCGTCTTCGACGACGATCGCCGAGCTCAGCCCGAGTGCTGCCGCGAGCTGTTCGGCCATGCCATCCTCGTCGCTGGCATCGGCCTCGATGGAGATCGTGACGACCCCGCTGTCCACCGCTTCCTGGAGCAGGCGGGCGATCTGGAACCGGCTGAGCCCGTGGGCCTTGCCGAGCTCGACCTTCGAACTGCCCTGGACGTAGTGCTCTCTGGCCAGCTGAGCCAGGAACCGGCGGTGTCTGGCTGTGGGTGCTGTGCTCATGGCTCTCCCTTCAGGGTCGACAGCGATCACCTCGCTGCTCATCTGTGATCTATTGCACATCTGATTAAATCATGACACAGTATTGCACATATGAGCACCGATGCTCATATGTTTTTCGTCAAGCACACCCGACGGCGGGCAGCGATCCCGCAATGACGAGGGAAGGCAATTACGATGAAGCAGAAGATCACGAGCCGGGCTGTCACAGCGGCGGCCATCGGAGTGGTCGGAGCACTCACACTTGCAGGGTGTGGTGGCGCCGGGGGCAGTTCGAGCGGCGGAGGCAATGAAGAAGTCAACGTCCTCATGGTCAACAATCCGCAGATGCAGGACCTGCAGAAACTCACCGCGGAGCATTTCACCAAGGACACCGGCATCAAGGTCAACTACACGGTGCTGCCGGAGAACGAGGTGCGCGCGAAGATCGGTCAGGAGTTCTCCGCACAGGCGGGCAACTATGACGTGGCCTCGATGTCGAACTACGAAGTGCCGACCTACGCCAAGAACGGGTGGCTGACCTCGATGGATGAGGGCGTCGTCGATGCCGAAGGATTCAATCAGGACGACATCCTCGCCCCGATGGCCGAATCGATGACCTATGAGGACCAGATCTACGGAGAGCCGTTCTACGGCGAGGGCTCCTTCCTGATGTACCGGAAGGACATCTTCGAAAAGGCCGATGCGACGATGCCGGACAATCCCACCTGGGATGAAGTGGCCGATCTGGCGAAGAAGGTCGACGGCGCCGAAAAGGGAACCAAGGGCATCTGCCTGCGCGGCCTGCCCGGCTGGGGTGAGATGTTCGCTCCGCTGACGACCGTGGTCAACACCTTCGGCGGAACCTGGTTCGATGAGAACTGGGAGGCTCAGGTCGATTCCAAGGAGTTCAAGGAAGCAGCGAACTTCTACGTCGACCTCATCAAGGACCACGGCGAGTCGGGAGCACCGCAGGCCGGATACACCGAATGCCTGACCAACCTGCAGCAGGGCAATGTGGCGATGTGGTACGACTCGACGGCGGCGACGGGCACTCTTGAAGCCGATGACTCACCGGTCAAGGACAAGATCGGCTATGTCGCAGCCCCGGTCAAGGAGACCGAGTCGAGCTCCTGGCTCTACACCTGGGCATGGGGCATCCAGAAGGCAGGCAAGAACCAGGATGCGGCCAAGCAGTTCGTCGCCTGGGCCTCTTCACAGGACTACGAAGAGACCGTTGCCGAGGAACTGGGCTGGCAGCACGTGCCGGCCGGCAAGCGCACCTCGACCTACGAGAACGCGGACTACCAGAAGGCCGCTGCACCGTTCTACAAGCAGACCGAGGACGCCATCAACTCCGCCGATCCGAAGAATCCCGGTGTGCAGCCGCGCCCGACTCTTGGAGTGCAGTTCGTGACGATTCCCGAATTCGCCGACCTGGCGACGGGCATCTCTGAGGACATCAGCTCCGCGATCGCCGGACGCACCACTGTCGACAAGGCTCTGCAGAAGGGTCAGAAGGAAGCAGAGAAGGTCGGAGACAAGTACAAGAAGTGATTCTGGCGGCTGGGGCGCAGGCTTTCGCGTCTGCGCCCCAGCACCCGCGCTCCCACCGCAGTCCACTGTTAACCACTGCCACCCGCTGCGTCCATCACCGGAGGTTGTCCATGTCAGCTCCTGCGCAAGATCGCCGAACTCAGGCGGCACCCGCGCCCACATCGCCCAGACCCGCATCCTCGAGCGCTCGCGAGCGGTGGTCGCGGCGAGCTCCGATGCTGCCGGCGCTGATCTTCGTCATCCTCGTCACGCAGATTCCGTTCGCGATCACCATCGTCATCTCGTTCATGAAGTGGAACGCGGCCTATCCCGATGACATCAGCTTCGGGACCCTGCGCAACTACATCACGGTCTTCACGAATGCGGACCTGCTGCGTGCAGTGTTCGTCACTGTCGGGCTCACCGTCTCGGTGGTGCTGGTCTCGGCCGTGCTGGGTCTGGCCATCGCACTCCTCCTCGATCGCAAATTCATTGGACGCGGATTCGTGCGCACCCTGATGATCACTCCGTTCCTGATCGTGCCCGTGGCCGCGGCGCTGCTGTTCAAGCATGCGATCTTCAACCCTTCCTACGGACTGGTCAATGGACTGCTGACCACCGTCTTCGGTGAGAACGCGCCCCAACCGGACCTGATGAGCACCTCACCGCTGCTGGGCATCGGTATCGTCCTCGTCTGGCAGTGGACCCCGTTCATGATGCTCATCATGCTGGCGGGCCTGCAGTCGCGACCCATGGACGTCTACGAGGCGGCGCTGGTCGACGGTGCAGGGCCCGGGCAGACGTTCCGGTTCATCACACTGCCGCACCTGCGCCGCTACATCGAACTCGCAGCCCTGCTCGGCACGATCTACATCGTCCAGAACTTCGACACCGTCTTCACGATGACCTCCGGCGGACTCGGAACCGCGAACCTGCCGTATGTCATCTACCAGGAGTTCTTCGTGGCCCAGGACTACGGAGTCGCCTCCGCAGTCGGAGTCATCGTCGTCATCGCCTCGCTTGTCATCGCGACCTTCGCACTGCGAACCGCATCCACCCTGCTCAAGGAGGAGAACTCATGAGCACCCCAGATATCACGGGCCCGGCAGGAGCTGCCGGTCAGCTAGGGGCCGCCGACCAGTTAGGCACCACAGAACAGACAGGGGCCGAGCCGTCCCGGCAGAAGGCGAGCGCACCGCGCCGTCCGGGGCAGCGCAGGACCGGGAAGATCCTCCTGGGTCTCCTGGCCTGGCTCGTCGGACTCCTCTTCGTGTCCCCGCTGCTGTGGATGCTGCTGACGAGTCTGCACGCCGAAACCGATGCCTCGACGAACCCGCCCAGCTTCTTCGCCCCGCTGACCCTGGAGTCCTATTCCAACTTCTTCGGCGGAGACAGCGGTGTCAGTCCTTGGCCCGCCCTCATCAACTCGGCGGTCGCCGCAATCGTCTCGACCCTCATCGTCCTGGTTCTGTCGACTATGGCCGCCTACTCCCTGGCCATCCGTCGGATCCAACGCTGGTCAGACGTGCTGTTCTTCCTGCTCTCGACCAAGATGCTGCCGATGGTCGCGGGGCTGCTGCCCATCTATCTGGTCGCCCAGGCGTTCGGCATACTCGACAGCTGGCTGCTGCTCATCATCATCTACTCGGCGATGAACATGCCCATCGCCGTGTGGATGATGCGATCATTCCTCGCCGAGGTGCCCGTTGAGGTGCTCGAGGCAGCTGAGCTCGACGGTGCCCGACTTCCCCGTGTCTTCATGCAGATTCTGCTGCCCCTGACTGCACCCGGCCTGGCAGCCACAGCCCTGATCTGCTTCATCTTCTCGTGGAACGAGCTGCTTTTCGCCAACGTCCTGACCTCGACCGCGGCCTCGACGGCACCCGTGTTCCTCACCAGCTTCGTCACCTCCCAGGGTCTGTTCCTGTCCCAGGTGTGCGCAGCCTCGCTGATCATCTCAGTGCCGGTGCTTGTCGCCGGCATTGCAGCTCAGGACAAACTCGTCCAAGGCCTGTCGATGGGTGCAGTGAAATGAGGCTCAACCGAATGCCCGATCAGATCGACCGAGCTCTGGGCCGGCTCACCCGACCTCACCGACCAGCAGGGGAAAGACGATGATGAATTCCACGGACGCGCAGACTCTGCCTCTGCTCGAATCGAACCTTGACCGGATTGCGGCACGCGGAGTCACCATCCCGGGCTACGACCGGGGAGCACTTACTCCCGGCATCGTGCACTTCGGCGTCGGCGGCTTCCACCGGGCACACATGGCCATGGTCGTCGATGACCTCATGAACGCGGGCAACGCCAGAGACTGGGGAATCGTCGGCGCCGGCGTCCTGCCCCACGATGTGCACATGCGCGATGCGCTGGCCGAACAGGACCACCTCTACTCGCTGACGTTGAAACATCCCGACGGAACGCGCGAACGACGTGTCATCGGGTCCATCCTCGACTACCGCTACGGACCCGATGACCCGCAGGGACTCATCGACCTCCTCGGCGAGGAGACGATCCGCATCGTCTCCCTCACGGTCACTGAGGGCGGGTACAACGTCAACCCGGTGACCGGGGAGTTCGTCTCCGAGGATGCGATGATCGTCGCAGATGTGGCCGCACTGAAGGCAGGCAGACTGCCGAGCACGGTCTTCGGATACGTGATCGAGGCCCTGCGCCGCCGCCGAGACGACGGAGTGGACCCTTTCACCGTGCAGTCGTGTGACAACATCTCGGAGAACGGGCACGTGGCGAAGAAGATGTTCGGTGCCTTCGCCCGCCTCGTCGACCCCGAGCTCGCTGACTGGATCGATGCCCACGTGGCGTTTCCGAATGCGATGGTCGACCGCATCACCCCGGCCACGACCGATGAGGATCGGGCCGAGCTGCGAGAGGCTCTCGGGCTGCTCGACGCCTGGCCCGTTGTCGCCGAACCCTTCTTCCAGTGGGTGCTCGAGGACAGGTTCACCTCGGGCAGACCCTCGTACGAACTGGCAGGCGTCCAGGTCGTCGACGATGTCCGACCCTACGAACATATGAAGCTGCGCCTGCTCAACTCCGGGCATCAGGGGCTGGCCTACTTCGGTCTCCTGGCCGGCTGCACCTACGCCCACGAGGCGATGGAGAATCCCGATATCGCCGTCTACCTGCGCAGGTACATGGATGAGGAGGGCACCCCCAGCCTGGAGCCGTTGCCGGGAATCGATCTCGACGGGTACAAGGACTCACTCATCGAGCGCTTCAGCAATCCCGAGATTCGCGACACCCTGGCCCGCCTCGGCGCCGAATCCTCTGACCGGATCCCCAAATGGCTTGTTCCCGTCATCAGTGACAACCTCGTCTCCGGTGCACCGGTGGAGGTCTCTGCCGCGATCTGCGCATCCTGGGCCAGATACGCCGAAGGCAATGATGAGCACGGTGACCCATTCACCATCGTCGACCGTTTCGCCACAGATCTGCAGCAGGTCGCAAGCTCACAAGCGACCGATCCCTTGGCCTTCGTGAGGCAGGAGCAGTTCTTCGGAACTGTGGCCACGGACTCCCGCTTCACCAGGCCCTACCTCGCAGCTCTGAACTCCCTGCACGAACACGGCGCAAAGGAGACCGTGCGACGCCTCGCCGCCCACGAGGCACTGTGAACCGCGGAGTGCGCTGGGAACCGACGACTGTACTCTGATTCGAAGCTGCACCGGCGGCTGAGATGCCCCTTTCTCGTCCGCTGGTTCAGCTTCGGCGATTAGCATGGGGCGTATGCGACCCAGACTTTCCATCATCGCTGCCACCGCTGTGCTCGTTCTGACCGGCTGCTCCGGCGGAACGTCAGACCCGCAACCGGAGAAGACCGGAGGAGCAGGTGCGCCGCAATCGGCGCAGAAGGCTGAATCTGCCCAGGCCACCGATCCAGCCGATATCAGCCCAGAGGATTTCGCAGACGAGGCCAAGAAGATCGTTGATTCCTTCTCCGACGATGAACTCGCTGGGTCCCTCATCATCGGCACCTGGTCGGGCACCGACACGCAGACCGGGGTCGATCTGCTTGAGAACAACAACCTCGGCGGGGTCATCGTCATGGCCGACAATCTGCCCGAGAATCCGACGCCTGACCAGGTCAAGGGCGTCACCAAGGCGGTCAGCGGGGCCCGGTCGAAGGGGCAGCCCGTGTCGATCGGCGTGGATCAGGAGGGTGGCCCGGTCTCGCGGCTGAGCACCGGGGCACTGCCGTTCCCTCCGCTCATGGCGCTCTCGGCCACCGGGGATTCGGAGCTGACGCAGACCGCGACGAAGGTGCAGGGCCAGAATCTCACCGACCTGGGCTTCACGATCGATTTCGCTCCCGATGCCGATGTCACCACAGGAGAGAAGGACGTGGCCATCAACGTGCGCTCGGCCGGTGATGATCACAAGGAGGTCGCCGAGGTCGTCGCCGAGGCCGCGACCGGGTACCACCTCGGCGGTGTTGCCAGTTCAGCGAAGCACTTCCCCGGACACGGTCGTCTGCACGTCGATTCCCACGAGAGCCTGCCGGTGTCGAAGAAGAGCATCAAGGAACTCGAGGACACGGATCTGCTGCCGTTCAAATCAGCCGTCGACGCCGGAATCCCGATGGTGATGATGGGACACATCGGTCTGCCGGACGCGAAGACGACGCCGGCGACACTGAACAAGAAGGCTTACCAGGCGCTGCGTGACACGCTCGACTTCGACGGAGTCATCATCACCGACGCACTGAACATGAAGGCCGTCGACCAGAACCAGAGTGGGAAAGAGACCGTCAAGGCGCTGTCCGCCGGTGCCGACTTGGCACTGATGCCGCCCGATTCCGCCGCCGCTCAACAGGCTGTGGTCACAGCTTTGGACAACGGCGAGCTGAAGAAGGACGAGCTGAAGGAGAAGGCCGAACGCGTGGTCGCGATGCAGTTGGCCACGGCCGAGACGCAGAAGGCGATCAACGGTGATGACGCCGAGGACCCGCAGAAGGTGCTCACCGATGTGGCCGAGAAGTCCCTGACCGTGCTGAAGGGCGAGTGCTCCTTTGCGGGCACCGACTCGATCTCGATCGTCGGCGGTGGCGAGAAGGAGAAGACCGCGCTGACGAAGGCGGCGAAGGATGTGGGACTCAAGGTCGGATCCGGTGGCACGAGCGTGAGTCTGAGCCCGAGCACTTCCGCCGAGGTGGCGGTGGGCACCGCTGCCCCGTGGACGATGCGCAATACCTCGGCAAAGTCGGCGGTCACCGCCTATGACAGCAACCCCAATGCCTTGCAGGCCGTGGCGAAATGGCTGAAGGGCGATCTCAGCGCTTCGGGCACGCTGCCCGTCGAATACGAGGGAAGCGACAAGGCCCCAGACTGCAGCTGACAAACACCCGACTGTAGCCGACAAGCGGTTGCGGGCATGCAGAAACCCCTCGTCCGGCTGGGACCATCGAGCCGGGCGAGGGGTTTCGTGTGTGAACTGGATCAGAGAACGCGGATGAAGGTGACGTTGCCCATCCAGCTGTAGCTGCGCTTCGAGGTGCCCGAACCTGGGGAACCGGCATCGTACATCTGTCCGTCACCGGCGTAGATGCCGATGTGGCCTGGGTGCCAGATGAGGTCACCGGGCTTGGCCTCCGACTGGGAGACGACCTTGCCGGAAGCCTTCTGTGCACTCGAGTTACGAGGCAGGTCGACACCGACCTTGCCGTAGACCCACGAGGTGTAGCCGGAGCAGTCCCAGCCGCTCTGTGAAGTTCCACCGTAGACGTAGGGGGTGCCGACGCCCTTCTCTGCCCAGCCGATGACCTGCTCGGCCTTCGAGCCGTCGATCGAACCGGCATCGCCGGAGCCGGAGTCCTTGCTCTCGCCCTTGTCGCCGCTCTCGCTCTTGTCCTTGTCACCGGAATCGGAAGAGCCGGTGTTCGCATCGTCGTCGGAGCCGTCCGAAACCGGTTCAGGGGCCGGAGCCTCTTCCTCGACGGTCTCAGCCGGCTTCGGCTCTGGCTTCGGCTCCGGTTTGGGAGCGGCCTCAGCAGTGACGGTCTCGACGTCTGCGCCGAATGATGCGCCCTGCTTCCCATCCTTGGATGACGATTCTGCGCCAGCATTGACTGTCGCGGTCTGGTTCTTGAACTCAACCTGTTTATGGTTCTCGGCTTCGGCAGAGACTGAGGCCTTGTCGTCGGCTCCCTGTCCTGCTGCCGGAAGAACGGCTGCGGTGAGCAGTCCACCGCTGGCAGCGACAACGGCTGCACGGCGTCCGAAGACGGCGGAGTTGGCGTTCAGGATGTCGGTCAGTTCGGTCAAAGGCGTCTTGACCTTGGCTTCTGCGGCGCGGCGGCCATGCTTCTTAGTTGCCACGTTTTCCTCTCGTCACCTATTGGAAAGATCCCAACCGCCACTGTGGTCCGTAGTGATTTCACATCGAGCGTGGCGTGCGGTTCTCGCTGTGAAGTCGGCACTCTCGTGACCGACCTTCACAACTGTAACCAATCAGTGATCTAATGTCACGTTTTCGTTACATTGGCGGAGGATTTGTTGCGACAGATTATAAACATGCAGGTCAGAGAGCTATTAAAGATCAAAGTTTTTGTAACAGTTGCGCTCTTCCGAGTCGTCTTCCCGCAGTTCTATGACCCATCTCTCGTTATGTTCGAGGAGCTTATATAACGAATCGAGATGTATGGAGGGTCAAAAATGACACTTTCGCTACGTGATTCGCGGCGTCTTTGACTAGCCCTGCGGATCATTTCAGCAGCTTCGTGACCAGGGATCTCGCACGTCCCCGGGAGGAACTGTGAACGACGAACGATCGGCAAGTCCGTCTCGAATTTTCTGCTGAGATCGAGGTGAACTTGCCGACCGTTGGTGAGGAACTGCTGATCGCGAACGCTGCTTGCGGCTGCTGCGGTTGTCAGGCTCCGGTTGCGACCGGGCGGGCGGGGTCGGAGGACCAGCCGGACCAGCTGGCGGGGTAGAGGCTCGACTCGATTCCGAGGCTCGCCAGCGCCAGAGCATTATGGCAGGCGCTGACGCCTGAGCCGCAGTAGACGCCCACGGGCTGGTCGAGTGCGCCGAGGGATGAGAAGCGCGAGCGCAGGGCTTCCTCATCGAGGAACTTTCCCTCGGCAGTGTTCTCGCTGGCAGGCGCGCTCTTGGCTCCGGGAATGTGGCCGGCCTTGGCATCGAGCGGTTCGGTCTCTCCACGGAAGCGTTCGCCGGCCCGAGCGTCAAGCAGAACTCCGGTCCACGAGGACGCGGCTTCGGCGTCGATGACGGGCATCGAATCTGGAGTGATCGTCACGGTGCTCGGCTGCACGGGCTCGCTGGGGCCAGTTGCCAGCTCGCCGCCGGCGGCGACGAAGGCGTTCAATCCTCCGTCGAGGACGCGTGCCGTCATTCCTGCCCATTGCAGCAACCACCAGGCGCGGGCAGCTCCCTGACCCGAGTTGTCGTCATAGACGACGACCTCGGTGAGCTGGTCGATGCCCCACGCCCGCACCTGATCCTGAAATGCTTCGGCAGACGGCAGCGGGTGCCGGCCTGCGGTGGGATCGGTCTCGGAGTGCGCGGCGAGTTCCGTGTCGAGGTCGACGTAGACGGCTCCGGGAATGTGACCGGCGGCGAAGTCATCGCGACCATCGGGCTTCTGCAGCGTCCAGCGCACGTCGAGCAGCCTGGGCGTGGATCCGTCATCGGCGAGGCGAGCCAAGAGTTCGTCGGCGGTGATGAGAACGTCGGAGCGGTTCATGGGGATTCTCCTAGTGGGGTGGGGTGCAGGGAGTACAGCAGGGGTGGGACGGTTCAGCAGGGCTGGGTCAGGAGTACGACATGGCGGTCGCCGAGGCGGGTGAAGACCAATGTCGCTTTGTCTCCTGACGGCAGCTTGAGCTGACGCCTGACCTGGTCAGGAACAATATCAGCTCCACGCTTCTTGATCACGACCTTGCCGATGCCGCGGCTGATGAGGGCCTTGCGCAGGCTGGGGATCTTCGCCGGCAGCACATCGGTGACCTCATAGGATGTGACCCCGGCCGAAGCAGGGCCCGTCGGTTCGACATCGGTGGTCAGGTAGGCGATCTTCGGGTGAACGCGGCGAGCCTGCAGCGGTCCGCACAGTGCAGTGACGAGCCCGGCGCGCACGATCGCTCCGTCTGGTTCGAGGAGGTACTGGCCGAGCTCACCGACACCGTCCTCATCCTCGGCGGGCAGATCATCTTCATGGACGAGGAGGGTGCGCTCACCCATCACGAGAGCACTGCGGCCGGGCCGCTGCCGGGCCGCGCCGAAGTAGAGGCAGACCTCGACGACCTCACCTGCGTGGGAGACCCACTGCGCCTCAGCCTCGTCGGGGATGAGGGAATGGTCGAGCGCGGGTCCGAGTTTGACCCCCGCTGCCTTCGCCGCGATCGCCTTGTCGATGACCCAGGACAGGGAGGGGGAGAAGTCTTCAGGGTCGAAGATGCGTGCGGTGGACCCGCTTTTGGATCCCTTCCCGACCGTGCGGCGGGCGGGGTCGAACCACAGGGCGTCGAACTCGGCGGTGTCGATGTCCTCGGCACGGGCGTGCTCGACGCTGGCATTGGCCAGGTGGCGGAGGTTGAAGCTGGCGATCGCGGCCGTGACCTCGTCCGCGTCGACGGCGGTGACCTGGGCACCCATTCCAGCGAAGGCGAAGGAGTCGGCGCCGATCCCACACCCCAGATCCGCAATCGTGGGCGCCGTGTCTGTCGTTTCGCCATTGTCGTCGTTGTCGCCGCCGGTGTCCTTGCCCTCGCCGAGGAGGCGGCGGGCATGGTGAGCGGCGACGGGCAGTCGTGTGGCTTGGGCGAGCCCATCGCGGGTGAACAGCATGTCCTCGGCGAAGGGGCCGAGTTTCTTCACGGCGTCCTTGCGCAGCTGTGCCTGGGTGAGCAGGCCGGCCGTCACCTCGGCGGAATAGCCTTCCTTGCGCAGTGCCGAGGAGCGGGCGAGCTCATCCGCAGGCAGGTCCTCGATCCGGTCGAGCCGGTCGAGGACGGAGACGTCGAGGAGTTCGGTGAGTGTCTGCGGATCCATACTCTTCACCCTATCGCCCTGGCATAGGTCGTCTGACTGCGCAGGTCAGTCGAGTCTCTGGGATGGCTCGTCGAGTGCCTACGCTGCTTCGTCAGTTGCTTTGCGATGTTGCAGGACTATAAGGAATCGGCGTCAGGAGTGTTCGGTGATTGTGCCTGCGAATGAGTGCTGTAAGTTGTTGGCTGTGACGTTATTGACCGCACGCGACATTCGCGAAATCGCCGCCGACATCGGTCTGCGCCCGACTAAGCAGAAGGGGCAGAACTTCGTCATCGACCCCAATACCGTGCGCTCGATCGTCACGTCCGCGAAACTGCAGGACCACAGCAGCGTCGTCGAGATCGGACCCGGTCTGGGCTCGCTGACTCTGGGCCTGCTGGAAGCCGGGTACCATGTCACCGCCGTCGAGATCGACGAGGTCCTGGCGAAGCGACTGCCTGCGACGGTGCAGAAGTACGGGAACACGGCAGACGCTGCCCAGGAAGCCGCGAACTTCGAGCTCGTCAACGCCGATGCCCTCAGGGTCACCGAACTGCCGACGGCACCCGATGCACTCGTCGCGAACCTGCCCTACAACGTGGCGGTCCCGGTGCTGCTGCATTTCCTCGAGATCTTCCCGAGCCTGAAGTCCGTGCTCGTCATGGTCCAGCTCGAGGTCGCCGAACGCCTCGCGGCCGGCCCCGGATCCCGCACCTACGGTGTGCCCAGCGTCAAAGCCCAGTGGTACGGCGACGTCACCCTGGCCGGACGCATCGGCAAGAACGTGTTCTGGCCGGCTCCGAACATCGACTCCGGCCTCGTCCACATCGACGTGACCCGCACACAGCGTGACCCGGAGCAGCGCCGGCGCCTATTCAGCGTCGTCGACGCGGCCTTCGCCCAACGCCGCAAGACTCTGCGCGCGGCCCTGGCCACCTGGGCCGGCAGCCCCCAGCAGGCAGAAGAGCTCTTGCGCGCGGCCGGAATCGATCCCAGAACACGAGGTGAGGCCCTCGGCGTCGCCGATTTCGAACGTCTCGCCGCAGCCGGGGCCGCAGTGGTCAGCCCGGACGCTCACAAAAGCCCGGACACTCACGAAAGTCCGCAGCTATGAGCGCACAGCTGCACTCGTGCCCGACGACCCAGACACCGGTGAAGGTCCAGGCACCGGGGAAGATCAACGTCCACCTCGGCGTCGGTGGGGCAGGCGCGGACGGATATCACGAACTCGCGACGGTCTTCCAAGCACTCAACCTCAACGAGACCCTGACCCTCATTCCCGGGGGCAGCTCCTCGATCGTCGTCGGGGGCCGGTACGGAGATGCCGAGGTTCCACAGGACGAATCGAACTTCGCTCGCAGGGCCATCAACCTGCTTATCGCTGCCCTCGAAGACGACCGTGATGTCGACGTGCTGCGCGACCTCGACATCGTCATCGACAAGCAGGTGCCCGTCGCCGGCGGCATGGGCGGCGGATCTGCCGACGCGGCTGCAGCACTGGTCGGAGCAGCCCACCTCGTCGGGGGAGTGGAGGAGTCGATCCTCCACGAGTGCGCGGTCGCAGTGGGCGCGGATGTCGCCTTCCTCCTCCACGGTGGAACGGCCATCGGCCACGGACGCGGGGAGAAGCTCAGCCCCGTCCTCACCCGCGGATCATTCCACTGGGTCATGGCCACCTCGGCGGGGCAGCTGTCGACCCCGGCGATGTACGCACGGTTCGACGAACTCACACCGGACCCCGAACCTGCCGTCGTGCCCGCCGAGGTGCTGACGGCGCTCGCCGCCGGAGACCCGGACACCTTGGCCACGGCCGCCGCGAACGACCTCACCGATGCCGCAATATCGGCCATGCCCGAACTCGCCGAGGTGATGGAGGCCGGCCGCGACGCCGGTGCACTCCTGCCCCTGCTCAGCGGTTCCGGTCCGACGATCGGCTTCCTCGCCCGCGACGCCCACCACGCCCTCGACCTCGCGGTCCTGCTCCAGGCCACGCGCGGAGTCAAGGAAGCGCTGCGGACCACGGGACCTGCCCCCGGCGCCCACGTCATCGAATCGCACTGATGGCTGGAGCAAAGGATCCGAGCACGGGATCTTCCGGCGGCAACCTGCATGAGAGCCTGCTCAACTCGGTGGGCACGGACATCGTCACCGGCGACCTGGCACCGGGAACGGTGATCAGGGCCGAGGAGCTGCGCGTGCGCTATGAGGTCTCACTGTCGGTGGTGCGCGAAGTGGTGCGAGTCCTGGAGTCTCTGGGAATGGTCAAGCCGATTCGTCGCCTGGGTCTGGTGATTCTGTCCATGGAGGAATGGACCATCCTCGACCCCCTGGTCGTGCGGTGGCGAATGGCGGCAACCCCGGCACTGCAGCTGCGCTCGCTGACGGAGCTGCGAGTCGCCATCGAACCGCAGGCGGCATACCTCGCAGCCATCCATGCCTCAGCCGATGTGGCCGAGGAGATCATGCGGCTGGCCGCCAGAATGCGCGCCAGCGGGAGCAAGGGCGATGTGGAGGCGGTGCTGGAGGTCGACATCGCCTACCACCGGGCAGTCCTGAGAGCCGGCGGCAATGAGCTTTTCGCCTCCTTCGACACAGTCGTCGCTGAGATCCTGCGAGGCCGCACGCACGCCGGCCTGATGCCGAAATTCCCACATCCAGAAGCGCTGCAATGGCACTTCGATGTTGCCGATGCCATCGGCAACGGCGACCCTGAGCGCGCTCACGCAGCGATGACGAAGATGATGGATCGAGCGTTCACCGAGATGGAAGACGCGTGGGAGGGCCAACCCCGCCTGAAGACGTACTGATCAGACCGTGAGACGTACTGATCAGAACGTGCTGACGACTCCGTAGAGGGCGAGGCTGAGGGCGAAGCCGACGAGGCCGAGGATGGTCTGAGCCACGGTCCAGGTCTTCAGCGTGGTCTTCGTATCCATGCCGAAGAACCTGGAGACCAGCCAGAATCCTGAATCGTTGACATGGCTGGCCACTACGGAGCCTGCGGCCAGGGACAGGACGATGGCGACGACCTGCAGGCTCGAGAAGTCCGGGTTTCCGACGACGACCGGCTGCATGAGAGCCGCAGCAGTTGTGAGCGCGACCGTGGCCGAGCCTTGGGCGATGCGCACGATCGCTGCGATGACGAATCCGGCCACGATGACCGGCAAGCCCAGGGCGGCCAGCGAGTCGGCGATGGAATCACCGATCCCGCTGGCTCGCAGCACACCGCCGAACATGCCGCCGGCTCCGGTGATGAGGATGATCGAGCAGACAGGACCCAGGGCCGAGTCGACGATGTTCTCGACCATGCCGCGGCCCTTCTTCTTGCGCCATCCCAGCAGCCACATGGCTGCCAGCACGGTGATGAGCAGGGCGATCGGGGTCTCCCCGAGCATCCGCAGCGAGGCGATCAGAGTGGATTCGGCGTCGACCCAGCCGGCCTCGCCTGCGAAGTTGAGGCCGGTGTTGAGGAAGATGAGCACGAGCGGCAGGGCAAGCAGGAAGAGGACCGTCGAGAGCTTGGGTGAGGACCTGAAGTCGGCGAACTCTTCGGCCGGGTCATGGGCCAGGAGTGAGGGAACCGAGACCTCGACTCGTCTGCCGATGAAGAGCCCGAACAGATACCCGCACAGGTACCAGGCCGGCACGGCGATGATGAGGCCGCAGATGAGGACGAGTCCGACATTCGCGCCCAGAAGTCCGGATGCGGCCACTGGCCCGGGATGCGGCGGGACGAAGATATGCATGGCCGAGAAGGCGATTGCCGAGGGCATGGCGAAGAGCAGCAGAGAGCCGCCGAGGCGCTTGGCCACGGTGAAGATGATCGGCAGCATGACGACCAGTCCGGCATCGAAGAAGATCGGGAACCCGAACAGCAGCGAGGTCAGTCCCAAGGCCAAGGGCGCACGCTTCTCTCCGAAGGTCCTGATGAGCGCGTCCGTGAGCACCTGCGCCCCACCGGAGAGTTCGAGCATCCGCCCGAGCATGGCGCCGAGTCCCACGAGGAGTGCGACGCTGGCCAGCGTGGATCCGAAGCCGTCGTACATGACCGGCACGAGATCGCCGGGGGAGACTCCCGCAGTCAGGGCGGTGAGCACGCTGACCACGACGAGCGCGATGAAGGCATGAAGCCTGAAACGGATGATCAGGACGAGCAGCACGGCGATGGCTGCAGCGGCGATGCCGAGCAGCGCCGGGGCCGACAGCGTCCAGTTGAGTTCGATCTCGGTCACAATTTCCTCTTCCTTGAGGTTCGACAACGGTCAGGTTGCAGCAGATGGCGGTCAGGTTGTTGTGGGCGGTGGTCGGATGGCATAGGTCGCGGGTCAGCGGCCCTGGGGGAGGCGTTCGATGATGTATCGACTCACCTCGTCGGGCGACAGGTCGATGGGCGCGAGGAAATGTGCTTCCTCGACGGCGAGCGGTTCCAGCGTCTCCAGCTGGGAGTCGACGAGCGTCGGCGACATGAATTCGTGTGAACGCCGCGCGAGATGTTCGACGATGATCTCGCGGTCCCCGGTGAGGTGGACGAAGAAGGTTGCAGGTGCCTGCGCCCGCAGATAGTCCCGATAGCTGCGTCGCAGCGCGGAACAGGCGACGACAGGCGGTGGAGTCGCGATCAGCTCACTCGCCACAGACTTCAGCCACGGCCAACGATCCTCATCGTCGAGCGGGACTCCGGCACGCATCTTCTCCTTGTTGTCCTGGCTGTGGAGATCGTCGGCGTCGACGAAGACGGCTCCGAGTTCCGCAGCCAAGCGACGGCCGATCAGGGTCTTCCCCGTGCCGGACACCCCCATGATGACAAGCGGGGGAAGGTCCATTTCAATCGGCCTCTCGTAAAAATATGATGACATTGCTAAACTGCAACCATTAAATCAGATTTATAAAAATCTAGATGAGACGCGTGAAACTGTCAACCGTTTCGAGAATCTGTCAGCTGCGACATTTCGCCGTCACTGTCAGCCACGACGACTAGCAGCCAGACGACTAACAGCCACGAGGAAGAGGATTGGGTATGAGCGCGGAAGTGGGCGTGATCGGCACCGGAGTGATGGGCTCGAACCTCGCACGAAACCTCGCACGGCATTTGGCCGCACGGGCAGGAGCGCGAGTCGCCGTCTACGACCGCGACGTCGAACGGGCCCAAGCCCTCGCGGCCGAACACCCCGAGGCGGATTTCCTCGTCGCTTCATCGCCAGCGGATCTGGCCAGCAAGCTCTCGGGCCCACGCGTGGCGATCCTCATGGTCAATGCGGGCGCGGCTACGGACTCGGCGATCAACGATCTGGTCGAAGTCTTCGAACCCGGAGACATCATCGTCGACGGTGGAAACTCGCTATTCACCGACACGATCGCTCGCGGCGAGACCGTGAGGCAGGCCGGAATCGAGTTCGTCGGGGTCGGCATCTCCGGGGGAGAGGTCGGCGCCCTCGAAGGGCCGTCGATGATGGTCGGCGGCACCGAATCCGCGTGGTCGAGGCTGCGGCCGATCCTCGAACCCATCGCCGCACGCGCCGAAACCGGTGACGGGCACGCCGAGTCCAGTGTCGGACATGTCGAGTCCAGCGACGGGCGTGCCGAGTCCAGCGACGGAGACGGCGCACCGGTGGATCGCGCACAGGTGGACCCGGAATCGTGCATCGCGCATGTGGGCACCGATGGGGCCGGTCACTTCGTCAAGATGATCCACAACGGGATCGAATATGCGGACATGCAGCTCATCGCCGAGGCGTTCGCGCTGCTGAGAAGCAGGCTTGGGCTTACTCCGTCCGAGGTCGCCGAGGTCTTCAGGGAATGGAATCGCGGAGAACTCGAGTCCTATCTCATCGAAATCACCGCCGAGGTCCTCGACCACACCGATGCGGCCACGGGCCAGCCATTCGTCGACGTCATCGCCGACTCCGCCGGGGCCAAGGGGACCGGCGGGTGGACAGTGAAGACCGGACTCGATCTGGGTGTTCCTGTCGCCACCATCGCCGAGGCGGTCTCGGCCAGGTCCTTGTCCGCGGCTTCCGTACTGCGTTCCTCCGGGACGGCGTTGGACGGTCCTTCGAATGCCACCTCGGCCGACGACGAAGCCCGCACCTCGGCGGACGATGAAGCGCCCACCTCGGCGCCGGTCGATCGTGACACGGTCATCGAGACCGTGCGGCAAGCGCTGTTCACAGGAAAGATCCTCGCCTATGTGCAGGGCTTCCACGAGATCGCCGCCGGAGCACAGGAACACGGCTGGAACACAGACCTCGGAGAAGTGGCCAGAATCTGGAGGGCGGGCTGCATCATCCGCGCCAGATTCCTCGACCGGATCACGGACGCCTTTGAGGCCGATCCGAAGCTGAGCTCACTGCTCGCCGATTCGTATTTCCAGGATTCGCTCAACGCCGGGCAGCAGGCTCTGCGGGATACGGTCGCCGACGCCGCGTCGGCCGGCGTGCCGATTCCGGCCCTGGCCTCGGCGCTGTCGTACTTCGACGGCATCCGCACCTCCCGGTCCTCGGCGGCGCTGGTGCAGGGGCAGCGAGACTTCTTCGGATCCCACACGTACGCGCGCACAGATCGTTCGGGAACCTTCCACACCCTGTGGTCGGGTGACCGCAGCGAAGTGCAGCTGTGAGGGGCGACGTCTCTGCAGTTGGGCGGTAGTGGCCCAAACCACGTGAACATGGCAATGTTGGAGGCATGACTTTGCCACACGAAGATGTTGACCCAGACGGCCTGCTCGAATACTCGGTGGTCTTCACCGACCGATCACTGAACCACATGTCGGGTCGATTCGTATCCGTCATGCAGGACATCAACCGCGTCCTGCGCGAAGCCTATGATGCGCACAGCGTGGCCATCGTTCCCGGTGGTGGCAGCTACGCCATGGAATCCGTGGCCAGGCAGCTCGCGACCGGTAGGAAATGCCTCGTGGTCCGCAACGGCCTCTTCTCATTCCGCTGGTCACAGATCCTCGACGCCGGATCCATCGCCAGCGAGACGACGGTGCTCAAGGCGTCCCCGAGCAGCGACGAGCACCAGTCGGCCTGGTCGCCTGCCCCCATCTCCGAGGTGGTCTCCGCCATCGAGTCCGAACGCCCAGCAGTCGTGTTCGCACCCCACGTCGAAACCGCCTCCGGAATGCTGCTGCCCGACGACTACGTGCGCCAGGTCAGCGACGCGGTCCACAGCGTGGGCGGCATCTTCGTCCTCGACTGCATCGCCTCCGGTGCAGTGTGGGCCTCGCAGACGGATCTGGGTGTCGACGTCCTCATCAGCGCCCCGCAGAAGGGGTGGAGCGGTTCACCCTGCGCAGGCTACGTCATGCTCAGCGAAGCAGGCCGCGCCGCCGTCGAGGAGTCCACGTCGACGAGCTTCGCCATGGACCTCAAGAAGTGGCTGTTCATCGCTGACGAGTACGAAGAGGGTCGGGCGCCGTACCACGCGACGATGCCCACCGATTCGCTGGCGCACAACGCCGCCATCATGCTGGAGACCGAGCAGCTCGGCTTCGACAAACTCTCGGCGGCACAGTTCGAACTCGGCGACCGGGTCCGCAAGGTCTTCGCCGAGCGCGGGCTGCCCTCTGTCGCGACACCGGAGTTCGCCTCACCCAGCGTGGTCGTCGTCCACACGGACAACCCGAAGCTGGCCACCGGCGCACAGTTCAAGGAAGCCGGCGTGCAGATCGCTGCCGGAGTGCCCCTGCAGTGTGACGAGCCCGAGGACTTCTCGACCTTCCGCATCGGACTCTTCGGCCTCGACAAGCTCGGCGACATCGACGGCACGATCACCCGCCTCGAAACCGCGCTCGACTCGATCGGCGTGACGCCGCAGAGCTGATGCCGCCCGCGCGAGGCAGTCGTGGTGAAATCCAAAGAGCTGGCGTGAGCTCGGCGCTGTCGGAAGTCGCCCTCAGAATCCGAGAGGATGAAGACAGCATTGCTGATCTCGCAGCCTCTCGGATTTACGGGGAGCTGGCTACCTACGTTGGGGTGCCACGAGATGAGCTGCTCGCTTCAGTGAGGACAAATGCCCGCCGTGCAGTGGACGTCCTGATCTCTCGGCAGATTCCCTCAGTCTCAGAGAATGCTGAGCACAGGGCGACTACGCGTGCGCGGATCGATGAGAACGTGCCCATCGAGGACATAATACGTGCCTACCGAATCAGCTTGAGCGCCACGCACGATTCGTTCATCTCAAAGGCTTCAGCTGCTGGCCTTGATCCCCAGAGCACGCTGGATGGAGCAACACTGCTGTGGCGTCTCGGTGATTGGTTCACTGCGGGCGCTGCGACTGAGTACCGCTACCGGGCGGGCACTGAAGCGATGAGACAGTCGTTCGAAATCGGTTCATTAGTGCGCAAGCTGACGACAGAATCCGTTATTGACGATGACACCACGCAACAGGTGAAGAAATACGGTGTGGACATCGACGGGGTCTATGCCGTTGCTGCCGTCCCTGCCTCTGGCCATGACGTGGAGAAGATCATCCGTGATGTGAAGTCCTCGGGCTCGACAGTTCGAGCCCAGGCACTGGTCGCGCAGATCGACCTTCGTGTCATCGCCATCGTTGCTCGAAAACCGACAGAGGCAGTCTCGGATGTGCCCATCGCGATCGGTCCGTTCGTCCCGCTGACGCAGCTTGCCACGTCGGCGCGAATCTGTGAGCAGGTTTGGAAGCTGGCACGCAAAGAGCGGTCAGGGGTCCACAGTATGGAGTCGTACGGCTGGCGGCTGGCTGTACCGGATTCCACGGACATCAATGAGTTTCTGATCCACCGGTACATCAGTCCGCTTCGTCCGGGCACGGCCGCTGGGCGAGACATTCTGGAAACACTCCGGACATGGTTGCGAGCATCATCCTCTGTTAGACGGACCGCGGAAGAACTGAATGTTCATGAGAACACTGTCCGATATCGTCTACAGAGGTTCAGCGATCTGATTGGAGGATTCGAGTACGGAATCGATGAGCTCCTCGGGTTGCGGTGGGCATTGGAAGCTTACGACAGTGGATGCATTGCAGGCACGGATCCCCACTGATCCAATTTTAGAGATTTCTCTAATTGCGGCGGTGAAATTTCGGAGAGCTCGACGTATCAGCTCGGTTGAGAACCTGCAATGATTGTGACAATCAACAGGATCACAAGACGTCAATGATGACAGTGGAGCTACCGAATGACCGCGATTTCGCCGAGCCAGTCCCCATCCTCCGACACCTTCTCGCTGCTCTGGGACAACACAGTGGGGCAACACAATACACGGCTGTTCCTCAAGTTCCGTGACGACGACGGAGCAATCTCCGGATGGACCTATGGCGAATTTTCCAGCATCGTCGACAGGGTCGCAGGCACGCTCGTTGAATACGGTGTTGGTGCAGGTGATCCGGTCCATCTGTGTCTGAAGAACTGTCCAGCGTTCGTCGCACTCTGGCTGGCCATTGCGAAGATCGGTGCGTGGATGGTCCCGGCCGACCCAGCCTCATCGTCACGAGACATCTCATCGCAGATCGATCGCGTCACGCCGTCCCTTGGCATCTGCAGCAGTGAAAGAGCCGCAGACTATCGAACCGGCGCACAGTCGCAGGTTACGCTGCCAATCGTCGAGCTTGACGAGTCCTCGGCAGATGTTGCGGCAGGATCTGCTCTGATAGGCAACACCTCGGCCCCGTTGCCAGAGCCGCCGCATGATCCGACAGATCGTCTGGCAGTTATGTTTACGTCAGGCACGACTTCACAGCCCAAAGGTGTGGTTCTGACCCAGGGAAACTATCTCAATGTCGCGACGCAGATGGCGAAGGCTGCTGCGCTGAAACCACACCACCGGTGGTATGTGACGTTGCCTCTCTTCCATGCGAATGCGCAGTACTACTGTTTCGCGTCGGCGATCAAGGTGGGGGCATCTGTCTCCATGACGGCCAATTTTTCTGCCAGCCGCTGGATTGAGCAGGCCAGAGAGCTTGGTGTCACTCACGCCAGTCTGTTTGCCGCTCCGATTCGAATGATTCTAGCTCGCACTCCGGAAGCCACTGATCCTCTCGATCTCGACCACGTCTGGTATGCACAGAATCTTGCGCCCGTTCATCACCAGGAATTCAGTCAACTGGCGGGAGTGGCGCCCAGGCAGCTCTATGGCATGACAGAGACGATCGCGATAGTTTCATATGATCGTTCACAGCCTCCCCGCCCAGACCGGATTGGTCGTCCTCTGCCAGGCCGAGATGTGAGACTGCTCGATCCTGTGACTTACGACGAGGTTACAGGGGAAAACCCAGGAATGATTGCAGTGGCAGGTACGCGAGGCAAAGACCTCTTTCTCGAATACCTCGACGATGCGGCGACGACTTCTCGGAGCTTTCTGACTGACGACTCAGGCACCGAATGGCTGTTGACGGGAGACCTGGCGAGATCGGACGAAATCGGGGAGCTGTCGTTCGTCGGCAGAGTTGACGACGTCGTCAAGGTGTCGGGAGAGAACGTTAGCCTGACCGAAGTGGAAGCCGTGATTGCTCAGGCGCCAGGTGTCTTGGAAGCCGCAGTCATCGCCGCCCCGGACCCCATACGAGATGTCGTTCCTCACGCCTATGTTGTTGCTCGGCGTGGCGCAAAAGAACTCGACATCGACAGGTTGTCATCCTGGTCTGAGCAGAATTTAGCACCTTCGGCCCGCCCGCGGGAATGGCACATTATTGATGAACTCCCACGCACAAGCGTAGGGAAAATCCGCCGGTTCAAGATCGGACCCTCCGAGTCCTGACTCTCGGCTGCGTGTCGAGCCGCGCTCGGCTCCGGCTCGGCCTCAGCGGATGATCACAGAAATTCCGCGTTATGACCCAACGTCATGACGTTCCTCATCGACGCAGCGACGCGTCTGAGAAAGGTAGAACAATGCGCGAAATCGAGATACAGGAAGTCAGCGGTCAACGTCGAAAAAGAGCGTTCGCTGGTGCCGTGACCGGGCACGTCATCGAGTGGTACGACTATGGGATATACGGGTTCTTGGCTGTGTACATGGGGCAGCTCTTCTTCGCTTCCGAGAACCCGACGGTGTCGCTGCTGAGCAGCTTTGCCGTATTTGCACTGAGCTTCTTCATCCGGCCACTCGGCGGATTGTTCTTCGGGCCCATGGCAGACAAGATCGGACGGAAGCAGACACTCCTGATCGTCTTGATACTCATGGCTGGATCCACCTGTTGTATCGGGCTTCTACCGAGCTACAGCACTATCGGAGTCGCAGCACCGATTCTCCTGATTCTCTTACGTTGCATTCAAGGGTTTTCCGCAGGCGGGGAGATCGGGACTGTGACTAGCTTCATCGCCGAATACGCAGGACCGGGCAAGCGAGGTCATTTGACGAGTTGGCTCATGACAACTGCCGTCCTGGGACTCCTTCTGGGAAGTCTCGTCGCGAATGGCCTATCAGCCATCATCGGTGCAGAATCGATGCTTGCTTGGGGGTGGAGACTCCCGTTCCTGTTTGCCGGCGTGCTGGGCCTTGTTGCGATCTACATTCGGCTCAAGCTCGAAGACAGCCCTGAGTTCCAAGCGATAGTAGCCGCGGGCGAGAGCTCAAAGGCGCCCTTACGCGAAACACTGTCCTGGATGCGCGCAATCATGCTGGTGTTCTGCATCATTACTGTCCATGCGTCGATCTTCTATCTCGTGCTCACATATGCGTCGACCTTCATCAGCGAAATTCTGCAGTTCTCAGGGACAGTTCGCTTCTGGTTCGTCATCAGTGCATGCCTCCTATCTGCGACCGTCATGCCGATCGGCGGAATGATGTCTGATCGGTGGGGACGGAAGCCGATACTGTTGGTCTCCGGGGTGGCTGCAACCGGATCAATGCTGTGGTTCTTCCTCGCCGCACCTGGCGCCACACCTTTGAGCTTCTTCTTCCCACTGATGGCGTGTGCTCTTTCATTCGGCTTCTATGCGTCGACGACGTACGCAACCATGACGGAGCTGCTGCCCACTCGCATCAGGTCAACCGGAATTGCTGTTGCCTACAACCTGCCGGTGGCACTTTTCGGTGGAAGCGCGCCTTTGATCGCTGCGTGGTTCATTTCGGCAACCGGTGACATCACAGCACCGTGGTACTTCTTTGTAGGGACCGGTCTAATTTCGCTGATAGCGCTTTTGATCCTGCGGCAGGACGACTTCGAGAAGGCTGAGCAAGTACAGACGATCCCTGCGCACGAGCCGAGTCTGCTCTACAAAGCCGACTCCTGACGAAGGTCTCGTACCGATAGTTACGTTGTCAGAGTTGACGGTGTAGAACTGACGCTGCTCAGCAAACTGAGAGCGCCAAAACCTCCTGTTGCGACGGGAGGTTTTGGCGCTCTCGGTGTGTGATGCTGGAACTTTGCCGCGGCACCGGCACCAGCATCGGCTCCGGCCCAGTCGGAAGAGTCCGAGTATCAGGTCCCAGTCCGTCACTGGCCGAGCACAGGTGTCACAAATACACTGTGACGATGACCCAGAAAGCACAGCGTCAGCGGCTCGGGACGAATGACTTCGATCTTGAAGACGAACTGGTCGACGAGGCAACCGCGACCGTGGTCACGGGAGCAAAGCGTCTGAATCGGAAATGGCCGGAACTCCTCGTCACCGGGTTCTTCGGCGGTGTCGATGTGGGCCTGGGCATTCTGGCGATGGTGCTGGTCAAGCAGACAACAGGCTCTGATGTGCTGGCCGGTATTGCCTTCGGCATCGGGCTGTTGGCGCTGAAGCTTGCCCACTCAGAGCTGTTCACCGAAGAGTTTCTGCTGCCTATCAACGCCGTCATCGCAGGCCAGGCCAATGTCCTTCAGGTGGTCCGCCTGTGGGCGGTGACCCTGGTGACCAACCTGTTCGGGGGCCTGGCCTTCGCCGGACTGATGGTTGTGGCGCTGCCTGACTACCATTCGACGATGATCGAAACGGCCGTGAAGTACATGGACCAACCGTCCTTGGTGGTGATGATCGGACTCTCGCTCTTGGCCGGAGCCACCGTCACCTTGTCGACTCGAATGTCACAGGGCACCTCGAACGGCGTCGTCCTTGCCATCGTCAGCATGGCATCGGGTCTGTTGCTCATCGGTCTCGGCATGCTCCACGGTGCCCTCAACGCGATCGTCATCTTCGCCGCCATGTTGGCCGGGGCAGATATCTCGATGCTGGATCTGCTGAAGTGGTTTGCGATCGTCATCCCGTTCAACATGCTCGGTGGTCTTCTCCTCATCACCCTGCCCCGGGTGGTCCGCACGTATCGTGTGCTGCGGGCAGTGCGTCAGGGCACGGTCTCGCTGGAAGACCTCGAGGCTCAGACGAAGTAAGCGGAAGTCGCAGCTTCACCTCATAGTCGTCACTCCTACCGGTAGCTGCTGCTGGCACCGGCAGCTCTACTGCGCACGCGCAGTGCCAAAACCTCCCGTTGGGGCGAGGGGTCTTGGCGCTGGCGGTGTGTGGTGGTGCTGAGGGCTTCGTGCAGGAGGTACTGCTCGCTGCTTGCCTCAGGCGGTCGAGCCGAGAGCGACGACGTTCTCAGCGAGGCGCTCGTTATCGCCGTACATGAAGTGGTTCTTCATGTTCTCGGAGAACCGGCTGGCATCGGTCGTGAGTCCGACCGCCTCGGCGACCTCACGGATATGCATCGGAGTCGCACCACAGCACACGCCGATGTAGTTGACACCCAGCTCGTAGGCTTCCTTCGCGAAGGCACCGATCTCATAGCGGTTCGTCTGCAGCGGATCGAGAGCGGTGGGGAAGGTGCGACCGTGCGGGGAGGCCACCTCGGCGCGGGGATCTGAGAGATTGAAGAACGTGGGCTCATCCTGAGTCGTGCGGTAGGGGATGGGCAGGGCGCCGACGTGACAGGACACGGCCGAGCGGATCTCCTTCAGCCACGGCAGCATTGTGGCGGGTCCGCGGAAGCAGTTGAGGCCGACGACATCGACACCCAGCTGTTCGAGCTTCTGTGCGGTCTCGACGATTCCCACGCCATCGGCCATCTCTTGGAAGGCCATGGGTGCGAGGGTGAGGACGACGGGCAGCCCGCTGGCCTTGGCGACCTCGGCCGCGGCGATGGCCTCGCCGGCGAAGTAGAAGGTCTCGCCGATGATGAGATCGGCGCCTTCGTCCACAGCCCAGCCCACCATCTCGGTGAACATCGCCCGGACCTCGGCCTGGCGGTCCGGGTTCTCGGGATCCCAGATGTTCGAGTTCGAGATGTTTCCGGCCATGAAGTTTCCGGGCTTGGCGTCGGCAACGCCGCGGGCGATCTGCAGGGCGGAGCGGTTGAGCGGCTCGAGCAGATCCTCCTTCCCGATGACCCGCATCTTCTCGCGGTGTCCGTTGTAGGTGAAGGCCTCGACGATGTCCGAACCGGCGCGCTGGAAATCCATGTGCAGGGAGCGCAGAGCGTCGGGGAATTCGAGCGCAACCTCGGGCACGAATTCTCCAGCAGACAGGTAGCCGCGTTTTTCGAGTTCGAACAGGAATCCTTCGGCGCAGATCACAGGACCGGCGTCGAGGCGTTGGGTCAGAGCATGGGTGGTCATGAGCGCTCTCCGTAATGAAGGTAGAGGACAGGCGATTGAACGCGCTCAGGCTGAGCACCCAAGCTCCCCGCATAATAGCCACTCACACCGATGTGGTCGACGTCACAATGACATAAAGAAGTCATATGACGATCGGAGTCACCGTCGCCGTCGGTGGCAGTGGGCTATGAAGAGGCTTTGTCCGAGTGTCTGCCCGGCTTCGCGCGCAACGACGCAAACGGTGTGAGCAGCAGACGAGTCACGGTTGAGGAGTACCAGCGCAAGCCCCTCTCGAACGGGCCCCAGGACAGCAGATAGGTGGCGAGCAGCGCCAGGACGAGGCACAGGAGGAAGATCAGCGGGGCGCTGAGCACGTCCTCGATGTCATCGAGGAGAGGCTGGAGGCCACGGACGACGAATCCGTGGAGTACGTAGACGGCGAGGCTGTTTCGACCGATCTTGGCAATGATCGTGTCCTTGTCTCCGACCCACATGAGAAGCATCAACGTCATCAGCAGGGCCCCGATGTCGACGATGAGGCGGATGCCGACGCCCTCGGGAATGCTGACGTCGAAGTGGGCGAAGTTGAGGCTGCCGTAGAACCACTTGTAGTAGACCTCATCGAGGTAGAAGTAGCCGACAGCACCCAGGGCGGCCGCCGTGAAGAACAGCTTCTGCCAGATGCGCAGGCTGCCCGCCCAGTTGAGAATCTGCTTGCCGTAGAGCTTGCCGATGACGAAGAAGGGCCAGAAGATCATCGATCGTGAGGCTGAGAGCTCGGTGTCGAGGATCGGCAGAATCCCACCGAAGAGCCCCACCACCACCGAGGCGACAAGGATCGTTCGTGGGAATCGTTCGATGAACGGCACGGTGATGATCCAGCACGCCATCGAGAGCAGGAACCAGGTGTACCAGAACGGGGTCAGGAAGCTGTAGTCAGGATCCAGATCGAAGATCCACAGCCACCCCCACATCAGAGGCAAAACGGTGAACAGCAGGACCAGGAATGTCAGGACACGCTCGGGCAGCCTCGTCGACTTCGCTGTGTTGCCGGCCAGGAAGACGAAAGCCGGCATGTGGAACGAATAGATGAGGTACATCGGCGCACGGAGGACGTCGTCATCCCATGGTGAGGTCCGGGCCAGCAGGTGGCCGAGGACGACAGTGAAGATGAGGATGCCTTTGGCGCGGTCCAGTCTGTGATCTCGTGTGGGCACCCCGCCACGATAGCCCGCTGGAGCCCGAAGCATAAAGGTCACGCGCCGGAGTCAGGCGGAATGGAGGGTGTGTTCGGCCCGGATTGAGCCCTATGCGCGGTGGGGAGGCAGCTGTTCGTTCAGCTCGCGCAGGCGACGCAGGTCGGTGCGTAGGGGCGGATCTCCAGCCGGACTTCGGGGATGGGGTTTCCGCAGCTGGTGCAGATTCCGAAGGTGCCCTCGTCAAGCCTCTCCACCGCCTCGGCGATGGAGGTCAGGCGTTCCTCGGACTGACGCAGCAGGGTTTCTGCCTGCGATCGTTCGAAAGCCAGCGTCGACCCTTCGGGGTCGTGCTCGTCGTCGCTGTTGTCGCCCTCGCGTGCCGCGGCGAGATCCTTGATGTCCGAGGACAGAGCGGCGATGAGCCTCCTGGTCTCAGTTTCTTCGGCGCGCAGAAGCTCGCGCATCTGATCCGAGTCGACCATCTGTCCTCCTCATCGACCTCTATCAGGCGTCCAGGGCCTCGTTGGCTTCGAGCCAGCGCTCTTCCAGCTCGGTCATTTCGTCCTTGAGCTCCTGCAGAGAAGAAGTGAGTTTCTGCAGTCCTTCGAAGTCGGACTGGTCGTGGTCGGCCATCTCGTCATGGGCACGGGCGATGCGCTTGCTCAGCTTGTCCATACGACGCTCGATCGAGGAGACTTCCTTCTTCGCCGCGCGGGCCTCGGCACCGGAGAGAGCATCGGCGCCCGAATCGGCGGAGGAGTTCGCACCGGCCGAACCGGAGTTCGACGAACCTCCACCCGACTTGCCCGGTCCGCTGGACTTCCCGGACCCGCTGGACTTCCCTGATCCACCGGACTTGGCGCCCTCGGCGCGCAGCTTCAGATACTCGTCGACACCTCCGGGCACGTGCCGCAGGCCGTGATCGAGGATCGCGTACTGCTGATCGGTGACGCGTTCGAGCAGGTACCTATCGTGAGAGACCACGATCAGGGTCGCCGGCCAGGAGTCGAGGAGGTCCTCCATCGCGGCCAACATGTCGGAGTCGACGTCGTTGGTCGGCTCATCGAGGATGATGACATTGGGCTCGGACATGAGGAGGAGCAGCAGCTGCAGACGCCGCTTCTGTCCTCCGGAGAGTTCCTTCACCCGGGCCGAGAGATGTTCCTTGGCGAAGCCGAGGCGCTCCAACAGCTGTGCCGGGGTGAAGTCCTTGCCTTCGATGTTGAAGCTCGTCTTCGACTCCGAGAGAACTTCGCGCACCTTCTGCCCGCCGATGGCGTCGAGTTCCTTGAACTGCTGGTCGAGGACACCGACCTTCACGGTCTTCCCGCGCTTGACTCTGCCCTCATCAGGTTCGAGCTCGCCGGAGATGAGGCTGAGCAGGGTCGACTTGCCGGCACCGTTGGGCCCGAGGATGCCGGTGCGCTCGCCGGGACCGATGCGCCAGGTGACATTGTCGAGAATCTGCTGATCACCGAAGCTCAGGGACACATCGAGGAGGTCGACGACATCCTTGCCCAAACGAGCAGTCGCCATCTTCTTCAGCTCGATCGGGTTGCGGACCTCTGGCACATCGGCGATGAGCTGGTTTGCCGCCTCGATCCGGAACTTCGGTTTCGAGGTTCGGGCAGGAGCACCTCGGCGCAGCCATGCCAGTTCCTTGCGCATGAGGTTCTGGCGCTTCTGCTCTGTGGCGGCGTTGATGCGATCGCGCTCGACGCGCTGGAGAATGTAGGCGGCGTATCCGCCCTCGAAGGGTTCGACGATCTGGTCGTGGACTTCCCAGGTCTTCGTGCAGACCTCATCGAGGAACCACCGGTCGTGCGTCACGAGCAGCAGAGCCCCGGAGTTCTTCGACCAGCGGTTCTTGATGTGCTTGGCCAACCACGAGATGCCGTCGACGTCGAGGTGGTTGGTGGGCTCATCGAGGATGAGCAGGTCCCAGTCACCGATGAGCAGCGCAGCCAGAGCCACACGTCGGCGCTGACCGCCGGAGAGGCTGCCGATGGTGGCATGCCAATCGAGGTCGGCGATGAGACCTGCGATGATGTCGCGGGCCTTCGCGTCGCGAGCCCACTCGTGGTCGTCCATGTCGCCGACGACGGAATAGCCCACGGTCGCCTCGGAGTCCATGGTGTCGCGCTGGCTGAGCATCCCCAGGCGCATTCCGCCGCGGTAGGTCACGCGGCCGGAATCGGGTTCGATGGTGCCGGCGAGCATGCCCAGCAGGCTGGACTTGCCGTCGCCGTTGCGGCCGACGATGCCGATCATGTCTCCGGCGTCGACGCCGAGGGTGACGGAGTCGAAGACGATGCGGGTGGGGTATTCGAGGTGCAGGGCTTCAGCCCCGAGAAGATGTGCCATAACGCCCTCTAGCTTAGGGCACGAGCGGCCTGGGACCAGCATGCGCAGCTCGCCGACGGGCGGTTGACAGGCAGCCTCCACGGGCACTCGGAGAACCGAGGCCGACGCCGCGGTCCGGGGCACCCGGAGGCAGGTGGGGGAGACGCCAACATGAAGTTATGTTGCGTTTTCATATCGGTGTCGAGGATTCAGATGCTAGAGGCCACTGATATGGGCCCCAGTTGCATTAGACTGACGGAAAATTCATTGAAATATGAGTGATCATCCAGTGGTTTCACAAATTCGGCGGAGGACTCTGTGCCTCGATCGACGCCAGGGCTGGTCCTGAGTAACTTGAGAAAAGAGTAAACGTGAAGAAGCTCGTATCTGCGGTGTCGATTGCCGCCGCATCCGCCCTCGTGCTCTCCGCCTGTGGATCAGGAAGCGGCGGCGAGACCAATGCCGAGGACTTCCTCGGCTGCATGGTCTCGGACTCCGGCGGCTGGGATGACCAGTCATTCAACCAGTCCGGACGTGAGGGCCTGCAGGCAGCGGTGGACAACCTCGGCATTCAGGAGAAGCTGGCCGAGTCGCAGGGCGACGCCGATTTCGGACCCAACGTCGACAACATGGTCCAGCAGGGCTGCAATCTGACCTTCGGCGTCGGGTTCCTCCTCGAAGACTCGATCCAGGAAGCCGCCGAGGCCAACCCTGACCTCAACTTCGCCCTCATCGACTCGACATTCTCCGATGCTGACGGCAAGCCAGTCACCATCGACAACGCGAAGCCACTCGTCTTCAACACCGCAGAGGCCGCCTACCTCGCCGGCTATGTCGCCGCCGCGACCTCCGAGTCCGGAAAGGTCGGCACCTTCGGAGGAATCCAGATTCCTTCCGTGACCGTGTTCATGGACGGTTTCGCCGACGGTGTGGAGAAGTTCAACGAAGACAACAAGAAGGACGTCAAACTCCTCGGCTGGAACAAGAAGAAGCAGGACGGCTCCTTCTCCGGTGACTTCGAGAACCAGGGACAGGGTCAGGCTCTGACCAAGCAGCTGATCTCCCAGGGCGCCGACGTCATCATGCCAGTCGCCGGACCTGTGGGCCTCGGCGCGGCAGCGGCTGCGAAGGAAGCCAAAGACGTCAAGCTGGTCTGGGTCGACTCCGACGGCTATGAGTCCACCGAATACGGTGACATCATCCTCACCTCGGTGGTCAAGCAGATCGCGAACGCTGTCGAGGACACCGTGTCCGAGGCTCAGAAGGACAACTTCAGCTCTGAGCCCTACGTCGGCACCCTCGAAAACGAAGGCGTCGGACTTGCTCCGTACCACGACTTCGATGACAAGGTTCCCGAAGACGTGAAGAAGGACGTCGAGACGCTCAAGAAGCAGATCATCGACGGTTCTCTGACCGTGGATTCCGAGAACTCGCCGAAATAAGCGAACAGGTTAAACTGCAGGGTCGAGAATTCTCGGCCCTGCAGTTTTCGAATTTGTGAGGAGTACCGGAAGCAGTGAAACTCGAGCTTCGCGGGATGACCAAGGTGTTCGGATCGTTTGTGGCCAACGACCACATCGATCTCACCATCGAACCGGGCGAGATCCATGCTCTGTTGGGTGAGAACGGCGCTGGAAAATCCACCATGATGAACGTCCTCTACGGACTCTACGACGCCGACGGGGGAGAGATCCTCCTCGACGACAAGGCTGTGACCTTCGCCGGGCCGGGTGACGCAGTGGCCGCCGGTATCGGCATGGTCCACCAGCACTTCATGCTCGTGCCCGTATTCACCGTCGCCGAATCCGTGGCGTTGGGCTATGAGCCGACGAAGTCCCTGGGACTCATCGACCTCGCCGAGGCGCGCAAGAAGGTCACCGAGATCTCCTCTCGCTTCAACTTCAACATCGACCCCGATGCCCTCATCGAAGATCTCCCCGTCGGTGCCCAGCAGCGAGTCGAGATCATCAAGGCGCTGTCCCGGGACGCGAAGATCCTCATCCTCGACGAGCCCACTGCGGTGCTCACCCCGCAGGAGACCGACGAGCTGATCTCGATCATGCGCCAGCTCAAGGAGCAGGGCACCTCGATCGTCTTCATCACCCACAAACTCCGTGAGGTCCGCGCGATCGCAGACTCCATCACGGTCATCCGCCGCGGCAAGATCGTCGGCGAAGCATCCCCAGAATCCACCGAGGCGGAGCTGGCCAGCCAGATGGTCGGCCGCGCCGTGTCGCTGACGACGGAGAAGGACGCGGCTGATCCCGGTGACGCGACCTTCCAGGTCCGCAACCTCACCGTCGTCGACAAAGCAGACAATATCGTCGTCGACGATGTCAGCTTCGACGTCCGCCGCGGCGAGATCCTCGCAGTCGCCGGTGTCCAGGGCAACGGTCAGACAGAGCTGGCCGAAACCATCATCGGTCTGAGCGAACCGCGTCTGGGCACGGTGACTCTCGACGGGAAGAACCTGGTCGGGCAGTCGGTGAAGGACCGCCTCGGCGCGGGTATCGGCTTCGTTCCCGAGGATCGTTCGACCGATGGAATCATCGCCGAGTTCGCGATCCGCGAGAACATGATCCTCGACGTCTACGACCGCCCGCCGTACGCGAAGGGGCTCAACCTCAAAACCTCGGTCATCACCGAAGCCGCGAAGCAGAAGGTCGAGGAATTCGACATCCGTCTCGGCAGCGTCGTCGACCCGATCGCCACGCTCTCCGGAGGCAACCAGCAGAAGGTCGTGCTCTCCCGCGAACTCGGCCGTGAGCTGCGCCTGTTCATCGCCAGCCAACCCACCCGCGGCCTCGACGTCGGCTCGATCGAGTTCGTCCACAAACGTGTCATCGCAGAACGCGATGCGGGCACCCCGTGCCTCATCGTCTCGACCGAACTCGACGAGGTCTATGGTCTCGCCGATCGGATCGCCGTCATGTATTCGGGTCGCATCGTCGGAATCGTCGGCGCCGACACCTCCCGCGAGGCCCTGGGCCTGATGATGGCCGGAGTCCCGGCCGACGAAGCATTTGCCGCCACCGCGACACCAGAGAACGATTCGGCCACCACCTCCGCGGCTGACGACCCTGCCGCCACCGCGGCAACTGACGAGAACTCGGCCACCACCTCGGCGGAGGAGAACAAATGACGACTGACATATCACCGGCGGCGCCATCGCCGGCACCACCACCGACCGCCGAGGCAGAGCCGGGCAAGGAACAGAACCTGCTGCAGGAGATCCTGTCCGGGTCATGGCTGGTCTCGGTGCTGGCCATCGTGGTCGCCCTCCTCCTCGGCGGTGTGCTCATCGCCGTGTCCAACGCCGAAGTCGTCGCAGCGGCACAGAACTTCCTCGGCGCGCCAGGAGCCTTCTTCTCCACCCTGTTCTCCACAGTCGGCGAAGCCTATTCGGCGCTGTTCCGCGGATCGGTCTTCGACTGGAACGCCCGCACTCCCGAACGCGCTATTCGCCCCCTGACCGAATCCCTGGTCAGCGGCACCCCGCTCATCCTCACCGGACTCGGCATCGCCATGGCCTTCCGCTGCGGTCTGTTCAACATCGGCGGTCAGGGCCAGGTCATCCTCGGCGCCACCATCGCCGGATTCCTCGGCTACGCCCTGCACCTGCCGCCCGTCGTGCACATGCTCATCGCAGCCATCGGCGGCATCATCGGCGGAGCGATCTGGGCCGGCATCGCCGGTGTGCTCAAGGCACGCACCGGAGCCAACGAGGTGATCGTGACGATCATGCTCAACTCCATCGCGGGCTACCTGCTGGGCTACCTGCTCAAGCAGAGCTGGTTCACGCACACCACCTCGGCGAACCCGCAGTCCCGAGCGATCGACGACACCTCGGAGATGTTCCTCATGCTGCCGCCGCCGTTCCGGCTGCACTTCGGGTTCATTCTGGCCATCCTGGCGACGATCTTCGTATGGTGGCTGCTCGAGCGGTCAACGATCGGGTTCGAATTCAAGGCCGTCGGCGCCAACCCGCACGCTGCCCGCACCGCCGGCATCTCCGTGTCGAAGGTGACGATCCTCGTCATGGTCGTCGCCGGTGCTCTGGCCGGTCTCGGCGGAGCCGCCCAAGTGCTTGGCACAGAGGGCAAACTGACCGGCGGCATCAGCGGATCCATCGGCTTCGACGCCATCACGGTGGCTCTGCTGGGCCGATCGAAGCCGTGGGGCACCTTCATGGCCGGATTGCTCTTCGGCGCATTCAAGGCCGGCGGCTATCTCATGCAGTCACAGACCGGTACGCCCATCGACATCGTTCTGGTCGTCCAGTCCGTCATTGTTCTGCTCATTGCGGCCCCACCGCTGGTGAGGTCGATCTTCCGGTTGCCCACACCGGTGCTCAAGCGGAAGGAGGCCTGACATGACTGCTCAGACCGTTGCGGCACAGTCCGCGTCCCAGCCCAAGTCACTGACCCCGATCTCGTGGAAGTTCCCGATCGTCTATACGATCCTGGCCGTGGTGTCCCTCGTCTTCTTCGGCATCATCGGCCGAGACGGAGAGACGACATTCAGAATCGCCACGAGCGGAGACCTGTTCGCGATCCCCGACGTGGTCGTCTCCTCGACCGTCGCCGGACTCGTGCTGTCACTGATCCTCGTCGTCATGGCCGCAGCCTCGATCTACTTCGCGACGAAGCGAGTCACCCTCGACTCGTGGTTCCCGATGGTCTTCGGCATCCTCTTCGTCGTCTCCTTCCTCGCGTGGGCCGGTGGCGGCAGCGGCGGAGTGATCCCGCTGACGACACTGCTGGCCGGTGCCCTGGCACTGTCGGTGCCGCTGATCTTCGGCGCCATGTGCGGTCTCGTCGGCGAACGCTCCGGCATCATCAACATCGCCATCGAAGGCCAGCTCCTAGCCGGTGCCTTCCTCGCCGCGGTTGTCGCATCAGTGGCCAAGAACCCGTACGCGGGACTCCTTGCGGCACCGATCGCCGGTGCTCTCGTGGCCGTTGTCCTGACATTCTTCGCAGTGAAGTACTGGGTCAACCAGATCATCATCGGCGTCGTCCTCAACGTGCTCGTCGTCGGTGTGACCAGCTTCCTCTACTCGACGGTGCTGTCGGAGAACCCCGGACTGTGGAACGCGCGCCAGCAGCTGCCCAACCTGCCGGTCCCGCTGCTCTCGGACATCCCCGTTTTGGGGCGGGTGCTCTTTGACCAGAACATCCTCGTCTACATCATGTACGTCGTCGTCATCGCCCTCCAGATCTTCGTGTTCCGCTCGAAGTGGGGTCTGCGGATGCGGGCCGTCGGCGAACACCCCAAGGCAGCCGACACCGTGGGCATCAAGGTCAACTTCACCCGTGTGCGCAACACCCTCATGGCCGGTGCCATCGCAGGACTCGGTGGTGCCTTCTTCACCGTCGGCTCTGGCCTGGCATTCGGCAAGGAGATGTCGGCCGGACAGGGATACATCGCACTCGCTGCTATGATCCTGGGCAAATGGAACCCGAAGGGCGCTCTGCTGGCTGCCCTGCTGTTCGGGTTCTCCAAGAGTTTGGGCAACACTCTGCAGTCCATCGGAACCCCGGTGGCCAACGAGCTGCTGCTCATGCTTCCCTATATCGTCACGGTCCTCGCCGTCGCCGGTTTCGTCGGCCGGGTTCGCCCACCGGCGGCCGAAGGCGTGCCGTACGTGAAATAATCCAACCCCAAGAGAGAGGTATCCCCTATGACTTCTGCAGATGTCGAAGCCTCTGAACACGTGTGGAGCGTGGAACCCACCCCCGTCTCGGTCGCCGACCTGAGCGAGGACACCTGGTCGCTGCTGCGCGACGAGGCGTTGCGGGCGATGCGCTTCGCCTACGTCCCGTACTCGTCCTACCCCGTGGGTGCGGCCGCCCTCGTCGATGACGGCCGCATCGTCAGCGGCGCCAATATCGAGAACGCCTCGTTCGGGGTGACGCTGTGCGCCGAATGCTCACTCGTCTCCGACCTGTTCATGTCCGGCGGCGGCCGGATCGTGGCCTTCGACTGCGTCGATGGAGCGGGTCAGACCCTGGCCCCCTGCGGACGCTGTCGCCAGCTCCTGTTCGAACACGGCGGCACCGAGATGGTGCTCAACATGCCCAGCGGCAGAGCACCCATGTCGAAGGTGCTGCCCGAAGCATTCGGCCCAGCTCACCTGGAGCCCGATGCACCGGGTGAAGGCTCCGCCAAACACTGACCCCGATATCGCCGAGGTGGCCCCGCAATCCCAGCGCCACCTCGGCGATCGACTGTGACCACTTGTGACCACGACTGCGGTCACTTCCCGAGAACGAAGGACAGACACTGTGAGCGTAGAGGCATTCGATGCCGTCGACGTCATCGCCGCCAAACGCGATGGCCGCACCTTGAGCAAAGAGCAGATCGACTGGGTGATCGATGCCTACACTCGCGGTGTCGTCGCCGATGAGCAGATGGCCGCCCTGGCCATGGCGATCTTCATCAACGACATGGAACCGCGCGAGATCGCGGACTGGACGCAGGCGATGATCGCCTCGGGCGAGCGGATGGACTTCTCCTCCCTGACCCGTCCCACCTCGGACAAGCATTCGACCGGGGGAGTCGGGGACAAGATCACCCTGCCGCTGGCCCCACTCGTCGCGGTCTTCGACGTCGCCGTCCCACAGCTCTCAGGCCGCGGCCTCGGCCACACCGGCGGAACCCTGGACAAACTCGAATCCATTCCCGGCTGGCAGGCGGGCCTGAGCAACGAGGCCATCCTCAACCAGCTCGAGGACCTCGGCGCGGTCATCTGCGCGGCAGGCTCCGGCCTGGCGCCGGCGGATAAGAAGCTCTACGCACTGCGCGACACCACCTCGACGGTCGACTGCATTCCGCTCATCGCCTCCTCGATCATGTCGAAGAAGATCGCGGAAGGCACCGAGGGGCTCGTCCTCGACGTCAAGGTCGGATCGGGTGCCTTCATGAAGGACCTGCCCAAGGCCCAGAAACTGGCACGGACCATGGTCGAACTGGGCAAGGCCGCGGGGGTCAAGACCTCGGCGCTGCTCACCGACATGTCCACCCCGCTGGGACTCACGGTCGGCAACGCCCTGGAAGTCCGCGAGTCCGTCGAGGTCCTCGCCGGCGGCGGCCCCTCCGACGTCGTCGACCTGACGGTGGCCCTGGCCGAGGAGATGCTGCGACTGGCCGGCAAGACCGGCGTCGATGTGCGCGCGGCTCTGGGCGATGGTCGGGCCATGGACGTGTGGAAGAGGATGATCCGGGCCCAGAACGGTGACCCCGATGCCGCCCTGCCCGTGGCCCAACACACTGAGGTCGTCACGGCGCCTGCCTCCGGAGTCGTCAGTCGACTCGATGCCCTGTCCGTGGGAGTCGCCTCCTGGCGCCTCGGTGCCGGACGAGCACGCAAGGAAGACCCGGTCCAGGACGTGGCAGGCATCGAACTCCACGCCAAACCCGGTGACACGGTCACTGAAGGCCAGCCGCTCATGACCCTGCACACGGCGACCCCGGAGCGCTTCGCCCGAGCGATCGAATCTCTTGAGGATGCCGTCGAGGTCGGAGGTGACCTCAGCGCGGTCTCCGAATCGATCGTGCTCGAGAAGATCACCTGAACCGCAGATTCAACGACAGGTCACGCACAGCGCGTGGCCGCATGTATCATCACCGCAGTACGAACCCACGCAGCACGTACCCCACTGGAGGACAATCATGACCAGCAGAGCCGAAGTCGCAGCGATCATCGATCACACACTGCTCAAGCCCGAGGCCACCCCTGCCGACGTTGAGGCACTCGTGGCAGAGGCCAAGGACCTCGGCGTGCTCGCGATCTGCGTATCTCCGTCGATGCTTCCCGTCACCGAGCCCGGCGAGCTCGTCGTTGCCACCGTCGTCGGCTTCCCCAGCGGTCAGGTCAAAGCAGAGATCAAGGCCGCCGAGGCTGCTCAAGCCGTCGCCGACGGTGCCGACGAGGTCGACATGGTCATCAATATCGGCCAGGCCATCGCCGGTGACTTCGATGCACTGGAGGCCGATATCCGCGGAGTCGTCGAGGCCAGCGGCACGTCTCTGGTCAAGGTCATCATCGAATCAGCTGCGCTGAGCGACGAGCAGATCGTCGAGGCCTGCCGCCGCGCCGAGGCCGCCGGAGCAGGGTTCGTCAAGACCTCCACCGGTTTCCACCCAGCAGGCGGAGCCAGCGCACACGCAGTCTCCCTCATGCGCGAAACCGTGGGCGACCGCCTCGGCGTCAAAGCCTCGGGTGGAATCCGCACGGTTGAAGCTGCTGAGGAGATGATCGCTGCGGGAGCCTCACGTCTCGGGCTGTCGGGGTCGAAAGGTATTCTCGACGGCCTCAGCGACTGAAGGCCGTAGGGGCACGCCCCACCCGGCGCTGCCTCGACGATTCCGACAGCAGAACTGACGGCAGTGGTGAGTTGATGGAGATAAGCGACGTGGTCAAACGCAGAACCGGATACGGGATGGCTGGTGTCGCCGGGGTGCTCGCTATCGCTGGAGCCGCTGTCGGCGCGTGGGCGCTCAACAACCTGAAAGGCCATGACCTCGCTCAAAGGAGAACCCGCGCAGCAGGATTCCGCGAGAGCTCTGTCCACATCAACGAGACGCGACTGAACTACGCTTCGGGACCGAGTAATTCCGGTCCGCCGTTGCTGCTGATACACGGTCAGGGAGTCGACTGGCGCAGCTATGCCCCCGTTCTGCCGTCACTTTCCCGCGACTTCAACGTCTTCGCCGTCGACGTCCACGGGCATGGGGATTCCGCACGCGCCCCGGAGAAGTACACGGCGGCGGCCATCGGACATGATCTCGCCAGCTTCATTGAGACGGTGATCGGAGAACCCGTCGTGGTCTCGGGACATTCCTCTGGCGGTCAGCTCGCGGCATGGGTCGCCGGACACCGGCCCGACCTCGTCCGCGCCGTCGTGTTGGAGGACCCGCCACTCTTCACCACTTTGCTGCCGCGAGCCGAACAGACGTGGAACTGGGTCGACCTGGCCACGATCTGCCACGACTTCCTCGAATCTGAAGACACCGATTGGGCTGCCTACAGTTTTGCCCACCAACGCCTCTGGACCTTCTTCGGTGAGGCTAAGGACCGAATCGTCCGCTCGGGACTGAGACAGCACGCGAAGCATCCGCAACGTCCGATCACCTTGTTCTTCATGCCCTCAGGCTGGAACGACATGCAGCGATCACTGCTGACATACGACCCGCGCTTCGGAGACGCCTTCTTCACCGGAAGCTGGGATGAAGGCTTCGATCATGAGGACACATTGCGCAGGATCGAGGCACCAACCACTCTGATCCATGCGGACTGGGAGTACGGTCCGGACGGGATTCTGCAGGGTGCCATCGACGATGCCGACGCCCAACGCATCACCTCACTCAATGAGAACATCGAACTGGTCCGGATCGAGTCGGGCCACAATGTGCACGGGGAGAAACCCGACCGGTTCGTCGAGCTCCTCAGAGCCCGAAGAAGGCCCTGAGCTCGGTGCTGATCGACGTCAGCGTCGATCTTGCTGCAGCCCGAGGGCTGAGCGCACTTTGGCCACGGCCTTCTGCGCTGTTCGCTGTTTGATCAGCCCCTCTTTGGCGTGCGCGGCGATGCCGATCGTCGACGTCTGGGTGTCGACGACGATGATCACGTAGGCCGGATTCAGAGACCCGACCCCGGAGCCGACGATGCCGCGCAGCGTCACCACCGCGTCGTCGTGCGCTTCGAGTCTGCTGAACGATCCTGCTGCGCTGAACGACCCCGCTGCGCCGGAGGTGCCACCTGCCAGTTCAGCGAGAATGCGTCCCTGTTCAGCGGGAGCAACCTCGATCACTTCTTGGGCAGTCTCCGTCTTCAGTCGTCTGGCTGACCACTTGGCACCGTGGCGTCCCGCACCGAAGATCGTTGACTTCGCGCCCAGGCCGCCGAGCGCCTCTGTGAGGACACTGTCGATCTCGGGATCGGCCGGAATTTCGTGGTCAGTCATCGATCAGAGCCCGAAGAAGGCTTTGAATTCGGTGCTGATCGACGTCAGTCGTTCCTTGAGCGCAGGCTGGAGTGCTGCACTCGCCGAGGTGGTCGGGACTCTCAGCCCGGCGGCAGAGACCGCGCGCTGATCGGCGGCGGCAGCGGCGGCGAGTCCCTCAGGGTCGGCGACGACCTCGAGATAGCACTTGAGCTTCGGTTCGGTACCCGAGGGACGAACGATCACGCGTGAGTTCGCCTCGGAGAGCAGCAGGATGCCGTCGGTGGGAGGCAGACCGTCATAACCTTGCGAGAGGTCATGGACCTCGGCGACTGGGGACCCTGCCAGCGTGGTCGGTGGGTTCTCTCGCAGTTTCGTCATGGCCGCGGCAATGAGGGTGACATCGTCGAGGCGGAAGCTCAGTGGGGCGGTGGCGAAGTATCCGTCGCGGTTGCGGATCCGGTCGAGTTCGGCCTCGATGCTCGAACCCGATTCCTTCAGCCTGGAAGCCAGCGCGGCGAAGGTCACGGCAGTGGAGATACCGTCCTTGTCCCTGACTGCGGTGGGATCGACGCAGTAGCCCAAGGCCTCTTCGTAGCCGAAGACCAAGCCGGGGACACGGGAGATCCATTTGAACCCTGTGAGTGTGTTCGTCGCGGTGAACCCGTGGTTTTCTGCAGCGGCTGCCAGGCCCCGGGAGGAGACGATCGAGTTGGCGAACACCGGTGCGGAGCCGCCGGCAGCGTCGTCGACCCCGGCAGAGTCCTCGGCAGCCTGCTGCGTCGAATGATGGGTGCCCTGGGCCAGACGCGTTGCGATGTCTTCGCCGAGAAGGAGTCCCACCTCGTCGCCGGAGAGCTGCCGGTAGCCAGCGGCCCGCGAAGCATCGGGGATGGCAGCGGAGAACCTATCGGCATCGGGGTCGTTGGCGATGATGAGTTCGGCGCCGACCTCCTTGGCCAAGGCATAGGACTCATCGAGGGCGCCAGCCTCTTCCGGGTTCGGGAAAGTCACCGTAGGGAAGTCCGGGTCGGGTGCCTGTTGGGAGGGCACCGGGTGGACGTTCGTGAAACCTGTGCGGGCAAGAGCCGCCTCGGCGACGGAGGCTCCGACACCGTGCAGGGAGGTGTGCACGATGGTCAGGTCGGCACTCGAGCGCACATTGAGGGCATCGATGCGAGCCAGATAGGTTTCGACGATCGACTCATCGAGATGTTCCCACCCGGATTCGGCACGCGGCACCGAGGCCACGGACGACACGGCCGAGATCTGCTCGGCGATGAGGGCATCGGCGGGGCTGACGATCTGAGCCCCGGCACCTGCCTCGGCGGCTTTGGGGTCGGATTCGATGGCCTGCAGCGGACGTTTCCCGAGGTAGACCTTGTAACCGTTGTCCGCAGGCGGATTGTGTGACGCGGTGACCATGACGCCGGCGTCGGCCTGCAGATGGGACAGTGCGAAAGCCAAAAGCGGGGTCGGCAGCTGATCGGGCAACTGGATGGCAGTTCCGCCTGCGGCTGTGACGACCGCAGCGGTGTCGGTCGCGAAGTCCGAGGATTTGTAGCGGGCATCGCAGCCGATGACGACGGTGAAACCCTCACCAACGGTGTTGAGGAGGAAACGGGAGAGCCCGGCCGCGGCGCGGATGACGACAGCACGATTCATCCGATTGGGTCCGGCAGCGATCTCTCCGCGCAGACCCGCGGTTCCAAACTCCAGGGGACCGGCGAAGCGATCCTCAAGGTCAGCCAGGGCCGCCCCGTCGCCGGTCTTCGCCGCGGCCAGGATGTTGGTTAAGGTGGTCGCAGTCTGCTGATCGGGGTCATCGGCGATCCACGCCTCGACGATAGCGGCGTCGAAGCCGTTGGTGAAGCGATCGGCTACTTCGGTCATATCTGTCCTTGTCCAATGCTGTCGAAACGGGGAGCACCCGTCGGGGAGGGGAGTGCTGGAGGCGCGGGCGGTGAGATCGACGCTGAAAGTGCTCAGAGCTTCGAGACGATGTCTGCGAGCAGCCCAGAGATCCGCGGAGCCGCAGCGACCCCGGCCTCGATGACCTCGGCATGGGAGAGCGGAGTCTCCTGAATGCCGGCGGCCAGGTTCGTCACCAGGGAGATGCCCATGAGTTCCAGCCCAGCCTGACGTGCGGCGATGGCTTCAAGCGTGGTCGACATTCCGACGAGGTCGGCCCCGAGGACTCCGGCCATGCGCACCTCGGCGGGGGTTTCGTAGTGGGGTCCGCGGAACTGGGCGTAGACACCTTCGTCGAGGCTGGGGTCGATCTCCTTGGCGATGGCACGCATGCGCGGGGAGTACAGGTCGGTGAGATCGACGAAGTTCGCACCTTCGATGGGGGAGGTGCCGGTGAGGTTGAGGTGGTCGGAGATGAGGACCGGGATGCCGGCAGCCCAATTGCGGTTGAGGCCACCGCAGCCGTTGGTGAGTACGAGGCTCTCACATCCGGCGGCAGCGGCGGTGCGGACTCCATGGGCGACGGCGCGCACGCCCTTGCCTTCGTAGTAGTGGGTGCGGGAACCGAGGACGAGAGCGTGCTTGCCGCTGGCTTCGATCCGGATCGTGCGCAGGGTGGCGCCGTGGCCTTCGACGGCGGGTGCGTGGAAGCCGGGGACTTCTGCGGCCGAGATCTCGCTGATCGTCTCGCCGAGGAGCTCCGCTGCTCCACCCCAACCCGAACCGAGAACGAGAGCAATGTCATGGGCCTCGATACCGGCTTTGGAGTTGATAGTCGTGGCCGCGGCGCGGGCGGCGGCGGTAGGATCGCTTAAGTCAGTCATGACGCCAAGATTATCAAGTTCTCGACCCGTTCAAGGAGCGCACACAATGCCGATCAGAGACCTGACCGATGGTGACGACCTGCGGTTGAACGAGGTGCTCGCCGACGCTGCGACACCGGCCGCCCACATGGCCAGGTCCCTGTTCCGTCCCTCCTCGGATTCTCCCTTGCTGCGATCTGTCATCGCCGAGGTGGTCCCTGAGGTTCCCGTCGGTGTCGCAGCGATTGCCGAGTCCCCCCTTCACCCCTATCGGGCGTGGGTCAATGTCGAGGTCGCGGGCGAGGAACAGGGCCACGGTCAGGGTCGGGAACTCTTCGAAGCCGCCTGCGCCGAAACCGTCGGCACTGCTCTGGAGGGCCTTGACCTGCGTGCACGAGTGGAGGCCGGCAGCCCGGGTGAAGGCTTCGCCAAGGCCTTGGGCTTCACACCGCTGACGACGACACGGGTGATCAAGGTCGCCGCCGGTGCACTGCCGCCCAGCGGTGGCGGACGCGCCGAGGACCTCGAGATCGTGGCCACCGGATCGGTCAAGCTCACGAAGGCCTTCCTCGCCTGGTACACGGCCGTGAACAAGGACGACGCCGTCGGTCCACTGACGATCGGTCAGGTCAACAATGCGTTCCTCTCCGAAGCAGCGGGTGCCCATGGTGCGGCGTTGCTCAACGGTGAAGCCGGCGCCGCCGAAGACTCAGGACTCAGCGCCTTCGCCGTCTCCTACGCACGGGAAGCAGATCAGCCAGGCGTCGAGATCACCGATGCCATGCCGGCCCCTGGTGACGATGAAGAGGCACCGACCGAACTCATCATCGGGTCGATGTTCGAAACCCGCGAAGAGGCCGCCGACACCTCAAGCGACCTGTTCAAGGCCGCGATCGCCGACGCCGAGCTTCTCCTTGCCCGACTCTCCGTCGATGCCGACGTCGTCCTTGAGGTCACGAGCGGTATGCCAGTGGTCTCTGCGTTGGCCGATCGACTCGTCGAAGCCGGCCAGGCCACGGAACTCTACCGCTACGAAACGCTCACGGGACCGCCCGCCGACGCTCGCTGAGCCGACGTTGCCCCGAGGGTTCACAATGACCGGGGCAGGCATGGCGGGAGAATTTGAGAGAAAGTAGGACACCTGTGTCTTCGGCTGACAGTGGGAGCAGAGAGGCGATCACCCATGACATTCGCACTGAGAACGTGGGTCTGCGCAGGGGACTGACCGCCCGGCACATCCGCTTCATGGCCTTGGGTTCGGCCATCGGCACGGGGCTGTTCATGGGGTCCTCGGAGTCGATCCAAGCCGCAGGTCCGTCCGTGCTGCTGGCCTATATCATCGGCGGTGCCGCCGTCTTCATGGTGATGCGTGCGCTGGGCGAAATGCTGGTCCGCCACCCCGTTTCGGGATCCTTCGGCCAGTTCGCATCGCACTATCTCCATCCATTCGCCGGTTTCCTCGTCGGCTGGACCTTCGTCTTCGAGATGATCCTTGTCGCCGTCTTCGACGCCACCGCCGTCGGCGTGTACATGGGCTTCTGGTTCCCTGGAGTACCGCGCTGGATCTGGGTGCTGGCCGTCGTACTCTTCATTGCCGCAATCAACATGATCGGCGTCAAGGTCTTCGGTGAGCTGGAGTTCTGGTTCGCGCTCATCAAAATCGTCGCGATCATCGCCCTCATCGCGGCCGGCGTGGCCATCATCATCTTCGGCTTCGGCATCGCCGACCACGATCAGATGGGCCCGCGTGCACTGTTCGACCACGGGGGAGCGTTCCCGCACGGACTTTGGGGGCTCCTGACATCATTCACGATCGTGATGTTCGCCTTCGGCGGCATCGAGATCATCGGAGTCACCGCCGGCGAGGCGCAGAACCCGAAGAAGGTGTTGCCGGCCGCCATCAACTCGGTGCCGGTGCGCATCCTGCTCTTCTACGTGCTCACCCTCGGCGTGATCATGTGCATCCTGCCCTGGAACCAGATCACCTCGGAGATCAGCCCCTTCGTCGCGATCTTCGACTCCGTCGGTTTCAACGCAGCAGCCGCCATCCTCCAGGTTGTGCTCATCACGGCGGCGCTCTCGGCCATCAATGCCGATATCTTCGGGGCCGGTCGGATGCTCCATGGTCTGGCGGAGCAGGGGCAGGCACCGCGTTCCTTTGCCCACACCACCCGCAACGGAGTGCCGGTGATGACTGTGATCACGATGATTGTGGCCCTGCTGGTCGGCGTGCTCCTCAACTACCTCTACCCCGACCAGGCTCTGTTCCTGCTCGGCGCATTGGCGACGTTTGCCACGGTGCTGGTGTGGTTGGTCATCCTCGCCGCTCATATTCGGATGAAGCGGGTGCTGGTGCAGGAGAACCGACTGCGCAGTGAGTTCCCGATGCCGCTGTGGCCTGTGGGGTCGTGGGCGACGGTCGCATTCATCCTCTTCGTCATCGTCATGGTCGGGATCGTGCCCGATTCCCGTCCGGCACTGTGGGTGGGTCTGCTCTGGGTCGGGGCGCTGTGGCTGTGCTACTTCGCTTTCGTTCGGGGTGAGGGGCGCCGACCCTACCAGCTCATCGACCGCACCGAGCCAATGGCCGTGGGCAGGCACAACGAGAGTACTGATTGATCGTCAGTTCGAAACGCGATCGGTCAGGCAGACCTCACCGTGACATCGGCGGTTCCCTCCGCTGAGAAGAGTCTCACTGCTTGCGCCCTGCCTTCGGTGACGAACCATGCGGTCCCGGGATCGCCGCCGAGTGGTGGCAGTCTGAGCAGGCCCAGATTGCTGAGGTCCTGCCGACTGTGGACGCCGATGATCAGCGTCGGTCCCAGTCCTTGTGCCTTGGCCAACGGGGAACCGTAGCCGGGGGTGAACCGCACCGGCATCGTCACGACATGCAGTCCCCCGTCGAGGAGATCGAAGGCGTCCGGGTTGGCTTCCAGATGCGCGTCGTCATGGACCGTGAGCGAATGAATGTTGGCCGCTGCTGCGTCGGAGCAGGTTTCCTGTACCATGGCTGCGGTCTCGCTCTTCCCGCTCTGGGGTGATCCGCGGACGCTGAGAACCTCTCCGTCACGCGCGGGCTTCCACGCGACGAGTTTCCCGAAGGGGTCGAGTCCGAGTGGAATCCAGGTCCCCGTCGGATCCAGTGGCGCGGTGGCGTGTTCCGGTGTTGCCGTGAGTCCGCGCCAACGGGGTTCGAGTCTGTCACGTCTTCGATTGCCTTCAGGTGCAAGGTGCGGCACCAATTGCACATCGGCGCCGTCGCCACCTGCTTCGTGCGCGCTGGGGCCGACGAGGACTGCCCTGTATTCCGGCCACGTCCCGACGAATCGCTGCCTGGACAGTCCGACGCTGAGCCCATCACCTCCTGCGCTGGGTGGGAAGATCACCTGTGAGGTGAAGGCGGCGCTCGTGCTCGTCGACGTTCGGCACCCGCCCAGCAGAAACGTCAGCCCCAACCCGGAGCCATGCTTGAGCAGTCGCTCCGTCTCGGCAGCCATCTGATGGTCCAGAGAGTCGATGAACTCGTTCCAATTGCTGCACACCACGATCGTGGCCGGCACACGTTCGTCGGCAGAGCCTCGGTGCAGATGGTCGAGGATCGCGTGGAATCGCCACCCGGTGTCCATTCCGCAGGCGATGTCGGCCCAGTCCAAGGACGTCGCGATGCGTCCCAAGGCCACGACCCGGTGAGTCTGGGCGGCATTGGCGACCATGCGCCTCAGCACTGACGAGACGACGTCCGCGTCGGTGCCGACGACGATGGTCGAACCGTCAACGGCAGGGGAGTATGACCATGCGCTCTGCTTCTGGTGACTGGGAATGTCAACGATCCCGGTCACTGTCCCGGTAGCCGTGCCAATCACCTCTGGACCGGTCTCTGTGGTGCCACCCTTTCCTGTCCAAGCCGAAAGCAACGCAGGGACATCCTCAGCATCGGGCAGGGGAGGGAGGACCACCGAACGATGTCGCTGAGGCGATGGCTGCGTCCCGCCCGGCGCCTCACGATTGGCCTGCTGCAGATTGCCGACATGGATGCCGTTGACGCTGTGTTGAGTGGGAAGACCTCGGCCGGGTTCCCAGGGTCGGAGCCGAGGCCGCTCACGAACACCGGCAGCAGAGGAAGAAGCAGAGGTGGGAACGGCGACGCGGAACTCTATGATCGACGAACCCGAATCGAGGCACGCTGCCCCTGGTGTGTCCGGTGGCAGGTGAGCAGCGTCGTTGACGCCGATGACGTCGAAGGAGTCCGCATCCTCGCGCACTCGCAGACACAACCGAATGTTGATGTTGGCTTTCATCTGTCCGGTGACGACGCCGAGCGGCCGCTGTGTCGCGAGGATGAGATGCACACCCAGTGACCTCCCCAGAGCCGTCAGGTGCTCCAACAGATCTGCCGCTTTCGGGTGGGTCGCCATGAGTGCGTGGAACTCATCGATGACGACGACCAACCTCGGCGGGGGATCGTCGAGTTCGAGGACATCGGAACACCCGTGGTCGGCCAGGAGCCGCTCGCGGCGGGTGATCTCAGCACGGACGGAGACCAATGCGCGGAAGGCAGCCGCGGAATCGAAGTCGTCGAGGGCGCTGTCGGTATGCGGCAGCTCCTCCAACGGGGCGAAAGTCGCACCGCCCTTGAAATCGATGAGAACGAACACCAGCCGCGACGGTGGGTGTTCCAGAGCCATTGCGAGCAGCCAGGTCTGAAGCAGAATCGACTTCCCGCTGCCTGTCGTTCCAGCCACGAGCGCGTGAGGCCCGTCGTTGAAGAGGTCGAGGGCGATGTCCCCATCTCGTCCGCGCCCAATCCGCACGGGACCAGGTGCAGTGTGCGCCCAGCGCTGACGAATGACCTGCGGTGCATCGTCGTAGAGATCGCCGAGGCCATGATTCGGCAGCCGTTCGACGCTGCCGTCCGTCGCCTGCCGGTGCCCGAGAGCGAGGAACCGCCCAGGCGGCATGAGGGAGGCAACGAGGGTTCTGCCCGGCGCGGGACCATCTGCAGCCGAAGAATCGTCGGTGCGCGCCTGGGCCAGGCTGCCCAGTGACAGGGAGATCGATGCGACGGGAGACGGTGCCTGCAGCAGCAGTCGCGCCGACGTGGCCTGTTCGGACAGGACCACGCCGATTCCCGACTCGGCGCCGTCGCTGTGGTCGAAGCCGCTACCCTGCAATTCGGGCAGTCGAAGCAGCTCGGGGCACGGCAGCCAGTCATAGGTGGGGTCGCCCAGCCAAGACAGGGACATGCGGCGCAGCTGTTCGCCATCGCCGGTGACCGTCACCGAGGTGGTGGTGGGGTCGATGCGAAGCGGCACGTCGTCAATGATGACCGTCCCGTCGAGATGTTCGGTGCCCTCGCGGAGTTCATCGGCGATCGTGATAGGGCTGCGGGCAGCCCCGAAGCCGAGGCACAGTCCCGAACCGGTCTGCAGGAGGCGCCTGTGGTCGTCGACCACCGTGGACAGCCCGTGCCGGGCCGTCTCGAGCGCCGCGCGTCTGTCGAGGACGCATTGGGCGCAGTCGCGTGCATATCGACGCTTCTCCATGACGAAGGCGACGTAGCCGGAGATGGGTGCGGACACGCTGAAGAGGAGGAACCACCACATTCCTGTCACAACTGCGAGAACCCCTCCGATGGCGATGGGGATGAGGAACGCCCACCACTGGGGAGGCTTCGCCGGGCGTGGGTCATCAACTGACTCAGGTGCCACATGCGTGGGTTCACGCCCAGAGCCGGCGAACACACGAGTCCGGGTTGCATCCGGTAGAGGTCTGCGGGAATGGGAGATAGTGGGGGAGTTGGGCGAGAAGATAGTGGTGCCTAAAGCTGAGAACGTCTGCTCCCTGGCCGGGCCCAACTCGAGTCGTGCCGGTTGGCGGGACAGGCACGGGTCGACGATGGTCAGGCTCTCGGGGTGGGAGATGCGGCTGAGCAGGGGAGTTCGGGGATCGATTCCGATCGTGAAGCCCGAATCGGGTCCGGCGAGCACCGAGACCACGGCAGATCCGGATCCACGATCGAGGGACGAGGTTCCGAGGACGGTGACCGGGTTCAGCGACTGCCACCGTCCCCAGGCCATGGTCTTCACCAGATCATCTGGGTTGCCGGATTCTGCGGGCAGGCGGTTGCCCGCGAGCAGGTCAGCCAGGGTCAGGGCGGGACCGACGAGGGAGCGAAGCACCTCGAGGACGGGTTGCTCAGAGTCTGCTTCGATCACATCGGTGCGAATGTTGGCGTTGGCATCGATGCGATGAATCAGACCGAGCGTGTTCATTGTTTCAGGATCACGTGTTTCACCGGGCGGACCAAGGGCGCCTCATCGTCCTGTGGACGGCGGTTCTGTGTCCACAGATTCTTCGCTCACAAGTGGGGGAAGTGTCCACAAGAGAATACGGCAGAGTCGTCGCAGGTGTCCTCGTCCGAATCGTTGCAGGCGACCATCACGATATTCGCAGCGAACCGCGAGCATAGGCGGTGGCTTGGAGTTCGATGAGATCGGGGACGAACCGTGACAGCAATGCGGGTGTGTAGTCGGCGCGCAGGCGGATCACGACCGAATGCTGCCCGTCAGCATCGGCGCTGAGCTCCACATTGTGCAGTCCCTGCGGGGTGGGAACAGCATCGATGTAGCGGCTGGCGGCCCGTTTCGCCGCAGGGGGTGAGAACACGAGCCCGGGTTCGCCGCCGGGAGCCGGTTCGAATGAGTCGGAGGCAGCCAGTGCTGCAGAGTCCGCCACGCTCTGCAGCTCGCGGCGAGTCATATGCAGATCCGTCAGCGCCGCGATGAGGAAGGCCAAGAGCAAGGCGATGACGACGAAGCCGATGGCCAATGGGGTGATGGACCCGTCGTCGACGCGGGACCGGTGTCTGCGCGGCATCTCAGTCTCCACCCGCTGTGGCGACGACATCGGTGTGGGAGGCCCGAAGAGTGATGTGCGGGGAGTGTTTGGTGCCGAAGAGGAGCGGGAACCCGGGCAGCGACACCTTCGTCTCGACCCGCGCGGTGATGAGGGATCCTGCTTGTCCACAGGGTCCGGAACATGAGTAGTCAATCGTGATGGGAACCCCGGTGAGTCCGAAATCGGTGAAATGCATGTCGGCGAGCTGGTGGGCTCGGCGTTCGGAGGGGTCGGCATCGCGGGCCGCGATCCGGGAGGCCGAGATCGCGGTCGACGTCGTCGCATAGCTGGCAGCCTGCAGTTGAGAGATGGCGAGCATGAGATAGACGACCGGGATGAGCAGGACGATGGACGCGAAGATGAACTCGATGACGGCCGTGCCCGAATCGGGCCGTTCCTCCGACACCGAATCGGCGCGCTCCTCCGACAGCGAGTCGGGACGCTCCTCGGGCACCGCAAGGTCAGGCTCAGTCACGATCGATGTCCTCAACGATCGACCGTCCGCTCAGATCCCACACCTCGGCGGGGCCCCACAGTCCAAGGACGGGCAGCGGAGTCCGGACACGAACCTCGACGACATCGTCTGGACCGTGCCGGGCTGTGGTGACGGTGATCGACTGGGCATAGCGTTCGCCCACGGACACAGTGATGAGTTCGGAGGCGAGACGTCTCCCGTCGGCATTCGACTGATCGGCGAGGCTGGCTTGGCGGGCACCGGCGATGGCTGAATCGATGACTGTGTTGCGGACGTGGATGACCAGACCGATCTGCAGAGTCCCGGCTAAGACGAGGGCCAGGAGTGACCCGATGAGCGCGAACTCGGCGATCGCAGAACCGGAGTCAGCCCCGGCTTCGCAGTCAACATCGTAGGCCTCAGCGTCCACGTCCACGTCGACACCACACATCCGATGACTCACCCGGCGCCCCGAACCTTATTCATCGCATCCTGGAACATCGAGGTGAAGGCCTCTCCGGCCAATGCCCACAGCGCAACGACCAGCCCAGCCGTCATCAGCGTGATGAGGACCCAACCGGGAACGTCACCGCGGTCCGGTCTCTCCTCTCGGCGCTCGCCTTCGCGATCGGGGGCATCGGTTGAGAGGCCGATGACGAACACGGTGAATCGGTTCATCAGATGGTGGAACATAGTGTCTCCTTCTTCCGGGGTGATCGGTGGCAGGTTGATGATCGGGTGGCAGGTCAGGGGCTCAGATCAAGGACCGTGAGCGAGGGGAAGACGGCGAAGATGACGGTCACCGGGAGCACGAATACGACCACCGGAACCAACATGCCGATCTCCTTCTTTCCCGACAGTTCGAGCAGACGACGGCGCGACTGCTCACGCACATCAGCGGCTTGAGCACGAAGGACTTCGGCCAAGGGCGTGCCGCGCGTCATCGACACGGCCAGCCCGTCGACGAACTGCACGATCTCGGGAATGGCGATCCTGGTGGCCATCGAATCGAGCGCATCGACCAGCGGCGTTCCGGTCCTGGTCGTGGCCAGTGCGCCGCGCAGCTCGTCGACCAAATCGCCTGAACAGGTGCGGCAGACCCGTTCGAGGGCTTCGACGATTCCCTCACCTGCGGTGATCGATAGGGCGAGGAGTTCGGCGATGGTGGGGAATTCTGCCAGGACCCGCGATTCGTGGCGGGCGATGGCCTGGCTCAGGCGCCAGTCGTTGGCGATGTGCCCGGCGATGCCGCCGCTGATGATGAGCACGATCGTGACCACGGGGGAGAAGCCGCGTTGTGCCGAGAGCAGCCCGGCCACACATCCGGCGGCAATCATGCCTGCCAGAATGCTCAGAATCTGATTGATCCGGAAACGCTCCAGAGATGCACCCCCGCCGAGACGGTTGATTCGCAGGTTCAATGTGGCGTCGGTTGTGATCCGGGACGTCACCCACATAGTGGCGCCGAATGTGGCGGTTTTGAGCAGCCCCAGCAGGCCTTCCGTGCGCGGAGTCGGCGGCGCATAGATGTCGACCAGCGACTCCTGATCACGCAGGTACGGAGCGATTCGAGACGACAGAGTCGGGCGGCGCAGCGGCGGCAGGGAGAGGACGAAGACGCAGAGCGCAAACCCGTTGAAGGCCCCGAGGGCAAGGATCGTCAGCGGATCGCTCAACGCGCTCACGCGACTTCACTGCCCTCGACCGGCCGGTGGAACGACGAGGACAGGGACGATCCTTCGATGACGCGCGGTTCCTGAGGGAGCCGGCCGATGCGTTTCATCGCCTGATACGCCAGCAGCGAGACGACGAATCCGGCTGCCAGGAGGAGCAGCCCGGTCTGGGAGTTGTAGGCAACCGCCGTTTCCGGTCGGGTCGAGAGGAAAGCGAGCACCACCCAGGGAGCGGCCACCGCCAGCCGGGCACCGTTGACGGTCCACTGCTGCCGGGCGGAGAGTTCATTGCGGGTGCGGGCATCGTCCCTGACGAACTGAGCAAGTGCGCGCAGCATCGTGCCGAGGTCACTTCCGCCGACCTGCCTGGTCACGCTGAGCGCGACGACGATCCGGTCGGCCACAGGGTCGGCACTGACCTGGCGGAAGCGTTCGAGGGCGATGGCGAAGGAACCGCTGGCTCGGTATTCCTCGGCGAAGACCTCGAACAGAGGACGCAGGGGTTCGGGTCCACGGTGGGCCAGCGAACTCAGGGCTTCGGGCAGTGACAGGCCGGCACGTACTCCGGAATTGAGGTGGTCGAGGGTCTCGGGCCACAGCTCGCGGCGCATCACCTGCTTGCTCCGGGCGCGATGTTGGAGCAGTCTGTGCGGCAGCCAGGAGGCGAATGCCCCGAAACATAAGGCGATGGCCCACGATCCGGTGAGCACGGTGGCGACGACGACAACGACGATGAAGACGGCAAGGGAGATGAGAACCAGGTGGCTGGGGTGCAGTCGTGGGAAGCCGGCCCCGGTGAGCATATCGTCGAGTTCGCGCACCCATCGTCGCTGCACCCGTCTCTTCGAGGGTTTCTGCCACAGTGACATCCACAGGAGGAAGAGACCGGCGCCCAAGCACGCGCCGATGAGAAGACTGTATTGGGAATAGCTCATGCGGCTTCCAGAATGGAATGAAGATCCTTGCCGATGGCGGCGAATCGTTCGCCGAGGTGGCCGAATCCCTGTCCGCGAACCAGCTGTCCCTGCGGTGAATGGAAGATGGTGTCGAGTTCGACGACGTCACCTTCGACGCCGCCGGGGACTGCGCAGATTTCGCTGACGAGGCGGGTGCCGTTCGGGTCACGCCGGAGGTGGACGACGACGTCGATGCTCACCGCCACAGTGGGAACGACGAAGGACGAAGAGATGTTCGCCCCAGCCAAAAGAGGCAGGGTGCAGATCTTCGTGATCGCAGCCCGAGCGGAGTTCGCGTGGATCGTGCCTGCCCCGGGAAGACCTGAATTCAAGGCCACGAGCAGGTCGAGGCTCTCTGCCTCACGCACCTCACCGACGATGATGCGCGTCGGTCGCATGCGCAGAGCTTCCTTGACCAGGGACCGCAGCGTGACCTCGCCCGTGCCTTCCAAGGAGGGCTGGCGACATTGCATGGGAACCCAGTCTCGGCTGGGCAGGTTGAGTTCGAACACCTCTTCGCAGGAGATGATCCGTTCACGAGCCGGAATGGAACCGGCCAGCGCATTGAGCATGGTCGTCTTGCCGGCCTGTGTTGCTCCGGAGACCAAGATGTTCGCGCCGCTGGCGACGGCGGCATCGAGGAAGCGCGCGGCTGGCGGGGTAAGCGACCCCTGGGCGACGAGACCGGCCAGATTGCGCGGACGCTGAATGAACTTGCGGATATTGACCGCAGGATAGGAACGGGTGATGTCGGGCAGGACGACGTGGAGTCGGGAGCCGTCTGGGAGCATCGCATCGACAAATGGCTGAGACAGGTCGACTCGTCGCCCCGAGGTGCGCAGCATTCTCTCGATAAGATCATCGAGTTCGCCAGCGGTGAGTTTCGTCGTCGTCAGCTGATGCAGGCCGTCGATGGCGATGAAGACCTCGCTGGGGGAGTTGACCCAGATCTCCTCGACGCGGGGATCATCGAAATAGTCCTGCAGGGCACCGAAGCCGGAGAGCTGATTGTCGATCGTCCGGAAAGTCGCTTCCTTATCCTCAAGAGGCGGAAGATCCGCGACGAGACTGCGTTCATCGTACTCGGAGATGACGGTGCGAATGACTTCGCGCGAGCGCTGAGTATCGGCACGAGGATCCACATCGAGGTCTCTGATCCTCTTGTGAACTTCGCTCTTGATGACCTCGGTGGCTTCCACGTTGAACCCCTGGACTACAGAATGCGAATCACATTTCCAACAGCTGAATTTGTTTTTAACCTATATGTAGTCGAATCAAGAATCCAGCGATTCTTCAAATCTGTGGATAACTCTGTGCATGAAATGGAAATGCCAATTATGTAGTTTGGGTGGGCACTGAAGGCTCGAGGAAATCGCGACCAACACATTGCGTAGGCTCGCAATCAGGTATAGATTTTCCTCACTGCTGCGGTGATTTCGACGTCGAATCACGCGCACCACAGGCCGCGTCGCCGGCGGGATGACTTGATCTCCCGCCGGCGTCGCTATTTTCATTCCGCGGTGAAATGTCAGTCAGCTGCCGGGTCACCGACACCACGCGCAAGGGCTTCATCGGCCTCGTCGAGGTGGCACGATCGGTCGTGCCACCTCGGCGCCGGTTGACGGTGGGGTTGAAGGGCGAGGATTCAAGCCTGAGGGCCGCGATGTACTAGGCTGGGCTCATTATGGCCCTTGATTATTCTGCTGAAATCGCCAACCTCCGTCAGACCTACAAAGCGATCCTGGATGTGTCCGATCTGGACAACCTTCGCTCCGAGGTCGCCGAAATGACGGAGCAGGCATCGGCGCCGTCCTTCTGGGACGATCCGGACTCCGCGCAGAAGATCTCAGCCACGCTCTCGCACAAGCAGGGAACCCTGGAGAAGCTCGAGAAGTTCGGTGAGCGCATCGACGATGCTGAGCTGCTCATCGAGATGTCCGAGGACGAAGGCGATGAGGATTCGAAGGTCGAAGCCGAACGCGATCTCAAGAAGCTCCACGACCAGCTGGCCGAGCTCGAGATCTCGACCCTGCTCAACCACGAATACGATGAGCGCTCCGCTGTCGTGACCGTGCGCTCCGGCGCCGGCGGCGACGACGCCACCGACTGGGCGCAGATGCTCATCCGCATGTACATCCGCTGGGGCGAGAACCGCGGATACAATGTGCAGCAGCTTGACACCTCCTACGCCGAAGGTGCGGGCATCAAATCCGCAACCATCCAGGTCAACGCCCCCTACGCCTACGGAACACTGTCGGTTGAGGCAGGAACACACCGCCTCGTACGCATCAGCCCCTTCGACAACCAGGGACGTCGCCAGACCTCCTTCGCCGCCGTCGAGGTTGTCCCGCTCATCGAGTCCACCGACCATGTCGAAATTGATGAGAACGATCTGCGCATCGACGTCTACCGGTCCTCGGGCCCCGGTGGTCAGTCCGTGAACACGACCGACTCGGCCGTGCGCATCACGCACGAGCCCACCGGCGTCGTTGTGAGCATGCAGAACGAGAAGTCCCAGATCCAGAACCGCGAAGCCGCGATGCGCGTGCTCCAGTCACGCCTGCTTGACCTCAAACGCAAGGAAGAGGCAGCGCAGAAGAAGGAACTGGCCGGAGACATCAAGGCCAGCTGGGGCGACCAGATGCGTTCCTACGTCACCCACCCGTACCAGATGGTCAAGGACCTGCGCACCGGCTACGAGGTCAACAACCCTTCAAATGTCTTCGACGGTGACCTCGACGGTCTCATCGAAGCCGGCATCCGCTGGCGCAAAGAGCAGGAGATGGCCGAAGAGTCTGAGTGAGCTTCGGCTGCTCGGCCAGGTCACGCACCGCCTCGGCGGCTGTGCATGATTCTGAGGCGCGAGAGGTAGATGTGGGCGTGCGGACAATTCCTCGAAGGAATTGCCCGCACGCCCACACTCATCACCGGAGATGACCATCCTCACCAGCGGCGGTGAACCTCTTCAGCCCAGCCGAAGACGTCTTCGACGGGGTAGGCGCGACCGCTGAGGGACCAGACGGTGCCCGAGAAGTAGCCGAAGGCCTGATCCTCGCGACTGCTGACGATCTTCTTATCGAATTCCGAATGGCGATGGTATTCGGGGGTGAAGAGCAGATCGACTCGTTCGCCCTTGATGGTCCAGGGCGCCATCCAGTTCTCGGTGTCATAGGTCCACTCGAGTTCTTCGCTGATCTTCTCGATCTGGCCGCCTAGGCGCAATGCGTTCTCAGTCGACGGGGTACCTGCGGTCCATTTGGCTCCGAACTGCAGACCGATCTCCTCGCCATTCGTCGTTCCGCTGCCGGAGGCCCAATTCCACAGGGTTTCGTACGGCCACTTGCCGCGCCCGTGGTCCATGGTCGCGGTCGTGGACTTCTCGTCCAGCTGGTAGGTGACTCCGTTGGCCCGAACTCGTCCGCTTGCGGTCAGGCAGTTGTCCTTGCGGGTGTACTGGAACCGCTTTTCGCTCCATGGCACCAGGACGCCCATCGACTGATGATCGGCGGGAATGCTGACCTCTATTTCGGCATTCACCTGGGGTGTGGCGACAGTGAGCAGCATCGTCTGATCACCTGGTGTGATCGCGATATCGATGTCCTTCTTGCCGGAGTGGATCGCCTCGGTACCCCATGGGGCACGTGAGGTCGGGTTGGACCTGAACCAGTCCATGCTGCCGGCCGTCGTCTCTGTCTGCGTCTTCCTATCGAGGAAGAACATCGAGGTGGCGGCCTTGTAGTCGGTATCCGAGATTGAGAACGCGAGAATCATCTCCGGGGAGACGATGCACCAGTAGTCGAATCTCTTCCGTCGGCCCCAGCCCTTGAGGTTGGCCCTGTGCAGCGGGAACCGGCTCCATCCGACGGCTGCCTGGTTGAGTGTGCCGTCACCGAGGCACATGTCGACGGGCTCGTGCAGTTCTTTCTCCATGCGTATCCCTTGCTCTGTTTCAATGGTCGTTCGGTGTGTGGATCAGCTGCGGGCCGTGGTTCAGTCCTTCGCAGTCTTCATCTCCTGGAGCTCCTTGAGGATCTGCGGGTACTGCTTGTCTAGCTTGAAGAAGTAGAGGAGCACAGCCATGAGGACGCTGACGAGAGTCGGGACCCAGATGAAGAGGTTTGAGATCATCGTCACCGATTCGGCAGACTGTGTTGCCTGACCTCCGACGTATCCGCTGGCGGCAAGACCCCATCCGATGAGGGCGCTTCCAAGTCCGGTACCGACCTTGATGCCCATGCTCGCTCCGCTGTAGATGAGCCCTTCGATGCGGATGCCTGTCTTCCATTCGCCGTATTCCATGGTGTCGGCGAGCATGGCGAAGATGACGCCCATGATGGCGGCCTTGCCGATCCCCCGGACGATCTGTCCGATGACGACGAACGCGGTGCTGTCGGGAACGGCGAAGATGATCAGCGAACCCACGACGGCGATCAGACAGCCGACGATCGCCGTATTGCGTTTGCCGAATCGACGAGTGATCGGCACGACGATGAGCATGCCGCCGAGTGTGGCAAGAGTGAGTGCAGTTGCTACGACACCGACCAGTGCGGGGGACCCGAGTACGTACTCGGAATAGTAGATTGCGACTCCGGCAGTGATCGCGTTGTAGATGTACATGAGCAACAGGACCAGGGTCGCGATGAACCAGTATTTGTTGCGCACCAGCGAGATCAGGCTGGCCTTGACGGTCGGCTTGTCCGCATTCTGCTTGGTGCCGACCGGGTCTGTTCTTTCCTTCGTGGACCAGAACGTGAAGAAGTACGTGGCTGCGGCAATGAGTCCGAAGAGGATGAAAGCGTAGATCCACCCGGACTGCCCGCCGCCGAAGAAGTCGACGATCGGCAGAGTGATGTTCGTGATGGCGATGATGGCGACATAGGCGCCGACCATCTTCGCGACGTTGAGCACCGATCGTTGGTGTTGGTCATAGGTCATCAGTGCACCGAGCGTGCCGTGGGGAATCTCCACCGCCGTGTAGACGAGTAGCGCGATGTTGTACGTGATGATGATGTAGACGATCTGAACCGTGGCGCTGGCATCGGGAACTGCGAAGAGCGCTGTGGCGACCACCGCAAACGGCAGTGCCATCCATAGGAGCCAGGGGCGTGCCTTGCCGAAGCGAGTCCGGGTTTTGTCGAGGACGACGCCCATCACGACATCGCTTGCTCCGTCGACGAGGCGGGAGAAGAGGAAAATTGTGCCGATCAGTCCCGCGGCGATGCCGACGATGTCGGTGTAGAAGTACACGAGGAAGGTTGAAATCCCGGTCCAGACGACGTTGTTCGCGCCACCGGCCATTCCATAGCCGAGCTTCTCAACGAAGCCCGGCTTCTCGGGATCGCGCTGTTTGATCGGGCTGGCGGTGTTGTTCAAAGGCATGAGCTTCCTTGGTCATTCCAGGCATCAAAGCTCTTACCTTTGACGCGCTATTCGGCGGGTGTGCCGTTGGCCTTCGACACGAAGTGATTCGCAGTCGTGAATTCAGGCATGTGATTGTGGGCAGATTCGACGAGACTGTGCGCTCTGCGAAGGTGCTCTTCAGAAAGATCTAAACAGATCAGCGAGCGTATTGCAACGTGGAAATAAACAAGCAAATGCATCGGAGACGGGCAGAAGTGCTGTTCGCAGGCGGGTTCTTGCGGTCGTGAAAAACAGAAACGAAAAGTGGCTGGAACTGAGCGGTCCCGGAACCTGACAGAAGCCGGGGCCAGAGGTGACTGTTAGTTGGCGTTGCCTGCAGTTGACTCGCGAATCATCAGGCTATGAGGTGCCACACGACCGATGGGCGCATCTGTCGAACCCATGATGCGCTGATGCACCGCCTCAACGGCGAACCGCGCGATGGCATTCATATCGGGCGCGACCGTCGTCAACGTCGGGGCGGAGAACCCGCCCTCGGGGGTGTTGTCCCAGCCTGTCACGGCCACGTCGCCGGGAACATTCACGTCGGCTTCCCTGAACGCGCGGAGCAGCCCGATTGCCAGAAGATCGTTCGCGCACACCACCGCATCGATCCGAGCGGACTGCCGCAGCAGCAGAATCTGCTGCGCGCGAGCGTAGCCTTCTTCGCGTGAGTAGTCGCTTTCTGCGCCTGCTTCTGCACCGGCTTCTCTGCCGACCTCTGCGCCAGCGGATATGCCGGAGGAAGTGGCAGGAGTCGCTTGCGGGGCGGCGCCGATGATGAGAGCTGGGTCTTCGTCGATGTCTGCGTCGGCAAGAGCGCGGCGGTAGCCTTCGAGGCGGAGATCGCCGGTGCCGAGCGTGCCTTCGGTGAGATAGCCGAGGAACGCGATTCTGCGATGGCCAAGGGAAATGAGATGCGCTGTCGCTTCACGTGTCGACTCGACATTGTCGGCCGTGACATGGTCGATCCGGGGATCCAGGGTATGCTCGCCGAGCAGCACGAGCGGTGTGCTGTCACGGGCGGCCAGGATTGAGTCGACGGGCAAGGTCAAGGGACTGAAGATGATGCCGTCGGCTTGGCTGCTTTGGTAGCCGCGAGCGACTTGCTCTTCCTTTTCCGGCAGGCCGCGAGTCTCGTCGATCAGCACGGTGTATTCATAGGCCTTGGCTGCCTCGACGACGGCATGCGCCAAGCTGGCAAAGTAGGGGTGATCGATGTAGGGGATGGCCAGAGTGATGAGATTGCTGCGTCCGCTGCGCAGCTGCCGGGCCGCCATCTGGGGTTTGTAGCCCAGTTCGGCAATCGCATTCTCAACTTTGGCCTTCGTCTCCGGCCTCAGGTATCGATGTCCGTGGATGACGTTGGAAACGGTCCGCCATGACACTCCAGCCAAGGCGGCGACGTCCTTGATACTCGGGCGGGGCTTGCCTCGCTTAGTCCCGGCCTCGTCTGTCATATAACCACTTCTCCGTGTCTGTTCCTCAAGCCATCATATTTCCACACAACTCAGGCAGGCGGAAAACAAAGGGTAGTCGAACGGCTGGTCGACCCAGCGCCCGATCGACGCAGTGCCCGATCGAGGCACCGCCTCGGCGGCTGTGAACTTCCTCCAATGCGCAACACACGCCCTTAAGCCTCCCCGAACATGACGGAGCTGTTACGTACAGTGGAAGCGGCCGAGCCATCCGCGACATGATTGAAGAACCTCTTGATCAAATTCGACTCAGTTTCGAAGTCCTACGACGCACGCTCCCGCCGAGCACTCGACGACATTTCGTTCGAGGCCGAGCGTGGAGAATTCGTGTTCCTCGTCGGCGCTTCGGGCTCGGGTAAGTCCACGGTCATCCGCCTCATTCTGCGCGAAGAGGTCCCCAGTAACGGACGAATCCACATCGCCGGAAAATCGGTCGTCAAGATGCCCAGTTGGAAGGTGCCCTACCTGCGGCGGGGGATCGGCACCGTGTTCCAGGACTTCCGCCTGCTGCCGAACAAGACCGTCTTCGCCAACGTCGCCTTCGCCCTCCAGGTCATCGGCAAGTCCCGGGCCGCCATGTCGACCCTGGTCCCCGATGTGCTCGAGACTGTGGGACTGGCCGGCAAGGAGAAGCGCTACCCCAACGAACTCTCCGGTGGCGAACAGCAGCGCGTGGCCATCGCCCGCGCCGTCGTCAACAAGCCAGGCATCCTGCTCGCCGATGAGCCCACAGGCAACCTCGACCCGACCACCAGTGCGGACATCATGTCGGTGCTCGAGAAGATCAACCGCAACGGAACCACAGTGCTCATGGCTACTCACGACGGGGAGATCGTCAACCGGATGCGCAAACGAGTCATCGAACTCTCCGAGGGAACAATCGTCCGCGATGTCGAAGAGGGCACGTACGGAGTCGCCTCATGAGGGCCGGATTCATCCTCTCCGAGGTCTGGTCGGGGTTGCGCAAGAACGTCTCCATGGTCCTGTCCGTGGTGCTCGTGACCTTTGTGTCCCTGCTCTTCGTCGGCGCCGCGATCCTGCTGCAGATGCAGGTCGGTCAGATGAAGGACTACTGGTACGACCGCGTCCAGGTCTCTGTCTTCCTGTGCCCACCGGACTCCGAGGCCACCAACTGCGTCGAGGGCGAAGCCACCGATACGCAGAAGAAGAACATCGAAGATCAGCTCGAAAGCTCTGAGCTTGCCCCCTATGTCGACGAGGTCTACTTCGAGGACAAGGGCGAGGCATTCGAGCACTTCCAAGACCAGTTCAAGGGCACCAGTCTCGAAGGCACAGTTCCCGAAGACGAGATGAACGAGTCCTTCAGGGTCAAACTCAAGGACGCCGAGAAGTACGACATCATCAAGGAATCGTTCTCCTCGACCCAGGGCGTCGAAGAAGTCGTTGACCAGAACCAGCTCCTTGACCGGCTGTTCGGCGTCCTCAACATCGCCACCGTCGTCGCTGTCGCGATCGCCGGGATCATGCTGCTGTGCGCCATGCTGCTCATCGCCACGACCATCCGACTCTCCGCGTTCTCCAGGCGGCGTGAGACGGGAATCATGCGGTTGGTGGGTGCCTCGAACACCTTCATCCAACTCCCGTTCCTGCTCGAAGGCGTCATCGCCTCGGCGATCGGAGCCACCTTGTCCGCCGGCGCGCTGGGCCTCCTCGTCCACTTCGGCGTCAGCGGGTGGTTGGAAGGCCAGGCGACCGGCTTCAGCCTGATCTCGGGAGTCAACGTCCTCATCGTGGCACCGATCCTCATCGCCATCGGTGTGATCATGGCCGGCGCATCGTCCCTGATCACCTTGAATAAGTACACGAAGGTCTGAGATGAAGCGCAGACTCGGTTTAGTTCTCACAGCAGCAGTGCTGGCCATCATCATGCCCGTCACCTCGGCGGGGGCGAACCCTCGCGATGACAAGAGCAAGGTCGATGAGCGGGTCAAGGAGCTCCAGCAGGAGTTCGAGGGACTTGACGAGGAACTGGCTCGAGTCATCGCCGAACGCGATGCGGCCGAGGAGAAGCTGCCCGACGCAGAAGCCGCGTCGAAGAAGGCCGATGATGCTCTGGCCGAGGCCATCGAGAACGATGATGCCATGGCCGCTCGCCTCACCTCGGCGCAGAATGCCCAGAAGGATCTCAAGACCTCGATCAAGGACGGCGCGGAGGAGATCGACAAGCACAAGACCTCGGCCGCACGGATTGGGCGTCAGGCCTACCAGAACTCGGGCATCACCTCCGACCTGGCGATGCTGCTGCAGATGGCCGAGGGCACTAGCGCCGATGGCGGAATCGGGCGGGTGGACTCCGCAGTGCGATCACAGCAGCGCACGATCGACAACCTCTCCGAGCAGCGAGCGGTGAACAAGAACAACGAAGAGCGCCTCTCCGGTGTCACCGATGAGATCTCGGACCTCAAGGATGAAGCCGCCGAGGCGGTGCTGGCCAAGGAGGCCGCACAGGTCGACGCGAAGAAGAAGTCCGACAGCCTCAATGACATCATCTCGGCGAAGGACGATGCGGAGAAGACGATCTCCGACAACAAGGCTGAGACCGAAGAACAGCTGCAGAAGGAACAGGACGAGCAGGATCGTCTGGCGAAGAAGGTCCGTGACTGGGAGAAGGAGCAGGAGAAGAAGGGCAAGTTCGTCTACGGCGACGGCGAACTGGCCAACCCTGCTAAGGGCTATCCCACCACTTCACCATTCGGGTACCGCATCCACCCGATCACCGGGGCCAAGAAGCTTCACTCGGGCACCGACTTCGGCGTTCCCTGCGGCACCCCGATCCGTGCCGCAGGCGATGGCATCGTCGTGATCTCCGGTTGGACCGGCGGGTATGGCAACCGCGTCGTGATCTCCCACGGAAAGATCAAGGGCGACTCGATCGCCTCGACGTACAACCACAACACGGACCTGAAGGTCCATGATGGGCAGAAGGTGAAGAAGGGGCAGGTCATCTCTGATTCGGGCACTACTGGTGCCTCCACCGGCTGCCACCTGCACTTCGAGATCATGAAGAACGGCGGCTACGTCGACCCGATGCCCTACATCTCCTGACGATGGTCATCGTCCTTCGGGACCTGACCTCGCCGAGGTGGCTCCCGGTTGAATGTGATTGTGGCCTTTCGTGCGCGATATCATTGAGCTAGAGTAGTTGGTCTGCGTGTCCACGCGATTGAACAGTCTTCTGAGGCTGACAATCGGGGTCGGACACACTGAACCGAGACACAGGAAGGAGGCCGGACATGCCGAAGGAAACTGGCAAGAAAGTCATTGCGAGGAACCGCAAGGCACGCCACGACTATCTCATCGAAGATACGTGGGAGGCCGGTCTCGTGCTGAGCGGAACCGAAGTGAAGTCGCTGCGAGAGGGCAGGGCGTCACTGACAGACGGTTTCGCGTTGATCTTCCAGAACGAAGCGTGGCTCGAGGGCGTCTACATTCCCGAATACGCACAGGGGACGTGGACGAACCACACCGCTCGTCGCCGGCGGAAGCTGCTGCTGCACCGTGACGAAATTCTGAGGCTTTCGCAGAAGGTCAAGGAATCGGGACGCACACTCATTCCACTGGAACTGTACTTCGACGGATCGCGCGTCAAGGTCGAGATCGCTCTGGCCAAGGGCAAGCGCGAATGGGACAAGCGCCAGGCGCTGCGTGAGGCGCAGGACAAGCGTGAGGCTGAGCGCGCCATCAAGTCCAAGCAGTTCCTCTGAACTGACGCGGCTGTCACCGTCGGCCAACCGGATTTCCGTTCGTGGGAATGCAATTGGATCGACTGGTGTTCTACGAGTATGCTGGTTATTCTGGTCAGCGCATGACCCTGTTTATGCAGGTGAATGAGCTGGGCAGGTTTGGTAAAAGAATATGGGGATGATCGGTTTCGACGTCGGACACTGCGACGGGAGAAGCGGGCCGAGAATGTAGAGTCATCTCGTTAATGTCCTCTGCAAAACAATAGGTGCTAAGTCTAATAACCGCACCGATTTCGCCCTCGCTGCCTGATTAGGCCGAGCTGCGAATCCGTCAGTCTAGAGTTGCTTCCACTCTAGGTCCTGGCGTCGCTTAGGGAGCCACTGCTTCAGATATTTGTTGAGGGTATCTGAGGGACTTTTACTCAACTCCGTTTGTTGGTCCACATGTTCGTGTGAGGGCCAGAACCTAAGAAACTATTTCACGAACTGCGCCCGGAGAAGTCCTGACAATCTGCCGACGGACGCGGGTTCGATTCCCGCCATCTCCACATATAGAAGAAGCCCGGTGACTCAGAATACTGAGTCACCGGGCTTCTTCGCGTTGGAAAACGCGACCGGGCCAGGCACCCCTACGAGTTCACACGAATGACTTCCTCCTGGTAGGGCGCGATGACCGCACCCGAGATCCGCAGGTCGAGGACCAGGAACTTCCGTTCGTCGACCGGAGTCGCCTTCCACTCGTTGACGACCTCGAGGTCGGCCAGTGAGCGAACGGCGACACCGTGTCCTCCGGCAGCGCTGCCCAAGGCGGCGAAGTCGATCTCGTCGATGAGCATCGGCGACTTATCCAGCCCTTTGAGACCGTACAGGTTCACCTCGGCACCATAGGCGGCATCATTGAACACCACGGCCATGCCGCGGCCTCCGGCTGAACGGATGGCGGTGTCGAGGTCAGACAGCGCCATGGCGCCACCACCGTCGCCGGTGGTGAGAACGATCGTCGAATCCTGATTGGCGCGTGCTGCTCCTGCGACACTGTGCCAGCCGAGTCCGATCGACTGGAATGCGGTGCCGACCATCGCCAGCCGGTCGGGTGCGCTGGGTTCCCAGAACATGTTCGCCCACGCGATGAAGTGACCGCCGTCGGAGACAACGACGCGGTCCTCGGGCATCAGTTCTCCGAGTCTCGCAGCGGCAGCTCGCGGGTCCAGGCGGCCGTCCTCAGCAAACTCCGTCCCCATCTCATAGGCCCGGTCGGAAGCTGTGTCCACAGTCTCGCGCCATCCGCTCGGTCGAGCCCTGGCAGCTTCCAGCCGAGAAACCAGCTCACCCGCGGAAAGCCTCACGTCGCCGCGGACGAAACCGCCGACTCGGGCATTCGTTGCCCGATCGTCGGTGTCGATCTGCCAGACGGTCGTCGACGGATGGAACAGTTCGCCGAAGCGCATCGTGAACTGGTTGAGCGATGCCCCGAAGACGACGGCGACATCGGCTTCACGGATTCGCTCCATCGCCTCCGGGGCTCCGAAGCCTCCGGCCACGCCCAGGTCGAACTCGTCATCAGGGAAGATATTTCGGCCCAGCGCAGTCGTGGCAGTCAACGCCCCTGTGGCCTCTGCCAGGGCGCCGAGTTCCTCTTCTGCCCCCGCCAACCATGCACCTCGACCGGCCAGCAGAACTGGTCGTTTAGCCTCGGCGAGGGTGGAGGCCAGGCGAGAGAGTGAGGTCTGTGCGAATTCGGACGATGGCGCCAGGGGAGTGGGCCGACCGGGTCCCGGGACAGACGGAATCTCGCCGATGTCGAGGGTCGCGACATCGTAGGGGATCGCCAGGACGACGGGCACACGGTACGTCAGTGCGTGCTCGATGGCCGTGACAGTCGCGGCAGCAGCGTCGACGCGCCCCACGGTGTAGGTGCGCACGCCCACGGCCGAGGCCATGGCGATCTGGTCGACATCCCACGGGCGAGGCCCGGACGTGGGCTCATCACCGACGACGAGGACGAGTGGCACCTTGGCCTGCGCGGCTTCGGCCAGTGCGGTGAGTGTGTTCGTGAACCCAGCCCCGTAGGTTGTGGTGGCTGCAGCGATCCTTCCGGAGGTGCGGAAGTGCGCATCGGCGGCGACGACCGCGCCGGCTTCGTGGCGAACGGCAGTGTAGGTCGCCGAGGTGGAGGTCAGCAGTGCATCGAGGAAGTAGGCGTTGCCGTTGCCCATGAGGCCGAAGACCTCATCGATGTGGTGGGCCAGGGTGTGAGCGACGTGGGCAGAGGTGTGAGCCATGAGGGGCCTTTCGCGAATGAGAGATATGGAAGAGAAGGATCCATATATGTCTCACACGCGGTCTCCGCGGCTTCGCGCTCCTTTTTCGAGCGCCGGCTGTTCGGCAGCAACCGGAATCGACGTTGTCACCGGCCTGACCATTCGAATATAGATGAAAGCGGGCCGGTCGTCCAAGCCGGCACCTCCTCGGTGCAGACTCGTACGACCGGCCCGCTGGCAGCCAGTGCGGATGCCAACTAGCGGTTCAGACGTTCCTTCCAGGCGGCCATGACCTCTGGTGGCGTCGGCTTCGACACCAGCGAACCGACGACGTAGCCGAGCAGCGAGGCGATGAGGCCCAGGTAGATGGCCTCGTTGGAGTAGATGCCCATCGTGATCATGATGACGATAGTGGTGATCGAACCCAGGATCATGCCTGCCATGACGCCGACGATGTTGCCGCGCTTGAAGATCAGCCCGCCGAGGATGGGGATGAAGAGTCCGGCCACCAGCAGGTTGTAGGCGACGGTGAGTGCCTCGACGACACTGGGCATGATCATCGCGAGGATGAGGGTGACGACGCCGAGGCCGATGAGGTAGATGCGAGAATCGCGGATCTCATCACCGGTCTCACGGACCAGAGACTTCACCAGCGTCGACTTCGCACCTCCGTGCTCCGCAGCCGCAGATGCCTCACCGGCAGTGGTCGCTCGATCAGGTGTCGAACCGGCCGCATCCTTCGTCACCGGAACGATGTCCTTGCGAGCCAGCAGGGGTTCGACGATGTCCTGGCGGCAGACCGTCGCGGCGGCCATGAGTGAGCCGGAGGCCGTCGACATCATCGCTGCCAGCGCTGCGGCGAGAACGAATCCGCCCAACAGGGGCGACATCGCAGCATCGACGACGGCGACGAACACATCGTCTTGGACCTCGATGCCGGGAACGATCTTCGTTGCGGCCATACCGATGAGCGCACCGGCCACGGCATAGAGGAGGCAGTAGACGCCAGCGGACAGACCGCCCCACCTGGCCACACCCGGGCTGCGTGCGGTGAACACGCGCTGCCAGATGTCTTGGCCGATGAGCAGCCCCAGAGTGTAGATGAGGATGTAGCCCAGAATCGCCTGCCAGCCGATGCCCACCGGGCTCGTCTGCTCGGCCGGCAGTGATGAGAACAGCTCTCCGATGCCGCCGGACTTGCTCAGCACGACCGGCAGCATGATGAGGAAGATGCCGATGGTCTGGATGAAGAACTGCACGAAGTCGGTCAGCGTGATCGACCACATTCCGCCGAGCATCGAGTAGAGGATGACGATGCCGCCGCCGATGAGCACCGACCAGAACTTATTGAGGTCGAAGAGCGCGTGGAAGATCGTCGCATAGGCGACCGTCGACGTCGTGGAGATCATCAGCCCGTAGGCGGTCATGATTGTGCCCGAGACCAGGCGGGAGCCCTTCCCGTAGCGCAGCTCCAGCATCTGCGAGACCGTGTAGATCTCCAGCTTCTGAATCTTAGGGGCGAAGAACAGTGAGAGCAGGATGATGCCCAGGCCGATGCTGAACACCAGCCACATCCCCGACAGTCCCGAGGTGTAGCCGAGTCCGACGCCTCCGATCGTCGAGGCTCCGCCGAGGACGACCGCGGACATCGTGCCCGTGTACAGCCACCCGCCCAGGCGGCGGCCGGCGACGAGGAAATCGTCCTGGTTCTTCGCCTTGTAGCGGCCCCAGATTCCGAATCCCACCATGGCGGCGAGGTAGATGATGACGACTAGAGAGTCCACGTCGACCCTTTCTTGATTGGTTGCGTGAGCAGCCGGCTAATTGGGTGCTTCAGCACCCGACGGTGATGTGAATGGTGGTGGGAACACTTCGTTCCAGAGCCTCGGCGACGGCCGGCGGCAACATTTCGTCGATGTCGGACTCAGCGATCGTGACCCCTGCCCCACCCATGGACTGGCCCAGGGCTGCGAAGTCGGGACGGGCGAGCTTGACCGCGAACGGTTCGATCGTCCGGTCGACCATCTGAGCTTCGATTTCGGCGTACCCGCCGTTGTCGACGATGACGAAGGGAATCCCCAACCCCAGCTCGCTGGCTGTCATCAGCTCCTGGATCGAGAACATGGCCGCCCCGTCTCCGAGGATGCAGGCAACCGGCCGAGCGCTGTCGGCCAGCTTCGCCCCGATGGCTGCCGGAATTCCGTAGCCCAAGGTGGCGAAACCGGGCATGTAGAGCAGCTGGTCGGGTGTGCTGGCTGTCAGAGCGTGCACGGAACCGTCGTAGGTGACCTGGGACGAGTCCCCGGCGACGACGACAGCAGGTCCTGCGCCCTGTTCGACCAGGCGGGTGACGCGGGCACCGATGGACTCGAAGTCGAAGTCCGAGTTCCAAGAGCCTCGGATCGCCGCGACCCGGTCGCTTCCGCTTCCGGTCGACGCGGCATCCCTCGCCGAGGTGGTTGTGGCCTCATTGTGATCGAGCTCGGCCATCAGCGCGGTGAGGAACTCGCCTGTGTCGGCACAGGCGAGGATGTCCCCGCCGAGGTTCTTGCCCAGCTGGTCGGGGTCGATATCGCAGCGGATGACGATCTGCGAGGAATTCTCGTCGCGGACGCCGACAGTAGTCTGGGCGCCGATGAGTCCGCCCCACAGGTCGGAGTCGGCCAGTTCGGACCCGAGGACGATGAGGACGTCGGCGGCCGCGGACTCGGCCTGGACGCTGGGGAAGCGAACATTGGAGCCCAGCGACAGCGGATGGGTCTCAGAGATGATGCCCTTGCCGTTGGCTGTCGTGGCCACGGGTGCGTCGAGGAGCTCGGCGAAGGTTTTGACCTCGGTACTTGCCCGGCGGGCCCCACCGCCGGCGACGATGAGCGGGCGAGTGGCACTGGCCACCGCCTCGGCGGCACGGGAGACGACACGCGAGTCAAGGCCGGGACGGCGGCCGGGAATCGGGGTCGGCACACTGCCGTTCCAGGCGCCCTCGAGCACGTCGAGGGGAACCTCGATGTGAACGGGGCCAGGCCGCGAGGAGGAGAACATGGCGAACGCCTCGGCGACGGCTTGGGCAGCGCCTTCGGCCGTACGCGTGCGCTGGGAGGAGACCAGCAGGCGGTTCAGTGCGCCCGAGGAGTCCTTCGTCTCGTGGAGCATTCCGACGTCGGCGCGCTCCATGCCGGTGGGAACACCGGGGGAGAGGATGAGCATCGGTCGTGACTCCGCATACGCGGTCGCCGCGGCCGTGATGACATTCGTCAGTCCCGGACCTGAGGTGGTGATGACGACCCCGGGTTTGCCGGAGACGAGGAAATACCCGTCGGCACCATAGCCGGCACCCTGCTCGTGGCGGGGCGTGATGGCGCGGATGCCGAATTCACTCAGGTGCCGGTAGAACTCGAGATTGTGCGTTCCGGGAATCCCGAAGATCGTGTCGACGTCGTGTGCGGCCAGGGTCGCGATGACGGCCCGACCGCCGTTGCGGAACTCCTCGCCGGCCACGGCGCTGTTCGTGTCATCTGCCATGATCAGAGCCCGAGTGCTTCGCCGCTGGGGCCCGAGGGGCCGGTGAGACCATTGGCCTCGGCGGCCCACAGCGAAAGCATTTCGTAGCCGACGTGGGCGGCGGCGAGTCCGGTGATCTCGGCGTGATCGTAGGCCGGTGCCACTTCGACGATCTCGGCTCCGACGACATTGAGCCCCTGCAGCCCGCGAATCGAGTTGAGCAGTTCGCGACTCGTCATACCGCCGGCCTCAGGCGTGCCCGTGCCCGGTGCTGCCGCGGGGTCAAGGACGTCGATGTCGACGGAGAGGTAGACGGGTGCGTCACCGAGCCGTTTGCGTATACGGGCCACGACTTCCTGGACGGAAGTGAACTGGTAGTCGTCGCTGCGGATGATCTGGAAGCCGAGCACAGCGTCGTCTTCGAGATCCTTTTGGCCGTAGAGGGGTCCGCGGATGCCGACATGCATGCAGGACTCGAGGTCGAGCAGGCCCTCTTCGCTGGCGCGGCGGAACGGGGTGCCGTGCGTGTACGGGGCACCGAAGTAGGTGTCCCAGGTGTCGAGGTGGGCGTCGAAGTGCAGGACCGCGATCTTGCCGTGCGTCTTGTGTAGGGAACGCAGGTTCGGCAGAGCCAATGTGTGATCGCCACCGAGAGTGAGCAGCTTCGCCCCGTCGGCACGCATCTCATCGGCGGAGCGTTCGACTTCGGTGATGGCCTCTTCGATGTCGAAGGGATTCACGCCCAAGTCACCGCAGTCGGCGACCTGCTGCCAGGTGAATGCGTGGACGTTTGTGGCCTGGTTGTAGGGGCGCAGCAGCTTCGAGGACTGGCGGATGTGGGCGGGACCGAAACGTGCACCGGGACGGTAGCTGACTCCGGCGTCGAAGGGGACTCCGAGGATCTTGACGTCGATCTTCTCACCCGGCCTCTGGGCTTCGACCTCGTCGATGCGCGGGAGCAGACCGAAGGTCGGTGGCCCGGCGAATCGTGGTGTCTTGCTGTAATCGGCTGGTCCCAGGGGTTGAGTCGACATCGGCTCTCCTTCGAAATTGTCAATGCTGGCAGTGGTGTGTGATTGCCATCAGCCTAGGACGTGGCTCACACCACGCCGATATCCACAATGGATAATTTGAAGAACGGGTTGTCCAGTGCGGATAGTATGGGGTTCATGGTCACCTTGGGTCAGCTCTGGGCGCGGCAGGAACTTGCGCTCGACGTCGTCGTCGATTCGCCGCACTCCAGATTGGAAGATGTCACAATCGTGCACTCCTCGGAGCTGCCCGCTGTCGACGAATGGTTGGCCGGGGGAGAGGTCCTGCTCACGATCGGTGTCGGCCAAGACCTCAGCGGCGAGGGCGTGGGTGACTATGTCGGTCGCCTCAAGAGAGCAGGCGTCCATGCGCTCGGCATCGGTCTCGGTTCTGCCCTGCCGTGGCAGGAACTTCCACCGGTGCTGATCGAGCAGGCGAGGGCGCAGGAGTTGGCTCTGTTCGGGGTGCCCGAACCGGTTCCCTTTGTGGCCGTCGTCGATGCCTTCACCAGAATGCGAGAGGAGGAGACGACCCGGGAACTGACCAGGGCCAGCAGCGCGGGGCGACGCTTCGCCACCGACCTTGCGCATCAGGGCCCCGCAGCTCTGGTCGACGATCTGGCCAGCACACTGGCTGCAGATGTCCACTTCGTCTCACCCACAGGCAGGGGTCTGACGGGTGCTGATGCGAAGATCCAGGTGCGTCACGAGCTCATCCTCGAGGCACTCAAGCCCTCTATGGCACCGCGCCTTCTGCGCACTGAGACAGGTATCGTCGAGGCCGTTCCGGTCGGAGACGATCAGGTGCGGGCCTGGATCCTCGCCCCCGCCGAGGCGACCGGCAATGCCCGCACCCGCGCCCTCCTCCTCTCCACCGCAGCGGCACTGCTGAGTCTGAGCATCACGGAGGCCCGACCTCGGCGATCGGAGTCACCGCTCTTCACCACTCCCTTGACGGCAGAGCAGGCCCGGACCGAGTGGGTGCAGGAGACCGGACTGGCTCCGGTCTCGCGAGTGAAGTTCACGGTCTTCGGCAATGTGCGCGGTGAGGATCCGGAGACGCTGATGGGGGATCTGGGTCCCGGAACTCTCCTGGCCCGGGCCGGGTCGATGCTCGGAGTCATCGAGGCCGGCATGCAGGATGCCGATCGCAGCTACCGCGATGCCATAGATTCCGCAGATTCTGCTGGTTCCGCAGGTTCTGCACCAGATCAGGTCAGCGTGGTCGGACGGGTCGCAGACGTCACCGGTCTCAGCGAACTGTCTGCGAAGATGATCCCGTTGACCCAGGTCCACCACGCCTGGACCGTGTGGCGAACACAGCACGAAACCGCGAGCTCGGATGTGCGGGCGCTGCTGTCGTCGATCGATGAGGCAGCGGCGCAGAGATTCGTCGACCGAGTCCTGGGTACGCTCCTCGCCTCACGCGACGAACAGGACCTGCTGCTGACGCTGCGCTCGTTCATCGCGACCGGGGGAGTCAGAGATGCGATCGCGGCCGAGCTCGGCATCCACCGGCATACTGTGCGAGCACGCATGGCCAAGATCGAGACGTTGTTGGGTCGCGATCTCAGCCGGGCCGAATCGGTCCAAGCCGTGGCCTTGGCCCTGGAGCTTGCAGAACTCTGAGAGGCGGCCGGCTCAGCCGAAGTGCTCGGCATAGAAGTCCGAAGCGACCGCGAGAACCCGGTCGAGGCCTTCCTGCTCGCCGATGCTGATGCGGACACCGTCGCCGAGGTTGCGCACCGCGACAGCCTGCTCGACGCAGGCATCTTCGAAGGCTGAGGACAGCGGGCCCAGCGGCAGCCACACGAAGTTCCCCTGCGCCTCGGGCACATCCCATCCTTGGTTGCGAAGCGCTTCGGCGAAGTCATCGCGGACGGCTGCGATCTCCTTGGCTCGGACGTCGACCTCATCACTGTGGCGCAGAGACTCCAGGGCGGCAGTCTGGCTGATATCGGTGACTCCGAAGGGAATGACGGCCTTGAACAGTCCCTGGATGACTGATGCGTGAGCGAGCGCGTAGCCGACCCGCAGGCCGGCCAGAGCGTGAGCCTTCGAGAAGGTCCGGACCAGAACGACATTGGGGTAGTCGGCGACCAGAGCGACCCCGTCGACGACTCCTTCGGCGGTGGCGAACTCCCAATAGGCCTCGTCGAGGGCGACAAGCACCGTTGCCGGGACGCGGTCGAGGAATCGGCGCACCTCCTCATCGCGGAGTGCAGGACCCGTCGGATTGTTCGGGGAGCAGAGAATGATGAGGCTGGTCTTGTCGGTGATCGCCGCCGCCATCGCATCGAGGTCGTGTCGACCGTCGTCACGGACCGGAACCTCGATTCGTTTCGACCCGGCCAGTCCTGTGGTCTGGGGATACATCTCAAACGAGGGCCAAGGGTAGATCGCTTCGGTGCTGGCGTCCGAGGTGATCTGGGTCAGAGCCACGAGCAGCTCGCTGGCGCCTGTGGTCACGATGAGCTCATCGATGCTCACGCCGAGGCGGTCGGCTAGTTCTGTGCGCAGAGCCAACGCCGCGTCATCGGGGTACAGGGCAGGATTCTTCGCATCCGCGACCATGGCAGCGACCACAGTTGGCAGCGGCTCGAGGTAGTTCTCATTCGAGGACAGCTTGAACGGGGCGAGCCCGTCGACTTCCTTGGGTGCCTTCCCAGGAACATACGGCGGGAATGTCTCCAGCGAGGCCCGCAGCCGCGGGGTCGAGGTGCTGTCAGCTGAGGTGTCCGGAGTGCTCATGGACTCATGATCGCACAGGAGACTCACCAGGGTTTGTCCGGGGCCGAACGACCTCCCTCACCGCCAGGTCCCTGCTGTTGCTGTTCACGTTCTGAGTCCTCGCCGCGCTTGCGCAGCCTCTCGCGCTTCTGCTCCTCCTCGGACTTCTCTCCGGAGTCATCGGACTTCTCTTCGCCTTCGCCAGAGCCCTCTTTCTCGTCCTTCTTCTTCGAGTCATCTCCGGAGTCGCCGTTCTTCTGATCATCGCTCTCGGAACTCTCTGAGTCCTCGCCTTCGGACCCTTCCTGCTTCGACTTCTCTCCGGCCTTCTTGTCCTCGACGCGTTTCTTCGCCTCGTCGCTCTTCTGCTGCTCTTCGCTCTTCTTCGGCTGGCATTCCTTCGGAGCATCCTCCAAGGTCTTCAGTGACTGTTCGTAGAGCTCATCCGACTTCTCTGGTTCCTGCCCCGCGGCTTCGTCGGCGAGTTTCTCGTAGACATAGGACAGGTTGATTCGTACGGCGCACTCGTCACGGACGGGAGCAATCTCGAGAGCCGACTCGAGGTCGTCTCGCGCCGGTTCGAAATCGCCGACTGCTGCCTCCGCGGTGCCGCGATTGTAGTAGCCGATGTGGCGTTGGACCGGACTGAGTGTGAGGAAGGCGGTCGATGCCTTCTTCGCTCCGGGGAAGTCATTCGACGAATAGCGTACCTGTGAGGCGGCCCCGAAATAGAGGGTCACAGCCACATAGCCGAAGACGAGCAGCAGGACGGACCCGATGATGATGTTGATGCGAGACAACCTGCGCATCGTCGACCAGGTGCGTGTGATCCGGTTCATGGCCGACCTCCTCGCCGTGTGGGGGCGATGGTACGCAGCCGCAGAAGTTCGCGGACCCCGAACACCATTTCGACTGCGATCCATGCGAACACGAGGATCAGGGGGACCCAGAAGTATTCGTCGACGGTGACGCGGCCATCCTTCTTCACCAGAGTCTGATCGTACTTCGGGGCCGAGTAGACGCTCGACATCGAGGCCCCGCCCTCACGATGGTGGTATTTCACGCCGAGATCAGTCGCCAACTGTTTGAGGTTCGTCTCATCGATCTTCGAGATCCCGGGATTGCCCTGCCCGTCGCGAATGTACTCGTCGGCTGATCCGTTGGACCCGCCAGCACCGTCAGGGTCTTGGGGGTCGCCGAGGCCGGGATCATCTCCGGGAGAGGATCCGTAGCCGAAGGGCTGGGGTTCCTTCATCTTCCCGCCCTGCGCGGTTCCGTATCCGAACACCGCGCCATCATCGATGCGCGAGGCGAAGGATGACCATGAGTCGACAGAGGTCTCAGCCGTCTGCTCACCGTCGCCGAAGTAGAAGACCAGGCTCTTGTTCTCGGGACGATCCTCCTGATTGGACTTCATGCGTTTGTCCAACTCAGCCCCCGCCTCGGTGATGGACGAGCCATTCGAGTTCAACGACATCTCGGGGCTGAGGACGTCGACGGCGGAGGCGAACGCAGCATGGTCGGTCGTCAGAGGCATGACCGTCGAAGCGGTCGAGGCGAACGAGATGATGCTCAGTCTGGTGCCGGGCAGCTGCTTGGCCAGCTCGAGCATGTCCTTCTTCACCCCTTCCAGGCGGGTCTTGTCACCGTCATAGTCCTCAGCGGCCATCGAGGTCGTCGTATCGACGAGGAAGTAGACGTCGGCTGCGGCCTCGTACTCCTCGGTCGAGGATTTGATCGGAATGCCGGGGCGAGCCAAAGCCAGAGCGAGCACGGCGACGATGCCCATGCGCGCGAACCATTTCCAACGCGGACCATCCCCGCGCACAGCTGGAATGATGCATACGGTGAGCAGAGCGAGGACGAGGAAGCCCCAGCCGAACCAGGTGAAGATGGGATCGAAGATCATGATTTCGTCCTCCACGCCAGAACGAAGACACCGGCGAGGCCGAAGACCGCGATCCCGAGAGGAACAGCAGGCATGTCATGGACGACGGTGTAGGAACGGCCCGGAGTGTTCTCGGCCTCCTGGCTCTGGATCTCTGAGACGATGCGATCGATCGTCGAGGCCGAACCCATGTCGAACTGCTTTCCTCCCGTGCGATCGGAGACTGACTTCAGCTCTTTGGTCTGCGTGTTCGCGAGCACCGATGGGGGAGAGAGGCTGTAGACCCTGACATCCGACTCCACCGCGATGTCCGTGGCCTCGTTGAGGTCGAAGAGCGGGTCACCGGCGAGCATGTTGTCGGTGGCGAAGACTATCGAGCGGGAACGATCCTCATCCTGACGATCGAAGTTGTCCACGCAGGAGACGAGACCGTCGCCGATGAGGGAGGAACCGCCGATGTTCGGCGGTGAGGTCGACCATGAGTAGTCGGTGCCTTCCGAACCCCAGGTGCGGAAACCCTCTTCGGCTTCTTCAAGGTAACTCTGGACCATCTCGTAGTCATCAGTGAGCGGGAACGCGGAGACAGCGGTGGAATTGAACACGGTCATGCCGATGCGTTCGCCGTCGAACCGGTCGACGAGCTCCTGATAGGCCTCGAGGAGATCGGCATCGTATCCCAGCATTGAACCGGACACATCGAGGCAGAGCATGACGTCGCGCAGCTTCTTCTCCGGGTTGACGGTCTCAACCCAAGCCGGCCGAGAGATCCCAGCCAACGTCGACAACCCGGTGAGGGCGATGACACCGAGGAAGGCGACCGTCGTGAGCAGACGGGTCCGCATGGCTTTGCGGAAACTCGGCAGGGTCGTCATCCGCGCACTGTGTGCCACGGCAAGCGATGAGGCGGTGGCCTTGGGCCTGCGGAAGAAGAAGACCGCTGCCGCGGCCAGCACGAGGAGGATGATCGCCAACCACCAGAGCATCAGGACCATCGTGTCACCAACTTTCTGGCACCGGCGATCTGAGGCCCCAGATCGTGGGCCTCGTCCTCAGCGAACTCCGCCTCGTAGAGGCCCGACAGGGACTCGGCAAGGTCATCGAGGCCGGCCACGGCGGCATCTCGGTAGGTGAGGTGCTCGGCCTGGACGCCCCAGGCATCACGGGCGAACTCGCGTACGATCTTTGCCAGTTCCCGGGCCGAATCTCTGACACCGGCTTCTCCGTCACCGAGTTTCGACTCGACGGCGGCGATCCGCGACATGTACGTGCTGCGAACAGGTATGGGAATGCGAGGTCCGGACTTCGCGCCTGAACCGGCCGCCGCACGCAGCAGCGGAGCGAACAGATTGAGGACGGCGGCCAGCAGAACGGCACTGGCGGCGACATACCACCAGGCCGAGAGCTGCAGGGGCCCGACGAGTTCAGCGGGGCCCATGGCGGTGCCTCAGCAGCAGAGTGTGGAGATTGCCCAGGGCCTGGTCCGGGTGGGCGATTTCGGTGTGTGAGATCCCGAGCTTGGTCAGCAGGTCGTTCCGGTGCTGCCGGCGGCTAGCCTCGGCGGCCTGGAACTCGGCGCGCACGCTCGGGTTGGCCATCACGGATGATGGCAGGCCGACGTCCGGTCGTGAGACGTCGAACGGCGCCGAGGCGGTCGGCAGTTGGGCAAGGTCTGCGTCGGTGATCGTGATCCACAGGACCTCGTGCTGGGCGCGCAGACGTTTGATCGTGGCCTCTTCCTTCGGGCCGAGGGGCGCTTGATCGGAGATGACGACGACGAGCATCCGGTGGTTGATGTGGGTGGCGATCCACTGCAGCTGCTCATCGATCGAACCGTCGCTGTCGGTGCCGGATTCGGCGAGGATCTGCTGCAGCAGGTTCTCCAGGTGGGCTTCGCTGCCCTTGCGAGGCGAGGCGGTGGTCCGTGCTGAGTTTCCATGGACGAGCATCACATCATCACCGTGGCGTACGGCAAGGTAGCCGGTCATTCCGGCCATGAGGATCGCCAGCTGCCGTTTGTCGACTCCGGCCGAGGTGATCGCGTCGAAGTTCCGAGAGGAGTCGACGACCAGTGCCAGAATGTGTCTGCGGTGGGCGACGTAGCGTTTGACCAGTGGGTTCGAATGGCGAGCCGTGGCCTTCCAGTCGATGTCGCGGATCTCGTCGCCGGGGATGTAGTCACGCAGGTCATCGAAGTCGAGGCTGTGTCCGTGGAAGACAGAGGAGTAGTCCCCGTCGAGGAGCCGGCGGGTTCGACGGTGCGCGTGGATGGTCATCCGCGCCTTGATCCGGTTGAGCAGAGCAGTCATCGATGCATCCGATCAGGGAGTCGGGACGGCCATGAGGAGGGCATCGACGACCTGTGCGCTCGTGATGTTCTCGGCCGCAGCTTCGAAGTTGAGCTGGATGCGGTGAGCGAGAATCCGGTGGGCCAGGTCCTTGATGTCTTCGGGGATGACGTAGTTGCGGCCCCGGATCATCGCCAGGGACCGTCCAGCGTTGGTGAAAGCGATCGAGGCACGAGGGCTGGCACCGTATTCGATGAAGGGGGCCAGTCTGCCCAGGTACTTCGTGGTGTTCCTGGTGCCGTGGACTAGTTCGACGAGGTACCGGCTGATCGATGGGTCGACGTAGATGGTGCGTGCATACTGCTGCAGCGTCTCCACGTCCTCGAGGCTGCACGAAGGCTTAGGCACGGAATCGCGGTCGAAGACACCCGAATCGAGACGGGACAGGATCTCCATCTCCTCATTGGGACTCGGATGGGTGAGGAGATCTTTGATCATGAACCGGTCGAGCTGAGCCTCAGGAAGCTGGTAGGTCCCCTCCTGTTCGATCGGGTTCTGCGTGGCCATGACGAGGAACGGACGCGGAAGTTCGAACCGCTGGCCGCCGATCGTGGTCTGTTTCTCCTGCATCGCCTCGAGCATGGCGCTCTGCGTCTTCGCCGAGGACCGGTTGATCTCATCGAGGAGGACGATGTTGGCGTGCACGGGCCCCAAGACCGTATTGAACGAGCCCTCCTGAGCGTTGTAGATCTGTGAGCCGATGATGTCGGCTGGCAGCAGATCGGGAGTGCATTGGATGCGGGAGAACTTTCCGGCCACCGCATTGGCCAACGCCGCTGCCGCAGTCGTCTTGGCTAGACCAGGAACACTCTCCAGGAGCAGATGACCACCGGAGAGGAGACCGATGAGCAGGCTCTCACGCAAACGCTGCTGTCCGACGACGAAATGGTCCAGATAGGACTCCAAGCCTTTGAGAATCGATTGAGCATGCGCGATCTCTTGAGTGTTGGCGGGTGCCGTTGCCGTCATGGTGGGGCCTCTCAAATCTCAACTGGCTGACAAAACAAGCATATGGGCTGACCCTGACACGCGTCTGGGCACTTTCGTGTCAGTACCGACACATACAGTGCAGGGAACGACACACAGCCGTGGAAGACGCCGCGAAGTCGCGCACAACGCCACGAAATCGACGTGATGAAGAAGGGAGGCGGTGACCGTGGAAGCGGACCACATTCGACCGTAAACACAGTCGAGCGTGACACGCCGAAAAAGCGCCCACAGGTGAAATTTTTATCTGTGGACAAGTGTGGAAAACGCAGTTGGGGGAGGTGCCCGAAAATGGGTTTTCGACCCCGCTGTCCAGTGTCCTCGCAGGTGATCGAACTACATCAGTGTCATTCGTGACTTGTGGATGACTGTGGACGATTTGAACACAGGGTGTGGATGGTTGAAACAACACTGGTGTAACACTGGATATAGGGGTAGAGTCGACCTCGAACACAACATCTAGTGGTCACACTCGGGCCTGATCTACGTGATATTCGTCATTGTCAAGGTCATAGTCCGAGCAGGACATACCGTGGAATCTAAGCCGAAGTGCAGAATTGAGGAGTCGCGATGATCACCGTGTACACCAAGCCATCTTGCGTCCAGTGCAACGCCACCTACCGTGCGCTCGATGCCAAGGGTCTGAAGTACAAGTCGGTCGATCTCAGTGTCGATGAGAACGCCTTGGATGTCGTCAAGGCCATGGGCTACATGCAGGCTCCCGTCGTTGTCACCGACAACGACCACTGGTCAGGTTTCCGTCCGGACAAGATCGCCACTCTGGCCGGCGAGCAGACCTCGGTTTCCGTTGTAGCCTGACATGCTCCTGGTCTACTACTCGAGCAGCTCTGAGTACACCGACCGATTCGTCAGCAAGCTGCGGCACCCCTCACGCCGACTTCCCCTGCTGACAAAAGATGAGACGCTGGCGATCGACGAACCGTTCGTCCTTGTGACTCCCACCTACGGAGCCGGCCCCAACAGAGGCGCCGTCCCCAAGCAAGTGATCAAGTTCCTCAATATCGAATCGAATCGCCGCCACCTCGTCGGCGTCATCGGCGCCGGAAATACGAACTTCGGCGAAGAATACTGTCGCGCGGCACGCAAAGTGGCCGCGAAATGCAATGTACCCGTGCTGTACCGTGTCGAACTCCTCGGAACCCCAGAGGACGTCGAAGCAGTGAATTTAGGATTGGACAAACTGTGCGCGAGCTCGCTGAAGACCGCAATGTAGAAGACATCATCCGCGAAGAGACGGATCTTGACTACCATGCGCTCAACGCCATGCTGAACCTCTACGACCAGGATGGTCGCATCCAGTTCGAGCGTGACAAACAGGCTGCCAGGCAGTACTTCCTGCAGCATGTCAACAACAACACAGTCTTCTTCCATGACCTCAAGGAGAAGCTGGACTACCTCGTCGAGAAGGAATACTACGAGCCCGAAGTTCTCGATCAGTACTCCTTCGACTTTATCGAGGAGCTTTCGAAGCACGCCTATTCGGCTAAGTTCCGGTTCCAGACCTTCCTCGGTGCTTTCAAGTTCTACACCTCGTACACGCTGAAGACCTTTGACGGAAAGCGCTACCTCGAACGCTTCGAAGATCGCGTCGTCATGGTCGCACTGTTCCTTGCTCGCGGCGACGAGACCCTGGCTAAGCAGCTCGTCGACGAGATCATCCATGGTCGGTTCCAGCCGGCCACTCCGACCTTCCTCAACGCGGGAAAGAAGCAGCGCGGCGAGCTCGTCTCCTGCTTCCTGCTGCGCATCGAAGACAATATGGAGTCCATCGGCCGCTCCATCAACTCCGCTCTGCAGCTGTCCAAGCGCGGCGGCGGTGTGGCCTTCGCTCTGACCAACATCCGCGAGTCCGGTGCACCGATCAAGAAGATCGAGAACCAGTCCTCGGGTGTCATCCCCGTCATGAAGCTGCTCGAAGACTCCTTCTCCTACGCCAACCAGCTGGGCGCACGTCAGGGTGCCGGTGCCGTGTACCTCCACGCTCACCACCCCGACATCTACAAGTTCCTCGACACCAAGCGCGAGAACGCCGATGAGAAGATCCGGATCAAGACGCTGTCCTTGGGCGTTGTCATCCCGGACATCACCTTCGAACTGGCCAAGCGCAATGAGGACATGTACCTCTTCAGCCCGTATGACGTCGAACGTGTCTACGGCATGCCCTTCTCCGACGTCAACGTGACAGAGAAGTACGAGGAGATGGTCGACAACGCGGCCATCAAGAAGAACAAGATCAATGCACGCGAGTTCTTCCAGACCTTGGCAGAGATCCAGTTCGAGTCCGGATACCCCTACGTCATGTTCGAAGACACAGTGAACAAGGCGAACCCGATCGACGGCAAGATCATCATGTCGAACCTGTGCTCCGAGATCCTGCAGGTGTCCGAGCCCAGCAAGTACGACTCCGATCTCGGATACGACGTCGTCGGCAAGGACATTTCCTGCAACCTCGGCTCTCTCAACATCGCTCTGACGATGGACTCGTCCAACTTCGGGCAGACCATCGAGACTGCGATCCGCGGACTGACCGCTGTCGCTGAGACCTCTGACATCCAGTCGGTGCCCTCGATCGCCCGCGGCAATGACATGTCGCATGCTATCGGACTCGGCCAGATGAACCTCCACGGCTACCTTGCCCGTGAGCACATCTACTACGGTTCCGATGAGGGCCTCGACTTCACGAACATGTACTTCTACACCGTCGCCTACCACTGTGTGCGGGCATCGATGGAGATCGCGAAGGAACGTCAGACCGCCTTCGCCGGATTCGAGAGGTCGAAATACGCGAGCGGCGAATACTTCGACAAGTACACCGACGAAGTGTGGGAACCACGCACCCAGCGGGTGGCTGAGATGTTCACCGAAGCCGGTGTGCATATCCCCACTCAGGATGATTGGCGTGAGCTCAAGGCTGCAGTTGCCGAGCACGGCATCTACAACCAGAACCTGCAGGCCGTTCCGCCCACAGGATCGATCTCCTACATCAACAACTCGACCTCGTCGATCCACCCTGTGGCTTCGAAGGTTGAGATCCGCAAGGAGGGCAAGATCGGTCGGGTGTACTACCCGGCACCCTTCATGGACAACGACAACCTCAAGTACTACCAGGATGCCTACGAGATCGGCTACGAGAAGATCATCGACACCTACGCCGAGGCCACGAAGCACGTGGACCAGGGCCTGTCGCTGACCTTGTTCTTCATGGACACCGCAACGACTCGTGACATCAACAAAGCGCAGATCTACGCGTGGCGCAAGGGCATCAAGACCATCTACTACATCCGGTTGCGCCAGCTTGCGCTGGAGGGCACCGAGGTTGATGGCTGCGTTTCCTGCATGCTGTGACCATTGAGTGCTGTGGGCCGGTGCCAACCGGCCCACAGCACTCTTGACCCGGGGCCTGCCCATCGTGCAGGCTCCGGGTGCTCAACATTCTTAGTCTGCTGGGCAGACGACACGTACGCACGACGTACCTGCAACTTGGAAGAGAGATGGAAACGTTGGAGAATCTGACTTTGGCCTCGCACGTCGACGCCATCAACTGGAACCGTGTCGTCGATCCCGTCGACGATGACGTCTGGGATCGCCTCACAGGAAACTTCTGGCTGCCTGAGAAGGTGCCGCTGAGCAATGACATCCCCTCGTGGGCGACACTCACCGAGGAGGAGAAGACGCTGACGATGCGCGTCTTCACCGGTCTGACTCTGCTCGATACGATTCAGGGCACTGTGGGTGCGATCTCTCTGATCCCGGATGCGGTCACGCCGCACGAGGAAGCAGTGATGACGAACATCGCATTCATGGAGAGCGTGCACGCGAAGTCCTACTCCTCGATCTTCTCGACCCTGTGCTCGACGAAGGAGATCGACGAGGCATTCCGTTGGTCGCGGGAGAACACCTACCTGCAGTCCAAGGCCGACATCATCCTCAGTTACTACCGTGGCGATGACCCGCTCAAGCGCAAGGTTGCCTCCACGCTGCTGGAATCGTTCCTCTTCTACTCCGGCTTCTACCTGCCCATGTACTGGTCTGCACACGCGAAGCTGACGAACACGGCGGACCTCATCCGCCTGATCATCCGCGACGAGGCTGTGCACGGTTACTACATCGGCTACAAGTACCAGAAGGGCCTGGAGTCACAGTCCGAAGAGCGCAAGCAGGAGCTCAAGGACTACACGATGAACCTCATGTTCGAGCTCTACGAGAACGAGGTCGCCTACACCCATGACCTCTACGACTCCGTGGGTCTGGCCGAGGACTGCAAGATGTTCCTCCACTACAACGCCAACAAGGCCCTGATGAACCTCGGGTATGAGGCGATGTTCCCGAAGGAGGTCACCGAGGTCAACCCGGCGATCCTCGCGGCTCTCTCGCCCAACAGCGACGAGAACCACGATTTCTTCTCCGGGTCCGGTTCCTCCTACGTCATCGGCAAGGCCGAGAACACGGAAGACGACGACTGGGACTTCTGAAACTGCTGGTGACGGGCCTACTCTACTCAATCTGAGTGGTGAGTGGGCCCGCACTGTATGTGGAAGTTTGGGCTATTCGAGAGGCAATTGCCCAGAATTTGCCCACAACTGATTTGGCGCAGTTAGGTAGCGAAAGGAGTGGCTGCGCAAAAGGATTCTGTGCATAAGCGCGGGACCGTTGCCGGTGGGGCGGGATAAATTCTCCGCCGGGAAAGAATGACTCATGACTACACATGAGCCACTTGGCCCCAATGGGGAGTGGAAGAATAGTCAGAGAGTTCCGCAAGCAGGGGAGTGGGTCGACCAAGACGGAAGAATTAAGTTCTTCCCGGCTGGAGCGACCTTCCCACCGCTTGCAGGCTTGAGATGGCGTCCCGATAGAGGGCCATCCTATTGGATTCTGGTCGATGAGGCAGTTGCAGCTGCCTGATCAGTGATCCGGATTGGGCCGTCGGACCTTCGGGTTCGGCGGCCCCTCTTCTTGTCTTCGGCCAGTGCTGAAGACGTATCTATCCTCTATCATTTACGGCCCGGTGTCCACCCGTCGGCCGATCGTTGAGAGCCGTCTCACGCCGATCGTTGATTCGCTGGGCGACATCATCAACGTCAGTCTCGAACAGGTCCGAGTACACATCCAACGTCATGGCTGCAGACGAGTGTCCAAGCATGTTCTGCACGACCTTTACCGAGGCGCCGGCAGACACCGCGAATGATGCCGCCGAGTGGCGCAAATCTTGGAACACGAAACTCTCGGCCAGCCCTGCTTTCTTCCTTACGCTCAGGAGCCACGACTCCTGATTCTTCGTCTCGGCTAGATCTGGGATCAGGAGCCCCTCCGGCTCGGCCTTGAGGGAGATTGCGCGGAACTGCTCGTGCATGAACTCCGGATAACCCACGGATTGTTCCCGACCGTTCTTTGAGACTGCGGCGCGGATCCGCACCCGGCGATCTTTGAGTTCAACATCGTCGGGTCTCAGTGTCGCGCTTTCACTCCGCCGCAATCCCATGTAGGCGGCGAGGTAGATGACGAACCCATATCGGCCGCGCTGTAGCCTCAAGTGGTAATCGTCGGCAGCCTGGGCTACCTTCTCGACTTGCTCGTAGGTCAGATACACATTCTTCCGGTGTGCCAAGTCGGGCAGGTTTTTGATGCCGTTGGCAGGGTTACGCGAGATGAGGAAGTCGTCCACAGCCATTTGCAAGACCGCCTGCAGGACGTAGCACTTGAAGAAGTGCCTGTACCTCAAACAGAATGAAGTCTCACCATGCTCGCGACGCTGCGTGACCTCGTAGCGCACGCGTTCCTTGGTCTCTCGCGTTGTGTACTGCCGCGTCTCGTTCGGGCCCAGGCCACGCTTGTACCGTGCATAGCACCGATTGCACAGGCCACGCGCCACCGCGGTACGGTCACACGACACGACACGACAGCGCAAGTCCTCATAACCGTAGTATATGAGACCTATTCGTGATCGAGCAGAAGCTCCGGGTCGTCAAACTACAGATAGCATATGGTGAGCGCAGTCCAGTAAAGCGGTCGCTTCACAGCCCAGAAAACTAGATAGGCGCCAAATGTCGACCAACCCCCAGAATCAGAATCCGAACTGAAATCAGCAAGACCCTTCGCATGGCCAACCGAACCAGTACCCCAATCAGCAAGGCAATATGGACGGCTTCCCGAGCGATCCTCATGCTGTTCACGGGACGCCTCCGCTCGAACCCGGAGGCGTCCGATTGACCCCGAGCGGGTATGTCGTCACCAGGGGGATCAAGTACAAGACAATTGCCAGCCGAGGCTGGTCAACATTGATGTTCGTCCTCGTGGCGCTCAGCGGAATCGCCACCTTCATTACGTTGATACTCGATCCCTACTATTTTTCATACTTGCTTACGTCGACGCTCACGCTCTCCGTAGGAGCTGGGGTAATCCACATGCTCGAGAGCATCGTCGCCGAACTCCGTCGGATTGGCTGACGGCTTACGGGAGTGACGGATTGCGTCAGCCCCGTCCATTTCACCGGCAGCGCGGTCAAATGGCAGAACGTTCTCAACACACTCCCCGCCAGAGACAGACCCCCACGCACAAAACTCCCCGTCCGCGTTCGACTCGTGTGGGAGCAGGACGGGGAGGAGTGGAAGACCGGGAACGCATTGCGCCTGGATCCGAATGGTCCGGCAATTTTCGTTGAGCTCTCGGACAAGCGGTGCAGGTTCACTTGTGTGTGGTTGCATCCTGACGATGTGTGGTGGGAGGGTAAGCCAGTCTAGTCGTCGGCGTGTTCTTCCTCCGACGCTTCCATGTCGGCGATTTCGGCGCGTTCTTCAGCTCGAGCTTTCCTCATGCCTCGGCGAACGCCTTCTTCGATGATGAAGATGGAGACGAAGAGGAGGATGAAGAAGACGATTGCGATGACGATGATGGGACCGATTGCTTCCATGATGTTCTCCTGATGGTGGTGGCAGTGCACTAGTCGGTTTGATCGCGTAGCTTCCAGACGTGGACAGCAGCACCCACCCCACCTTCAACGTGCGACTTTTCATAGCCTCGTGAGTCAGCCCCGTACACCACCGTCTTGACTGGTACGCCGGTGTCTTCCAGGAAAAGGCGGATTTCCGACTGTCCATTGAAGATTTCATCTAGCCGGCGTTCGACCTCATCAGGATCTCTGGATGCGCGCTTCGGAATCTTGGCGACCCCTCGGGGAGAGTCCGAGTGGACATAGAACGGGGAGAGAAGCGAACTTATTCGGATCTTCATGACTCGACTCCTTGGCGCATGTCACTGTTGAGCAAGCTATAGGGGAACTACGACGTTTCGCGGTGTGTCCCCTGCTGCCTAGTTGAACTTGTCTTTGGGCCGGTAGTCGAACATTGATTCGCCCTTTCGATACGTCGAGAGCTTGTTTGGCGGCATCTCTCCTCTGTCGACCCGCTCGATTCGTTCGTCCTTACGAGACCAGCGCATTCCAATGCGCACGCCTTGGGCGATGACGAAAATGAGGATGATGAGGCTGATTGCCCAGATAATGAGCATGCCGATGAACGTTCCCATAGTATTCTCCTGTTTGATTGGTGGCTGGGTCGGCACTCGGTCACATGTACGGTTCCCATGCGTCGTACTTGCCTTGCAGGTCTTCCATCGCCATGGTGAACTCCATGACTTTGGACGTGCAGTCGTCGGCGGTCGTGCAGTCGTCGGGGACCGCTTCGCCGGCCTCAGACGCCGCAGTTGCGGCATCCAACGTGGATTGCCAGATGATTGCGATCGATTCCGGCGGTTCTCCGATGTAGACCAGGGAGTCCTCCTTGGTGGCGGAGTCCATCTCGATGACTTTGGTATCGGCGATGAGTCCACCAGAGATAAGGCTGATTTCGCACGCCATGATGTCGGTACCATCTCCCACACCAATGGGGCTGCAGTAGTTTTCGTCCCACGTCTCAAGCCACTCGTCGACGTCTCGGCGTCCCTCAGCAATAATCGAGGCGAACTCCTCAGCACTCGCCTCGGTGGTTTCAGTCTCGGCAGCGGGTTCTACTTCGGCTCCCGCAGTGGTGGCGGGTACTCCAGCGCACCCAGTGATGAAGAAGGCTGTGGCCACAAGGGTGGCGAGGAAAGTTTTGGGCATGATCGGATCATAAGATGTTTATGGTTCAAGCACGTACCGACTACTGACTTAGTATCCAATTCGTTATGGATTCCCTGCTTCGGTGGTTGCCGGCTGTGCCGCAGGGGTGACCGTGGGCACTATTTATGAGCATCACCGTGCGACGATACTTCTGCATCCCAGATGGAGACGATCGTCACGGTCGACGTCGGTCTTTGCGGTCTCATGACCATTTGCTGCACGATGATAGGCAGCGTTTCACGCTGCTGTTCCACGCTTGGCGTGTGGTGGCCTGGGAAGTGAGTACCCAGAATTTGCCCAAATCCTGCCCACGATCACACCAGGTAGACCTCGGGAGGCACCCCTGAACTCCGTCTAGAATTCAACGATCGGACCTTTGATCAGGGGGTAAGAACGAACCACGACTTCTTCTCCGGCTCCGGTTCCTCCTACGTCATCGGCGAGGCCGAACAGACGGAAGACGACGACTGGGACTTCTGACTCGCTTTCTGAGCGATTGGGAGTCCGGACTCCCCCAGGTACGGGCTTGCGGCCCATCCGAGCACACACTGCTTGGGTGGGCCGCTTTTCTGCATTGAGGAGTCTGCAGGCGGAACCGGTTCATCTCAGCTGCTCATCTCAACTGACTGTTGTCAGCTAGATTCGCGTGCCTCACGTGCGGAGGCGACGTCGTCGACGATTGCGGCGATGTGCTGCATGCTTGCGATAAGCGACCCGTAAAGAGCCCAGGAGCGCTCAGGGAGGCCGTCATCGGCGGCCATGTTCACCGACAGCTCTTCGAGGCGTTTGAAGATCGGCTCGACCTCCGCATCCGGGTCGGCAATCGATCGGCCTGCGTCGCGGACGATCGAGGTCCACTGCTCGCGAAAGCGAGTGTCCCATTCGCCGTCTTCATAGGACCCCTCGCGCAGAGTTCGCGTGAGATGGCGCAGATGGGAGATGCCTTCGTCCACCCGCTGCAGGATATTCTCGTAGCTGGCATCCTTCGGCGATGTCTGAGTGTCTCGAGCCTCGCCCGATGGAGTGCGCTTCCGACGCAGACGATCACGCGGATTTGCTCGTTGGCTCTCGCGAGCGAACCTGACCGACTGCCATGCGGAGTTCATCTCTTCGCTCATCGACTCGGTCTCATTGAACCAGTCATCGGCGTCCGCGGTTTCCCAGCCGTCGTCCAGTTCATCTGCCATGTCGACGAGCATGGTGCCCATGCGCCGGTTGATGCTGTCGACGTATCGCGCGGCCTGCTGATCCCGCAGCGGCGGAATCACAAGTAGGTTGACCACGATGCCGACGGCGACACCGATGCAGAGTTCCAAGATCCGTTCCCCGAGAAAGGGCTGCTGACTGTCGAAGCCGCTGCCGAGGACGAAGATTCCTGTTGTCGCAATCGCCACGCCTTCATCGCGTATCCATGGCAGACGCGCGGCAGCGAGACCGACCAGCAGCGCGAGAGCAAATGTCCAGATGCTCACCCCCAGGTAGTTGCCGATGAGGAAGGACAAGGCAACACCGAGAGTCGAGGCGATCGTCGACTGTGCTCCGCGAGACAGGGAGCGGTGGACGGTGGCATGGACTGTCAGCAGCGCCGCCCACGGAGCCAGGAACGGCATCTGGGAGTTGAGGACATTGTCCGACAGCCACCACGCGCCGGTGGCCGCGATGACGGTCTTGACGATCTGGAGAATGTCCGTGACGACGTCGGGGCGTCTGGCCAGCAGTGGTAGCTGGTCTCGTGAGTTCTGCTGCATTGGTCGTCCTTTCGGACAGAGTGCATGGAGGTCCCACCCTACAAGGCATGTACGGCAGGTGACCCGTCCAGGCGAGGGGCATGGACAAGGGGCACGGGCGGAGAATGAAAAAGCCCGACATTCCTGCAGGCGAAACCTGCGAAATGTCGGGCAGAGGTCAGACTGTCGTGGTTCTCGCTCTGCTTAAAACCCAGCAGTGCGAAGGAAAACCTGACAGACGGCGGCGATCAGGCCGCCAGCGGCGTAATCTCACGCAGCGATGAGCCGGTGAACAGCACGGTACGTCCGGTGGAATCACTGATCGTGATTTCGCCAGTGTTCCTGGTGCTGATCCGCGGATCGATCAGTCCGGCGTGCTCGACGGCACGCTGAACCCACTGTGGGAACTGAGTCATCGTTCCCTCCTTTCATTCATGTTTCATTGAATGGCGTGCATCTGTGCACGCAATTCAGTTCGTGTTGAGTTGGTGACGGGGTAGTCACCGGATGGTGCAGGCTGCCAAACGAAAATGTCGGAGGCATACCGGCGGGGTTTCACCGTGGTGCGGGTTGATCCTTCACGGTGGGGGATCTGCATTCAGAAGAGACACAGAGTCCGTGGCATTTCATCTGCAAGTTGAACCAGATTCTTCGACTGCCGTAATGAATGGCGAATCGTCGTAAGAGTCGAATCAAAGGTTCGATGAAGCCGGACTGCTTCGAACGCAAGACATCAGCTTATACAAGTTGCCTAGAAGATGTCAAAATCACGGAGCGGACGGCCGAGTGAACCGGTCGCGACCCTGATCACAGCGTTGCCTTTTCGCACTGCCACCCCTTAGGCATGGCGCCTGCGTCAAGGAAACCCCGTAGGCGGTTCGTCGCATCGTCTGAGAGTTCCGCATCCGCACGCGGATAGATGATCGGCTCTTCCTTCGAATTGTGTGCTTCGAGGCGAGTCAGCAGGTCCCGGCACGCTTCATCCATAGCCTGCGCATCGGCGTCAGCTGCCAGTTGTTCGTCAAGAGAGGCCATCGCGTCCCAGATCTCACCGTGTTCCCGGAGCATGACGAACACAGGCATCATCAGTCCGGCTGTGCGCAGCGTTGGAAAGATGAACTCTTCTTCGAGATAGATGTGACGTCGCAGAGCTGCCATCGCCCGCAGCAAGGGTGCTGAGTCAGATTCGTCGCGGGTCAGTCCGTCGGCGTACTCCTCGATTCCGCCATCGATCTCCTCATGCTCACGCTCAAGCAGTGTGGACAACAATGGTGAATTCACGGCAACCTCCGAACGGGACTACCTCGATTCTATCCGAGAACGGGTTCTTCAGCCTCTGCGCAGCCGCACCAAGATGACCGCAGCCGCGAGGAGAAGCACTGCAGCGCCGGCCAACATTCCGAACGCGAGGAGACGCTCCGCAGGGATGCCCAGGACCGATGATGAGGCCTTGGCTTCGTTCGCAGCAGTGGGGGAGTCGTCGCCGGACTCCACCTGGGCGCCGACTGCTGCATTGTCGTCGGCGTCGGCTCCGCCGGCATGGCTGCCGCTCTCCGAAGCGCTCGGGTCGCCACTGGGCGTCACCGCCTGGCCGACCGGGACGGTCTGCAGAGATTTGGGATCCTTCTGGGCGAAGTCCCATTCGAGAAGGTCGACCGCTGCCTGCCGGGAGTTGTTGTCGATTCCGAGCATCGTCGAGACGACACGACGGCCATCACGTTCTGCCACAGCGATATAGGCGCCCTTGGCCTGACGTGTGAACCCGTTCTTCAGCCCGAGCCCACCGTCGACCTGGCCGACGATCTTGGTGTGGTTCTGAATCTCGTAGCCTTTGAACTTCTCTTTGGTATCCGGGTTCTTGCCACCCGGGAACTTGTAGGTCTCGGTGTCGATGACACTCATCAGATAGTCGTTCTCACACACAGCCCACGCCAGCTTCATCATGTCTGCAGCAGTCATGTACTGATCCTTATCGTCGAGGCCCGAAGTGTTCGCCGCGTGGGTGTTCGTCATCCCCAGTTCTTCGGCCTTCTCGTTCATCAGGGCCACAGCCTTGTCCTGACCACCGGCGGCTCGCCCGAGCGCATTCGCAGCATCGTTGGCACTCGACATCAGCATTGCGTGGAAGAGCAGATCCACGGTGTACTCGTTCTTCTGCATGAGACCGACCTTGGTGCCGTCGATCTCCATGTCCTCGAACTCCGCCTCCACCTTCTGCTTCGGATCGTCGAGGACCTCGACGAGTGCCAGGGCAGTGAGGAGTTTGATCGTCGATGCCGGGGCATGCTTCTTGTCGATGTCATGCGCGACTTGGAGCTCACCCGTGTCGAGGTCTCCCACCAGCCATGACGTTCCCACCGGTGTCGGTGGCTTCGATCCGTCGCCGAGGTCGGCCGGAGACTCGTAGACCTTCTCCGGTGTCTCCTCCGGTTGGCTCAGCCCGTGCGAGGTGCCGGGGGAGAGGACCAGCTGAGCCCCAATCAGCAGCAACGCGATTGCGGCACTGACGATGAGACGAAGTCCTGCCCGAGGTGAACGGGGGAGTACCGCTGTACGCGTCGGAGAAGACAGGTGGTGAGAACGCATCGCACCAGTCTACGACCGAGGCGAACTGGGAGCTTTCAGGAAACTCGGTGCGATTGGGCACAACTTGCGCCACCCACCAACACCCACCCGACTCACCCCAGGGAACGCGAAAGGCGGCCGTGCACGAAAAGTGCACGGCCGCCTCGGCGATGGTGATCGTCAGATCAGAATGCGCGCTGCAGGACTGCCTGCTTCACCTCGGCGATGGCCTTGGTGATTTCGATGCCACGAGGGCAGGCCTCGGTGCAGTTGAAGGTGGTGCGGCAGCGCCACACACCTTCCTTGTCGTTGAGGATCTCCAGGCGCATGTCTCCGCCCTCGTCACGCGAATCGAAGATGAAACGGTGCGCGTTGACGATGGCTGCCGGTCCGAAGTACTGTCCATCGGTCCAGAACACGGGGCACGACGAGGTGCACGCAGCGCATAGGATGCACTTGGTGGTGTCGTCGAATGCCTCACGCTGCTCGGCCGACTGCAGACGCTCACGCGTCGGCTCGTGACCGGAGGTGATGAGGAACGGCATGACCTCGCGGTAGGACTGGAAGAAGGGCTCCATGTCGACGATGAGGTCCTTCTCCAGAGGCAGACCCTTGATCGCTTCGACGGTGATCGTCTTCGAGGTGTCAAGATCCTTCAGCAGGGTCTTGCAAGCCAGACGGTTACGGCCGTTGATGCGCATGGCATCGGAGCCGCAGACGCCGTGGGCACAGGAGCGGCGGAAGGACAGCGAACCGTCCTCTTCCCACTTGATCTTGTGCAGGGCGTCCAGGACACGGTCGGTGCCGTACATCGTGACCTTGTACTCCTCCCAGTGCGCCTCTTCGTCCTGTTCGGGGTCGAAGCGTGCGATCTTGAAGGTGCAGTCGAACGACGGGATCGAACCGCTGTCGCCGGCCACATGGTCGGGCAGGTCGATCTTCGAGGCCGGCTCCGGGGTTTCGGTTGAGGTATCGGTGCTCATCAGTACTTACGCTCCATCGGCTGGTAACGGGTGACGATGACGGGCTTCGTCTCCAGACGCATGCCCTTGATGCCGTCGGTCTCGGAATCAGGATCGAGGTAGGTCATCGTGTGGTGCATGAATCCCTCGTCGTCACGGTCCGGGAAGTCTTCTCGGAAGTGCCCACCGCGTGATTCCTTGCGGTGGATGGCGGCGACGGAGATGACCTCGGCGAGTTCGAGCAGGAAGTTCAGCTCGACGGCCTCGAGGAGGTCGAGGTTGAAGCGCTTGCCGCGATCCTGAATGCCGACGTTGTTGTAACGTTCACGCAGTTTCGCGATCTCGTCGAGCGCTTCACGCAGAGTCTCGTCAGTGCGGAAGACCTGGACGTTGGCGTCCATGAGTTCCTGCAGATCCTTGCGGATGGCGCCGATGCGTTCGGTGCCGTCTGAAGTCCGCATCTTCTCGAGCAGTGCGACGGTGTCGTTCTCCGAACCCTCGGGCAGTTCGACGAAGTCAGCGGTCTTCGAGTATTCCGCGGCGGCGATGCCGGCGCGCTTACCGAAGACGTTGATGTCGAGCAGCGAGTTCGTGCCCAGTCGGTTTGAGCCGTGCACGGACACGCAGGCAACCTCACCGGCGGCGTAGAGGCCGGGGATGACGTTGTCGTTGTCCGCCAGCACCTCTGCCTCGATGTTGGTCGGAATACCGCCCATGGCGTAGTGCGCGGTCGGGAAGACCGGCACCGGCTCCGTGTAGGGCTCCACACCGAGGTAGGTGCGGGCGAACTCGGTGATGTCGGGCAGCTTCGCATCGATGTGCGCAGGCTCGAGGTGAGTGAGGTCGAGCAGGACGTAGTCCTTGTTCGGTCCACAACCGCGGCCCTCACGCACCTCATTGGCCATGGAACGGGCCACGATGTCACGAGGAGCGAGATCCTTGATCGTCGGAGCGTAGCGTTCCATGAAGCGCTCACCGTCGGAATTACGCAGGATCGCGCCCTCACCGCGGGCTGCCTCGGAGAGCAGAATGCCCAGACCGGCCAGGCCGGTCGGGTGGAACTGGAAGAACTCCATGTCCTCGAGCGGGATGCCCCGGTTGTAGGCCACGGCCATGCCGTCACCGGTGAGGGTGTGGGCGTTCGAAGTGGTCTTGAAGACCTTGCCCACGCCGCCGGTTGCGAAGACGACCGACTTGGCCTGGAACAGGTGGATCTCGCCGGTGGCCAGTTCGTAGGCGACGACGCCGGCCGGACGGCGGACCCCGTCGACCTCGGTCATGGCCAGGTCGAGGACGTAGAACTCGTTGTAGAACTCGACGCCGTGCTTGACGCAGTTCTGGTACAGAGTCTGGAGGATCATGTGGCCGGTGCGGTCGGCTGCGTAGCAGGAGCGGCGGACCGGGGACTTGCCGTGGTCACGGGTGTGACCACCGAAGCGACGCTGGTCGATCTTGCCTTCTGGGGTCCTGTTGAAGGGCAGCCCCATCTTCTCGAGATCGAGGACGGCGTCGATGGCTTCCTTCGCCATCACCTCGGCGGCATCCTGGTCGACCAGGTAGTCACCGCCCTTGACGGTGTCGAAGGTGTGCCATTCCCAGTTGTCCTCTTCCACGTTCGCCAGTGCGGCGCACATGCCGCCCTGGGCAGCACCCGTGTGCGAACGGGTCGGGTAGAGCTTGGTCAGGACTGCGGTCCGGGCGCGCTGGCCCGATTCGATCGCTGCGCGCATCCCGGCGCCACCGGCACCGACGATGACAACGTCGTATTGATGTACCTGCATGTTTCTCCTTCTATGCGGCCGAGCAGAATGACGCCAGCAATGCGGGGTCGGCTCCGGCCGGGCAGGGATCGAATGTGAAGATGACGAGCGTGCCGAGCACGATGACGATGACCGAGGCGATGTAGAGGATCACCTGGAGAGCCATCCTGGTGCTTGGCTTCTCGGCATAGTCCATGATGATGGTGCGCAGACCGTTGGTGCCGTGCAGCATAGCCAGCCACAGCATCAGCAGGTCCCAGATCTGCCAGAACGGGCTGGCCCATTTGCCGGCCACGAACCCGAAGTCGATGGCCTGGACGCCTTCGCCGGCCCACAGGTTCACGAAGAGGTGGCCGAAGATGAGGATGACGAGGACGACGCCCGAGATGCGCATGAACAGCCATGCGAACATTTCGAACTTCGACCGAGTTGATTTGTGGCGCGAGTAGCCGGTGCGCGGAGCCGGGATCGATGTTGTGCTCATGTCATCCTCCGAACGTGTGCATCAGCTGGCGGGGGATGAAGGCGATCATGATGATGAGCCATACGACGATGACTCCCCAGAACAGCTTCTTCTGATTTTTCGGTCCACTCTTCGAGAAGTCGACGAGAATGACGCGAAGACCGTTGAACGCATGGAATGCGATTGCGGCAACGAGTGCGATCTCGCCGATGGCCATGAACGGTGTCTTATACGTTCCGATCACGGCGTTGTAGGCCTCGGGTGAGACGCGGACGAGTGCAGTATCGAGCACGTGGACCAGCAGGAAGAAGAAGATTCCGACGCCTGTGACGCGATGCGCGACCCAGGACCACATTCCTTCATTTCCTCGGTACAGAGTGCCCGTAGACGCTTTGGCCACGGAGCATCCTCCATCTTGGATTAATCGACTGTGTACATCAAGAAACTACGCCGAACGCCGCCTGGTTGCCAGTTGAGCCACGCCTGAGCGTGGTGGATCACATTAAGTTCCTGGCAGTTCCCTCATAGTCGCGATGTTCAGATACGACGATTTTCAATTACAGAACAATCATATGCTCTAAAGAATCTGTTCGCCGGGCTGACCTGGTGAGTCGGGTCCATCGCCGAGGTGGGTGCTGAGAACGGCCTCTGAGAATTCCGGTTCTCCTCACCCCGACACGGCGGACAACATCGGTCAGAGCGTGACCGAACTTTGAGACACTGATGATGTGAACACACACTTCCACGCCATCATCCCCGCCGGCGGATCCGGAACCAGGCTCTGGCCGCTCTCGCGCAAGGCATCGCCGAAGTTCCTCCACGACGTCCTGGGTACGGGCCGGAGCCTGATCCAGTCCACCTGGGATCGAGTCGCCCCACTCGTGGGCTCCGAGAAGGTCTGGGTCGTGACTGGGCAGAGCCACCGCGACCAGGTGGCCGAACAGCTGCCTGAGATCGCGGTGGACAACATCCTCGCCGAACCTTCGCCGAAGGATTCCGCCGCCGCGATCGGCCTGGCCACCATGCTCATTGCGAAGGAAGACCCGGACGCGATCGTCGGCTCATTCTCCGCAGACCATTCGATCACCAACGTCGACGAGTTCCGATTGGTCATCGACCAAGCCTGCGTCGCCGCAGAGACCGGCGACATCGTCACCGTCGGAATCATGCCCCGCAACCCCGCCACCGCCTACGGCTACATCGAAACCGGTGATCTGTTGGGCCTGCAGGGTGCACCGACTGCCCGTCGTGCTCGGGCCTTCGCCGAGAAGCCTGCCGCGAGCACGGCGCGTGCCTACGTCAACTCCGGCCGCTACCGCTGGAACGCCGGCATGTTCATCGCCAAGGCCGCGGCCCTCCTCGAAGTCCTTGAGACCGAGGACCCGACACTGTTCGCAGGCCTGTCGAGGATCGCCGAAGCGTGGGGGACCGATGCCCAGGCGCAGGTGCTCGCCGAGGTGTGGCCCGGGTTGGAGAAGCGAGCCATCGACTACGTCGTGGCCGAACCTGCTGCCGCGGCCGGTCGTGTCATCGTCATTCCCGGTGACTTCGGCTGGGATGACGTCGGCGACTTCGACTCCGTGGCCCGTCTGCGCCAGCCGGTGCCGGGAGAGCCTGCAGGGGTCATCTCGATCGGTCAGAACTGTGATCTCCTCGAAATCGATGCCTCCGGTGTCGTCTTCTCCGAATCCAAGCAGCCGCGCACGGTCGCGATCGTCGGCCTCGACGATCTCGTCGTCGTCGACACCGAGGATGTCCTGCTCATCACCTCCCGCTCCCACGCCCAGGACGTGAAGAAGGCGGTCTCGGCCGCAGGCGAACGCGGACTCGAAGACCTGCTGTAGGAGCACCCGCATCTCACCGGGAGACGGTAGCCGCCTGCGGAGTGTGTCGAAATTGGTCGCATTGCGCCCAAATGTGACGGGGAGTGCTTAGCATTGCAGTCAATGTCTCAGATATCCGAACCGCGCCCCGCCGGCGTCGCGCTCCCAGAAGGACCAGACGTGATCAGTTCGACCATTGCTGAGATCGGTGCCGAACTCATCGATTTCCGCCGCGATGTCCACGCGCACCCGGAACTGTCCTTTCAGGAGTTCAGCACCACGGACAAGATCGTCTCACGCCTGGAAGCCGCCGGTCTGTCACCTCGGCGCCTTGAGAGCACCGGTGTCGTGTGCGAGGTCGGTGAAGGACCGCTGGCTCTGGGTCTGCGTGCCGACATCGATGCGCTGCCCATCGACGACCTCATCGACGAGGACTTCGCCTCAACGGTGCCAGGCGTCGCCCACGCCTGCGGCCACGATGTGCACCTGACGGGCCTCGTCGGCGCAGCCATCGCCTTGCAGCGACTCCACGAATCCACTCCCGGCGGACTCGGTGGACGGGTGCGGCTGATCTTTCAGCCCGGCGAGGAAGTCACCCCGGGCGGTGCGCTGCGCGTCATCTCCCAGGGCGTCCTCGACGGCGTTCCCGAGGTCTACGCCCTGCACTGCGACCCGAATGTCGACGTCGGCAAGATCGGCTCCCGCATCGGGGCCATCACCGCAGCCGGCGACACCGTCATCATCCGCCTCTCCGGTCACGGCGGGCACACCTCACGACCCCACCTGACCGAGGACCTCGTCTACGCCTTGGGCAAACTCGCCACCGACCTGCCCTCGACGCTGGGCCGCCTCATCGACCCGCGCCACGCGATCTCCCTCGTCTGGGGCGAGATCAGCGCCGGTCACGCGGCCAATGTCGTCCCCAGCGAAGGCATCCTGCGCGGAACCCTGCGCTGCCTCGACGTCGACGGCTGGAACCAGGTCGCCGAGGTGCTGCCGGAGCTGGTCGAGCGCATCGCCGGCCCGTACGGAGTCACCGTCGACCTCGACCATCGCCGAGGTGTGCCGCCGGTGGTCAACACCGAAGACCAGGTCGCCCTGATCGAGTCCGCCGTCCGCGGAGAGCTCGGCGAGAACTCCGTCCAACTGACCCCGCAGTCCATGGGCGGAGAGGACTTCGCCTGGTACCTCACACACTGTCCCGGAGCGCTCGTGCGCATGGGCACCCGCACCCCCGGCGGAACCACCTACGACATCCACCAGGGTGATCTCCTCATCGATGAGGACAGCGTTGAGATCGCCGCCCGCATCTTCACCGCGACCGCGCTGAAGGTTCTGCAGCGAGACTGATGGCGTACCGGGGACTCAGACAGAACCGATAATCTTGGAGACATGAGAGCAAAGGTCATGAGTACGGTGCTGGGCGCCGGCTTCAGCGCGTTGAGCCTGGTGGCCCTGAGCGCCTGCTCGATGTCGACACCCGAACCCGTCGAGGACGAAACCCTCGGATGCATGATCTCGGCTCCTGCCGGATTCGACGATCACTCCGCCGGGGCACTGACCCTGGCAGAGACGGAACTGGCACGGTCAGCGGGACTGTTCTCCGCGACCTCGAGCCAGCGGGTGACCAACTCATCGGCCACCTCGGCGGCTCTGACGAGGATGAAGGACCAGAACTGCGCACTGACGACGGTGCTGGGACCGGGCGGGGCCGACGAACTCAGCGACCACGCCAAGTCCAATCCGGACGACATCTTCCTCGGGGTGGCAAGCGGGCACAAGGACTTCCCGGACAATGTGCTCAGCATCGATTTCGACCTCGTTCCTCCGGCCTTCATCGCCGGCTACATCGCAGCGACTGCGAGCGAAACCGGTGAAGTCGGCGCGCTCGTGTCGCAAGGTTTCCCGCAGGCGAAGAAGATCCTCAACGCCTTCGATGCCGGAGTCGCCCTCTACAACGACGAGGCCGACGAGGGTGCCGAGAACGTGAAGTCCTATCGTGACTCTGCCGTCGACGACCGGACCGTGGCCGACACCAGCGATGAGGGACGGAAGTTCTTCGAATCGGCCTATGACTCGAATGTCGATGTGCTCGTGCCGTTTGGATCGGCGGCGGGAATGGGCGTCGTCACCGCGTCGACCGAGGAGATGGCGGCCCAGCGCACCCAAGAGCCCAAGGAAGAGGGCGCGGAAGAGAAGGTCCTGCCGAAGGTCATCTGGTACGGAGCATCCGGGGCCTTCAGCGACACCATCATCGCAACGATCGAGCCGAACATCCGCCGGGGACTGCGCAGCATGTTTGCCGAATGGCCGCAGAGCAGGAACCCTGACGAGGTGGCCGAGGCGTCGAAGGACGAACCCGTTGACATGGGCGGATTCCTCATCACCGACCAGCACTACAAGGGCACGATCGACAACGGCGGAGTGGGGATCTCCGCCGAAGACGGGTTCCTCAGCCGCGTCTCCGACGCAGGCCGCAGCATCACCGATCTGCGGGAGAGGATCAAGAGCGGGGACATCGATCCTGAGAAGTCCTGAACGGAAGTTCTGAGCGAGTGGATTCTTCCATCCTTCTCGCACCCTGATCCGATAAGCTGTGCGGGTGTTGAATAATCCCGCCGGAGTCGCAGAAGACGACCCGATCCTGCAGTTGCCCAAAGTCTCCCTCCATGATCACCTCGACGGTGGCCTGCGCCCCGCCACCCTGATCGAACTGGCCGCCTCGATCGGTCATGAACTGCCCGCCACCGAACCGGAAGCACTGGCTCAGTGGTACTACGATTCCGCCAGCTCCGGTGACCTGGTCCGCTACCTCGAGACCTTCTCGCACACGGTTGCCGTGATGCAGAGCCGTGAGGGCCTGATGCGGGTGGCCAAGGAATGGGTCCTCGACCAGGTGGCCGACGGTGTGTTCTACGCCGAGGCCCGCTGGGCTCCCGAACAGCATCTGGAAAGCGGACTCGAACTCGACGAGGTCGTCGACGCCGTCCAGGAGGGACTCGAGGCCGGAGTCATCGAAGCCTCCTCCGATGGCAAGTTCATCCGCGTCGGTCAGATCATCACCGCCATGCGTCAGGCCGACAACTCGATGGCGATTGCCGAACTGGCGATCCGGCACCGCGAGAAGGGGTCTGAGTCCGGAGTCGTCGGCTTCGACATCGCCGGTCCCGAGAACGGCTTCCCACCCTCGGCGCACCTGTCCGCATTCAACGCACTCCACCAGGCCTATGTGCCCGTGACGATCCACGCTGGGGAAGCCGCGGGCAAGGCCTCGATCCACGAAGCACTCACCGTCTGCCACGCCCAGCGCATCGGTCACGGCGCTCGCATCGTCGAAGACATGGACATCGTCGACGGCGAAGGACAGCTGGGCAGCTTGGCCGCCTGGGTCCTCGACCAGCAGATCCCGCTCGAGCTGTGCCCCAGCTCCAATCTGCAGACCGATATCGGCGGCACCATCGCCTCCCACCCCATCACCGGGCTCAAGGATCTGGGCTTCGCCGTCACCATCAACCCAGACAATCGGCTGATGTCGGCGACCTCGGTCACGCGTGAGATGCGTCGCCTCGTCGACGAGGCCGGCTGGACACAGACCGATCTCGAATGGGCCACCGTCAATGCGGTCACGGCAGCCTTCCTGCCTCTCGACGTGCGCGAGCGCATGCTCGACGAGATCCTCATCCCAGGATTCGCCCGGGTGAACATTTGAGTTCACGGGACAAGCGTTCGAACACACCCGACGGTGCAGCACCGTCGGGTGGTTCGACTCAGCCTGCCGGGCACGGTGTTCCCACCCCGCGGGCGATGCTGCTGGTCGTCGTGGTGCTTGGGATCCAGGTGCTGGCCCTCCTCGGGTCCGCCCTGTCGTTCGTTCTCACCGCCATCAGCGCAGGTCCTCTGGCCGGATCGCTGCTGGGACTGGCAGTCATGTTCCTCATCTTCGCCGCCGGAGTCGCCGCTGCGGCGCGCGGATCGTGGAAGCTGCACCGCTGGGCCCGACCCGCGGCGATCGCCTTCGAGCTGCTCGTCATCGTCTTCGCCTTCAGCGTCATCGCAGGCTCGCTCTGCCTCGGCCTGGCCTGCCTGGTCACGGCGCTTGCCGTGCTTCTCGGCTATTTCCAGCCCTCAGTCGTCGACGCCTACAACAGGGCACTCGAAGGCTGAGGTTTCAGACCTCGGTGCCGCGGTCGATGCCCAGAGTGGCGATGAGATCCTCGTGGAGTTGGAACCAGACGAGATGGCATGAATCGACATCGGTCCGATCGATCCACTCAGTCTGGCCCTCCTTGGCCTTGCGCAACGCTGCCTCGTAGCGATTCAGGATCCCCTCGAACCGTGTCAGGACATTCGTCAGTCTTTCGACCAGCGGCGCGAGTTCGATGCCCAGCGCCTCGACCTCATCGAGGACTTGTGCGTCCCAGTCAGCGTCGGAATGATCATTGCTCGCGAAGGTGTCATCGGCTCTTGGCCTGATTTGCCAGTCGGTGGTCGCTCTCAACATCCGAGCATTGAGCGGAAGGAACTCGCGGTAGATCGCAGCGATCTCATTTCCGGGGTCCGCGATACGACGTTCGTATGTGAGCTGTCGTTCATTCTCCCATTTGCCGAAGTCGGTCAGCGACCAGCCGTTGAGGTCGAAGAGCTCGAGGTGCTGAACCCAGCCGCTGCGCTCGGCCTCTCGCAGAAAGGTCGCGGTCTCCTCTGCGCTGGCTCCCGCTCGTTGTGCCATGGCTCCTTCGTCGGTGAAGCCGAGCAGGCGCACCGCATGGAGCATGAGGAGCTGAGGCTCTGAACGGTGACTCATCGCTGCTCATCCTGTCGAGAGCTCAGACGAGCCACATACTGTTGGCAGGCCTGCGGCGAGCGGAACCCCATGGTCGCAGCGATCTGCGACCACGTCAGTCCTTTGCTGCGCGCCGTGAAGATGAGCCCGATCTCGACTCCCTCGACCTCCGCGCGAGCTGCAGGCAGCAGAGTCAGCGCCGCGAGGAGATCATCGGGGCCCAGGTCCGTCGATCTCCACAGTGCGAACTGGGTGAGGTCGACCGCGGTGGGCGGGCCAGGCTCGGGGCGCCACTCACGAGGCTCCAGCTGATCCGCACCGAGGGCCAGGAGCCGAGCCTGCGCATCGTGTTCGCGCCGAGCCTCTGCATGGTCTCCGACCGTGCTGTCTACGACCGTTCTGTCCCCGTGGTAGGTGTGGTCTGTTTCGTGCTTGCCATCCATAGGCCACATCCTGCTATTATCAACATTATGTTGTCAACATAATGTTGAAGGTGGGGTGATGGTGAGAACACTTTCCGACTCCTGCGATGGTCGGTCAGGAGGAAAGGCACGGTCACTGGCCAGGCTTCTGCGCGCTGGATTTCCGGTGCCTGACGGCTTCGTCGTCACTGTCGATGCCGACCGTTCCCTTGCCTCTCAGCTCGATGGCACGGTGCGAGACCAGATTGACCTGGAACTCTCGAGACTGGGTGATCCAGTGGTGGCGGTCCGCTCCTCGGCCGCCGATGAAGACAAGGCCGACGCATCCGCTGCAGGAATGTATGACACCGTCCTGGGCGTCCGCGGCACTGACGAGGTATGTGCCGCGATCGTCTCCTGCGCGCACTCAGCTGACTCTGTGCGAATCCGCGACTACCGACGCCGAGGCGGTGGCGCGGAGGATCCTGCGACAGGCATGTCTGTTGTCGTGCAGGTCCTCATAGAGGCTGAAGTCTCGGGTGTGATGTTCACACCTCGCCATGTGAACGAGCCGACCCGGATCGAATCATCGTGGGGACTGGGACTGTCCGTCGTCAACGGCGGCCTCACCCCAGACTCGTACGAAGTCGGGCCCGCGGGTGCCATCACCGCCGCGCTCGGATTCAAGAAGGTTCGAACCGATGCTGTCGACAAGCAGAACGGGACGACGACCACCTCGGTCGCTGACGAGCTGCAGACCGTGCGAACACTCAGCGACGAGGCGCTCCTCGGCCTTGAGTCTCTAGGCGCTCGCGTGTCTGCTGTCTTCGGTGGACCCCAGGATATCGAATGGGCCATCGCAGACGGCACGATCTGGATCGTCCAATCGCGTCCTGTGACCGCCCCACTGCCGCCCTTGCCGGGTACCGGACGTTCCATTAATTCCGGCCCCGACATCAACTATGGTCTGCTGCCTGAGACGAGCTTGGAAGGGGCCCCGGGGTCCCACGGGGTCGTGACTGCCCCTGCCCGCATCGTCTCCGACTTGTCCGCATTCTCCGACGTCAAGCCTGGTGAAGTGGTGATCTGCTCCTCTACGGATCCCTCCTGGACGCCACTGTTCTCCATCGCCGCTGGCATCATAACTGAGGTGGGAGGAGCCCTGTCGCATGCAGCGATCGTCGCACGGGAATACGGCATCCCCGCGGTCCTCGGCGTCACCTCGGCGAGGGTGCGCATCACCAACGGTGACCTCATCACAATTGACGGCACGGCCGGAACGATCACGATGCACTGACTCACAATTCGGCACGGACAAGGAACGATCAGGCATTCACGAGGAAGGACACGGGGAGCCAACCGTCTGGAGCTCCCCCGGAACGCACCATGGCAACACGAAATCTCTACATCGCACGACACGGCGATGCTGACGCATTCGGGAACCTCACCGACAAAGGCAGGGAGCAGGCGCGGCTCTTGGGGCGGCGTTTGGCTCATCTGCCGATCGGGGCCATCTGGCACTCTGCGCTGCCTCGCGCTGCCGATAGTGCCCGGGAACTCAACATCTTCCTCACCGGCAAGGTCACGGTGGGCGAGGCTCCGGAACTGATCGACCACGTCCCTTACGTGCCGACACCAGATGAGACCCCGCGGGCATGGGTGCCTTTCTTCGACGGGTACGAGCGCGAAGAGGCCGACGCTGGCCACACGATCGCTGAAAGTCTCACCGGGCGCTTCGGCACTGTCGGCAGCGAAGCCATGACCAGTCGCGATGACGATATACACGAGGTTCTCATCACCCATGCGTATCCGATCGCCTGGCTCGTACGCGACGCCTTGGATGCACCGCCACAGCGGTGGCTGGGACTCAACAGCGCCAACACGGCGCTGACGGTCATCGAGCACCGCCCCCAGCTTCCGCCGACGATCATCATGTTCAACGACATGGGACATCTGCCCTCGCGGCTGCAGTGGACGGGGTTCCCTGAGGTACCTCGCCCGTGAACAGACGGATCAGTGGGATCAGACGCACATGCTCGGCCGGCAGTCCACATCTAGATTCGCGGCGGTTCCCACCTCTGCACGCTGGCGGCCTGAGCGGCTGTGACTCTCGAGGGAACCGCGGTGAAGACTGCATCGCGAAGTCCCGCCACCAGCGGGGACTGTAGCTGGAAAACTGCGCCGAGGGCACGGGACTTCGCCGCAATCGACTGACTGCGTTTCCTCCTCAGCCGGTCGTAGCGGCGCAGCTGAACGTCAACGTCTGACCCCGCCTCCGCTGCCTCCGCCAGGCCTTCCGACTCCATGATCACCGGCCTCAGCAGGGCCGACAGTGTTGCGGCGTCCTCGAGTGCCTGGCCCCCGCCCTGTCCCAAGTTCGGGGTCATCGCATGAGCAGCATCGCCGAGGAGGACGACGCGTCCCAGGTGGTAGGTCGACAGGGGAGTAGCGAGGTCCGAAATCGCGGTGCGCCTGATCCGCGGCGCCGGAGTCGCGGCAATGAGTTCGACGATCGGTGCATGCCAGCCGGAGAACAGATCCCGGACCGCGGCCTTCTCATCGGCGAAACTCGCGTGCTCAGGCATGTTCGCCACCGCGAACCAGTACACGCGTCCGTCCATGAGCGGAGCGATGCCGAAGCGCAGGCCACGCCCCACGGTCTCACCTGCGGCACCACCCAGATCGACCGGGTGCTCGGTGATTCCGCGCCAACACGAATACCCCGAATAGCGTGCTCCTATGCCGGATTCGACGGTTTCTCTCACCTGGCTGTTGAGTCCATCGGCGCCGATGACCAGATCGAAGTCCTCAGGGGCGTTGGCTTCCGTCCCGAGCCCGATCATCACCGTTGCATCAATGCTCGCCGAGGTGACCTCAGAGAGAGTGCGCACAGTTCCCTCATCGAGGGCATCGAGGAGTACCCGGTGCAGGTCGGCCCTGTCGACGATTCGCAGCTCGCCGACGCTGTCGGTGGGAAGTCGTGCGATCCAGCGTCCGTCGGGTCGGCGTTGGCCTGCGGCGAAGGACTCGGCCTGTTTGTCTGTGATCGTCGCGAGCTGAGGACCGAGCCCCAACGATTCAAGAGCCCTGAGCCCATTGGCGAAGATCGACAGCCCTGAACCACCGGCGCGCACCTCGGCGGCCTTTTCAAACACGGTGACCTGCGCACCAGCCCTCTGCAGACCCACGGCGGCTGAGAGCCCGCCGATGCCGGCTCCGACGATTGCGATCCTCATGGGGTGTGAGCCTCTCGTCCGAGATCTCAGGCGTCTGCCTTACTGCTGAAGGTACTCCCCGCAGGCTTCGGTGAGGAAGTCACCGGCGACGCCGCCTTCTTGGTTGAGGCTGTCTGCGGTCTTCTGGATGCCCCACCAGACCTGCGGAGACGCGCCCCACTGCTGACGGAAGTCCTCGCGTTTATCGGGATCATCGGCCAGGTCCTGAGCTGCCAGGGAGATGCGGTCCTGCGCATCATCAGCTGTGCACCGAGCCTCGTCATCGGGCCCCTTCGGGTCGAGGTCGGAAATCTCGTCGGAGTTCTCCGTCGTCAGCGTGTACGCGGACCCGCCGATCTCCTCAACGGTGAAGGTGCCCTGGATGAGCAGGAAGGGCGACTTCTCGGTGTCGACATTCTCGGCATCGACGGTGACACTGACACTGTCCGGGGTGTCGGCGGTGATGGTGGCCTCGCCCGAATCGGGAACGTCGGGGTTGCCGGTGTGGACGTAGACCTTGAGGTAGGCCTCCGATTTGTTCGCGGCCGCCTCGGCGAGGCCCTGCCACAGAGGATCGGCGTCCTTCGCCCCGCCGGGGGAGGAATCGACGATGGAGACCTTCGGCGCGTCATCCGGCGTCTCGATCGGAGTGACCTCCTCCTCGCTGACGGAGGGACGCGGCTGTGGGCGGGTCTCCTCCGAAGTGGGAACGCAGGCTGTCGTCGTGGCCAGCACTGCGGCGGTGGTCAGGAGGGCAAGAGAGCGAATGCGCATGATTCCTCGAGAGGTGGTCGGCGTGGCGGTGCCGGGCCCGGGGCCCAGTCTTGTTTCCAGCCTAATCCGAGAGCTTGCGCTCGTCCCGGTGGACGCGCTGACCCAGCGCCGATTGCTCTGGGATGTAGTTACTGGGCCCGGGAGTTACTGTGCGCGGCGGTTACCGTGCTCGGTGAGGCATGAGATCGCTGAGGCTGACCTTCTGTGCGCCGGATTCGTCGAAGTTGTCCTCATCGAGCCACTGCACATAGGCCGCGCGCAGGCTGGGCCATTCGGTGTCGATGATGGAGAACCAGGCGGTGTCGCGATTGCGGCCCTTGACGACCAGGTGCTGACGGAACAGTCCCTCAAAGGTGAACCCGAAACGTGTCGCGGCCTTCTTCGACGGGGCGTTGTCGTCATCGCACTTCCATTCGAAGCGCCTGTAGCCGCTGGCGAAGGCAAGATCGGCGAAGAGGAAGAGCGCCTCGGTGGCTCCTCGTGTGCGTGAGAGTGCCGGTCCCCACAGGATGTTTCCGATCTCGATGACGCCGTTGTTCGCATCGATGCGCATCAGCGCCTGTCGCCCCTCGGCCCGCTTGGTGCTGCGGTCGACGACAGCGAAGAACAGCGGATCCGGCGACTGCGAGGCCGTGGCCATCCACTCATCGAAGTCCGCGCGCGCAAGCTGCGGCGCCTGCGGCAGGTATCGGAAACGCTCATCCGAACCCTCTGCAGAGGCGGCCGCGAAGAGCGAGTCCGAGTGCTGGTGGGCATCGAGGGGCTCGAGGTCGACATAGCGGCCGTGGATCGTCTCCCGCCGAGGTGGTTCGACCCCGGTCCAATCGTTGAGGTTCGTCTCGGTCATGACTGCTCCTTCTCGTTCATCCTTGAACTCTTCCATCGGCCCGTCCCGGAGCGGCCGGATGGGCGCTGCGGGCCAGGCGTGCCTTATTGATCAGTTCAGTCTTCGTCGCCGTCGAAGCCGGTTGAGAGCTGGCGCAGCAAGGAGGCGAGCTTACGGCGACCGGCGGGGGTGAGATCACTGAGAATCTCCCGCTCCTTGACCAGCAGGTCGGCCAGAGCAGAGTCGACGGTGGCGCGACCATCGGCGGTCAACCGCACGAGCACACCTCGGCGATCTCCGGGATCGGGCAGTCGTTCGACCCAACCGGCCGTGACCAGGCGATCGATCCGATTGGTCATGGTGCCGCTGGTGACCAGAGTCTCCTGCAGCAGAGTCGAGGGGGAGAGTTGGTAGGGCTCACCAGAGCGGCGCAGGGCTGAGAGCACGTCGAAGGCCCAGCCTTCGATGCCGTAGTCGCTGAAGCTCGACTTCCGCGCCAAATCCAGCTGGCGAGCCAAGCGTGAGACGCGGGAGAGGATCTCCATCGGGGACACATCGAGGTCCGGGCGCTCGTGGCGCCATGCCGCGACAATCCGATCAACCTCGTCCATGTTCCGATTTTACGTCCAGATCAAGATTCTTTGCACCAAAGATACTTTTTCTCGAGATATTTCTTACTCATTGGCTGATTTGGCCTGCACGTTTGGATGGACGGGGTCGTTTGGGAATAAAGTGGTCATGGTTGTTGCATCCGTCAACGCACCTGCAGGGCCAAAAGACCCGGCAGTAGAAACGAAGGAATACACGTGGATCTTTTCGAGTATCAAGCACGTGACCTGTTCGAGAAGCACGGAGTGCCCGTGCTCAAGGCTCAGGTCGCGACGACACCAGAAGCAGCGAAGAAGGCAGCCGAAGAACTCGGCGGCGGAGTAGTCGTCGTCAAGTCTCAGGTCAAGATGGGCGGCCGCGGCAAGGCCGGCGGCGTCAAGGTTGCGAAGAATCCTGAAGAGGCCGAAGCTCGCGCCAAGGACATCCTGGGTCTCGACATCAAGGGCCACATCACCGAAAAGGTGATGATCGCCGAGGGCGCAGACATCGCTGAAGAGTACTACTTCTCGGTTCTCCTCGACCGGTCCAACCGCACCTACTTGGCCATGTGCTCCAAGGAAGGCGGAGTGGAGATCGAGCAGCTCGCCGAGGAACGTCCGGAAGCACTCGCTAAGATCCCAGTCTCTGCCATCGACGGAATCGATGCCGCGAAGGCCGAAGAGATCGCCAAGGAAGCAGGCTTCGACGCGGACACCGCCGCTAAGGTGGCCCCTGTGCTGATGTCCCTGTGGACCGTCTTCGAGAAGGAAGACGCATCCCTGGTCGAGGTCAACCCGCTGGTCAAGACCGGTGCCGGTGACATCATCGCGCTCGACGGAAAGGTGTCTCTCGATGAGAACGCCGACTTCCGCCAGCCTGAGCACGAGGAACTGCGCGATGACAGCGCAGAGAACCCGCTCGAGCTCAAGGCCAAGAAGCTCGACCTCAACTACGTCAAGCTCGACGGCGAAGTCGGAATCATCGGAAACGGTGCCGGACTCGTCATGTCGACCCTCGACGTCGTCGCCTACGCCGGTGAGAAGCACAGCAACGTCAAGCCTGCCAACTTCCTCGACATCGGAGGCGGCGCCTCTGCTGAGGTCATGGCCAACGGGCTCGAGGTCATCCTCGGAGATGAGCAGGTCAAGTCAGTCTTCGTCAACGTCTTCGGCGGAATCACCGCGTGTGACGCTGTGGCAGACGGCATCGTCAAGGCTCTCGAGATCCTCGGCGACCAGGCTACCAAGCCGCTCGTCGTCCGCCTCGACGGAAACAACGTCGAAGAGGGACGTGCGATCCTCAAGGAAGCCGCTAACCCACTCGTCACTCTGACCGACACCATGGACGGTGGAGCCGACAAGGCCGCCGAACTGGCCGCTGCCAAGTAAGGAAAGGTCTTTACACACATGTCTATCTTCCTGAATTCCGATTCGAAGATCATCGTCCAGGGCATCACTGGCGGCGAAGGAACCAAGCACACTGCGCGCATGCTCGCAGCCGGATCCAACGTCGTCGGCGGTGTCAACGCCCGCAAGGCAGGCACCACCGTCAAGCACAACGACAAGGACGGCAACGAAGTTGAGCTGCCGGTCTTCGGCTCCGTCTCCGAGGCGATGGAAGCCACCGGTGCCGACGTCTCCGTGGCCTTCGTGCCGCCGGCATTCTCCAAGGATGCAGCCATCGAGGCCATCGACGCCAAGATCGGTCTGCTCGTCATCATCACCGAGGGCATCCCGGTCCAGGACGCCGCCGAAGTCTGGGCACGTGCGCAGGCCGCAGACAATGCGACACGCATCATCGGACCCAACTGCCCGGGCATCATCTCCCCAGAGGCTTCGCTGGCAGGCATCATTCCTGCCAACATCACCAAGAAGGGCAAGCTCGGACTGGTTTCCAAGTCCGGCACGCTGACCTACCAGATGATGTACGAACTGCGTGACCTCGGCTTCTCCACCGCCATCGGAATCGGTGGTGACCCGGTCATCGGCACCACGCACATCGATGCGCTCGAAGCCTTCGAGAATGATCCCGAGACCGAAGCCATCGTCATGATCGGCGAGATCGGTGGCGACGCCGAAGAGCGCGCCGCTGCCTATATCAAGGATCATGTGACGAAGCCAGTCGTCGGCTATGTTGCAGGCTTCACCGCTCCCGAGGGCAAGACCATGGGCCACGCCGGCGCCATCGTCTCCGGCTCCTCAGGAACCGCTGCGGCGAAGAAGGAAGCTCTTGAGGCTGCAGGCGTGAAGGTCGGCAAGACCCCGACCGAAACCGCTGACCTCATGCGCGAACTCCTCGCCTGAGCAGTCTGGAACACAATCTAGGCTGAAGCTCAGTACCTGCTGAATCACAGCAGCAGCTGAAGCACAGCGTCGAAGCCCGTCTCCCTCAGCGGAGGCGGGCTTCGTGCATCTCCGGCCCCACCGACTTGCGGAAACCCACGCGCACAATGATCCACGCGATGAGGACAGCGGTCAGAGGGAATGCTGCCCTCCACCCCGACGATGCCAGCGACCAGACGAGGACGGGGACGAGCACCAGGTTGGCCACGGTCGAGGCTCTGAGGCCGAAGGCCCGAACGTAGGCGAGGATGCACAAGGTGTAGATGACCATAAAGACTCCGCTGGCTGCGGCCAACATGTCGATGACGAGGTCCGGATTCTGCTGGAGCAGCACCAGCGTAGCTGCGAAGCCGCAGCTCATGATCGTGATGGCCCGGCGCGGATTCAGCGCATCGGGCCCGGCGATTCTGTGAGGGAGTATGCCGTCTCGGGCCGCAGAATCGATGACCAGACCGACACCGCGGACCCAGGCGACCGCATTGAGCAGCATCCCCACTACTCCAGACACGGCGAGAACCAAGGCGACGATGTTTCCGTACGGTGTCATGCGCAGAGCATCGACGACTCCAGTGACTGGATCCGTGTTGGGGGTGAGGACGAGGACCGCGACAGTCAGCGAAGTGGTGAGGAGGAGCAGGAGTCCCAAGCTCGTCAGCGCGATGGGCATGAAGTCTCGTTTGGGGTCGGGCAGGTCCCGAGCCAGAAAGGTGAGGTTCTCGAAGCCGATGAAGGCCCAGAAGGCCACCATGAAGCCGACGGGAACCAGCAGGACATCTCCTCCCTCGGGGATGATTTCGGGGACACGCTGAGAATGGAGAGTCGACCACACGACCACTCCGGCCAGAGCGAGGATGAGGGCCACTGTCCCGATTCTCTCCACCTGGTGCCCGACGTGCTTTCCGAGCAGGTTCGTCGCCACAGCGACTGCGAGGATCGCGACGGCGGACACACTCTCGGGCAGTGTCGATCCCGTGATGACCGAGAGATTCCTGGCCGCCATCACCGACCCCGCCGGAAGACCGACGAGCACGACCATGCCGAACAGCACCGGCACCATGTTTCCTGCGGTTCGCCCCAGCCCCGAGGCGACCGTGTCTCGCAGCGGATCACGGCTCTCGGGTCGACTCACCACGGTGTCCCTGAACAGACACAGCATGGGGACACAGGCTAAGGCCGCGACGATCCACGTGAGTATTGCAGCGGAGCCAGCTTCGTTGATCACCGCCGCCGGAACTCCGATGAGACCAGCACCGACGACGGACGCCAGGCCGGCGGCCACACCGGTGATGCGCGAGGGGAAACGCGAAGAATGCTGTTGTTGGATTGTCATACCTTCACCCAATCGCGAACACGGCCAAGCGACGAGTGGCTGGAATGACATTCATCAACGGTTTCGAGACATCTGCGTTGTTGAGGTCCATACTGGATGACATGTGGACTGTGGCAGTGCTGATCCGCGAGGGCATCTCGCTCTTCGAATTCGGGGTGACGGCGGAAGTTTTCGGAATCGATCGCTCGGATGCCGGTCTGCCGCTCGTGGACTATCGAGTGTGCTCGGACGGCGGCCCTGATCGGGTCGAGTCGAAGCATCAGCCTTCGGTGTACGTCGAGTCGACGCATGGTCTGGAGGGTCTCGTTGATGCCGATGTCGTCATCGTCTCTGCGACGCTTCCGTCGACCGGAAATGCGGCGGAACATTGCGCTATCAGGGAAGCGTACGCCAATGGTGCGCTCGTGGTGTCGTTGTGCAGCGGGGCCTTCATCCTCGCCGAGACCGGCCTCCTGGACGGATTGTCTGCAAGCACTCACTGGCTGTTCGAAGATGAGCTGGCCCGCAGATTCCCACTGGTGGACATCGTCAGCTCCAACCTCTTCACCGACACCGGCCGGGTCGTGACCGGGGCCGGCACGGCGGCAGCCATCGACACCTGTCTGCATGTGGTGAGACGAGAGCTGGGTGCGGCCGCGGCGAGCACGATCGCCAAACGGATGGTCACGGCACCACTGCGACACGGCGGGCAGCAGCAGTTCGTCGATTGGCCGAGTCGTGCCGATTCGGCCGGCACTGATCGCGGAGACACTGGCCTGGCCGAGACCTTGGACTGGGCGAAGGCCCGTTTGGGCACGAACCTTGATCTTGCAGCATTGGCCGATCGCTCCGCGCTCTCGACTAGGCAGCTGACTCGCAGATTCATTGCCCAGGTAGGGACCACGCCGCTCAAATGGGTGACGCATCAGCGGGTCCAACGTGCGCAGGAGCTCCTCGAGAATACAGATTTATCCATCGACCAGGTCGGCCACGAAGTCGGGTATGCCTCGGCAACACAGCTGCGTGAACATTTTCGAGAGCTCGTCGGAACCACTCCGTCGGCTTACCGACAGTCGTTCAATTTGGGAGCATAGGTCACCCGGCACCCGGCACCCGGCACCCGGCACGTTCGTACCGCGGCGAGCACGCATCGATGCGTCACGCACCGATGGGTCACGCACCGGGAGCAGCAATTCACACCAGGACTCGCTTTTCCTCCAGTTAGTTCAGTACCCCGCCCCGACAGTCTCAAATCACCCCGTTGCAACGGGTGGTTATGGAACGGACTGTGCGGGGTCGGCACGGGAGGCTAACCTGAACATGTGAATGACCAGACACCGCTGTCCCAGAACCCACCGGCCGACCAGGCGACGGCCCTCAACCCACCGGCCGACCAGGCGACGGCCCTCAACTCACCGGCCGTTGATGCCTCCCCGGAAGCCCATCCGCGCAACTTCGGCTCCGACAACTGGGCGGGCGCCCATCCGGAGGTCATCGCCGCCATCACCGAGGCCAATGTCGGACACACGCCCGGCTACGGCGGTGACCCCTGGACGGCACGCTTCGGTGAGGTCATGAAGGGCCATTTCGGCCCCTCGGCCCAGGCATTTCCTGTCTTCAACGGCACCGGTGCCAATGTGCTGGCACTGCAGTCGGCTCTACCCCGCTGGGCGGCCGTCATCACCGCCGCGTCGGCCCACATCAACTACGATGAAACCGGGGCCCCGGAGAAGGTCGGCGGGCTCAAAGTCATCGGTGCTCCAACTCCGGACGGCAAACTGACGCCCGAGATCATCAACGGTGCCGTCCTTGGCCGCGGCAACGAGCACAACGCACAGCCCCTGGCAGTGAGCATCTCCCAATCGACCGAATGGGGAACGACGTACACACCCGACGAGATCCGTGCGATCGCGGACACCGCGCACGGTCTTGACATGATCCTTCACGTCGACGGCTCCCGACTGGGCAACGCCGCCGCCTATCTCGGCACCGGCCTCGGAGCCATCACCACCGATGTCGGAGTCGACATCATCAGCCTCGGCGGGACGAAGAACGGGCTCCTCGGTGCCGAAGCGATCATCGTCCTCAATCCCGACATCGGCCAGGGGATGAAGTTCCTGCGGAAGATGAATCTGCAGCTGTCATCGAAGATGCGCTTCCTCTCCGCCCAACTCAATGCCCTCTACGACGGCGAGCTGTGGTCCACCTCGGCGAATCACGCAAACACGATGGCACGGAGGCTGGCAGATGGCCTCGCCGAGGCGGTGTCCACCGGCCGTGCCCCCGATATTTCGATCGTGGCCAAGACCGAATCCAACGTCGTCTTCGTGCATATGCCCGAGGAGGTCGCGGCGCGGGCACGGCAGAAGTTCGCCTTCGCCAACTGGCCCATGGCCGAGAACGTCGTGCGCCTCATGTGTGCCTTCGACACCACGTCCGAAGACGTCGACGCCCTTATCGCTGCCATCGTCGAGTCCTGAACATCCAGTCCTGAGCAGAGGCGCAAAGGCAGGCCGACCGACCCAGATCTCATGTCGGTCGACCGTCGGCACTTCCTGCTCAATCGCCCTTGACGTTGACGAGCTGACGCAGCGTATGCCTGATCTCGACCAGCGCCGAGGCATCGGCCATCACCTGGTCGATCGGTTTGTACGCCTGCGGGATCTCATCGATAAAGGCGTCCGTGTCCCGGTACTCGATGCCGACCATGGCCGCCCGCAGCTGGTCATGGCTGAACGTCTTCCTGGCTGCGGTACGGGAATACTGCCGCCCCGCACCGTGCGGTGAGGAGTTGAGCGATACTGGATCTCCCTTGCCCTCAACGACGTAGGATGCGGTGCCCATCGAACCGGGGATGAGGCCTGGCCGTCCGGCATCGGCTTCGATCGCGCCCTTTCTCGATACCCACACCGTCTTGTTGAAGTGCTTCTCGGACTGGGTGAAGTTGTGGTGGCAGTTGATGCGTTCTGCCTCGACCACGGTCTCGCCCATCGTCTCCGACAGCTGTCGGGCCACCCGGTCCATCATCTCTTCCCGGTTGAGTAGGGCGAAGTGCTGAGCCCACTTCAGCTGCCTGATGTAGGCGGAGAACTCGGGGGTGCCCTCGACGAGGTAGGCGAGATCCGGGTCCGGAAGATCGATCCACCATTTCTTGTTCAGCTGTGCGGCGACCTTGATGTGGTGAGTGGCGATCTTGTTGCCGATGCCTCTCGATCCTGAATGCAGGAACATCCACACCCTCTCGTCCTCATCGACGGAGACCTCGATGAAGTGGTTGCCCGAGCCCAGCGATCCCAGCTGATGCCGCCAATGTCCGGCATAGTCGGCAGGGTCGAATTCGGACCTCTCCGCAAGCTCCTCGAGCTCGGTGATGCGTGGTGCTGCCGTGGCGACGATTTTGCGGTTGTAGGCACCCGCCGAGGTCGGCACCGCCCGTTCGATCGCCTCGCGCAGTCCGGTGAGATCGCGCTCCTCGAGATCCGGTCTGGTGAACTGTGTGCGCACGGCGATCATGCCGCAGCCGATGTCGACACCGACCGCGGCGGGGATGATCGCGCCCAGGGTGGGAATGACCGATCCGACGGTCGCTCCCTTGCCCAGGTGGGCATCGGGCATGAGTGCGACATGGGGGTAGATGAACGGCATTCGCGCAGTCGTGTGCGCCTGCTCGAGGGTCTTCTCGTCGAGAAGTGATGCCCAGGAGATCAGCCGTCTGCTGAGTTTTTCCATGGTCCTTTCCTGATTTCCTTGTGGTGAGGTCCGGGACCCACATCGCGAAGATCTGGAATGCCATGGCTGCGATATGAAAAGAGCCCCGGACCGGTGATCGGTGCGGGGCATGCTGACTTGCGCTGGGTCAGATGTCGCGCCACCGAAGGGTCGACTGATGAGCGGATTCGAATTGCTTCGATCCGCGAAGTTCGCGCGATGAGGCGAAAACGTTCATCAGTTGATTCCTTCGTGGGTGTTCACTGCGCCGAGGTGGCGCAGCCAGCGTGTCTGCCGACACGAAAGTACGACTATACACGAGCTTCCGTGCCGGCTGACAGCATCATCACTTCTTCCGGTCGGCCTTCACCGAGACGACGGGAACATCGGAGTCGAGGATGATGCGCTGAGCCGTCGATCCCATGATGAGTTTTCCGACGGGGGAGCGGCGACGCGATCCGATCACGATCATGCGGGTGTCCTCGGTCGCCTCGGCGAGGGCGAGGAGCTCTTCGACGGGATCGTTGCCGCGCAGGAACTGCAGAATCTCGTGGGAGACCTCGGATGAACGCAGCGCCTCCTTGAGCTCCTCCATGTCCTGGTTCGTCGCCACACCGCGTTCGTCGGGCGTCTCTCCGATGCCGGCGTTGAGCACGATCACGGTGTCATCGAAGGCCTTGGCCTGATCGATGCCGAATGTGACGGCAGCCTTGCCTTCGGGGGAGGGGGAATATCCGACGAGAATTGTCATGGTTTCTCCTGATACGACATTGGACGAAGCGCTCTCAATAAGTAGCATACCTGCGCACGGCGATCCTCTGACGAGCATCTCAACCGTTCTCCGACAGTGTGAAGGCGCAGATGTTCCGTGCCCACATCCGTGGATGCGACGTCGGCTTGACCAATGCGGTGGGCAACTCCATCTTCGGCGGGTCCGTCGAGTCCGACTAGACTGTTCGAATGCCTTCCACCCTGCTGACTCCGGATTCTCCTGCCCGCCAACGCAGTGAGGATCTGCTGGAGCAGTTTCCCAAGCTCGCTGAAGTTCCGGGATTCCCCCAGGCCAGGGTCCTCGTCGAGTATGTGTTGGGTCGACGCAGCGGAGAGCTCGATGTCTCGGGACGGGCCACAGACGGATCGTTTGTTGCCGCCGAGGTGGTCGCGGGGCTTCCGCATGAGATCCTCATCGTCGATGACGCGCAGGGGCTGCAGTCGCGCCTGCTCAGTGAGATCGCACCCGTGCGGACCTACAACGACCGGATCGATGAGGCACACACCGTCGCCGAGGTGGCAGATCGGCCCAGCCCCATCGACGATCTCGCCGCCTTCGCTTCGGACCGGGATGAGGTGTGGGCGATCGTCAACGCGCCGAAGGCCACCCACGCCTTGGCCGAAACCATTGCGGCAGTCCAGGCCCACGTGTCCACGGTCATCGTCATCGGCCGCAGCGATTCGATGAGCCGAGCCGTGAACAAAGAGCTTGCCCGTGGCTATGCGCGAGTCGATGTCTCGCCCGGTGTCGGCAAACATCGGATGATCATCGGCAGCCGACCCTTGTCTTCACCCAGTCTGCCGAGCTACCCCAGACGCGGCACCATCGATCATCCGGCCACCGGCGCGCTCCAGGTCAGAGCCCATGGCGCCTGCTTCTCCGGGATCAAGAGTGACGAGGGGTCGACTGCGCTGCTCACAGCCCTGGCCGCCGAAACTCAATCCGCCGAGGCCCAGCCCGCCGAGACCCAGCCCGCCGAGGCGGTCCTCGGGTCACCGAAGTCGGTCCTTGACCTTGGGTGTGGGAACGGATGGCTGCTCTCGGCGGCGATGCAGGTGACGGCGGCGAAGAACGGCACCGGGGTGGACGTGTCGAAGGCGGCGGTCGCCTCGGCGAGGGAGACTGCAGAGGCGAACGGACTCGAGGTTGAGACCATCCTCGCCGACGCCACGGATGTCCAGGCTCTATCCGGTGGGTACGACCTGATCCTGCTCAACCCGCCCTTCCACCAGGGCACGACGATTGAGACTGACACCGCCGCCGGACTCATGGCCACAGCCTCGAAGCTCCTGGCGCCAGAGGGACAGGTCTTCACCGTCTACAACTCACACCTGGACTACCGCGCCACCCTGGAACGCACCATCGGACCCAGCGAACAGTTGGCTCGCACCAGCAAATTCACGGTCGTCCGCAGCCTCAGACGCGTCTGAGCTCACGCGATCGAACGCTCATGTCGGGCCGTTGCCTTCCGGCACCGCATCTCCGGGGACGACGAGCCCGGACTCGTAGGCGAGAACGACGAGCTGTGACCGGTCACGTGCTCCGAGTTTGCCCAGCAGACGGCTGGCGTAGGTGCGCGCAGTCTCCGGGCTGATGAATAGGCTGGCACCTACCTGCTGGTTCGACTCACCGCGACCGATGCGTTCCAGAACCTCCCTCTCGCGAGCGGTGAGTGCTTCGAGCAGTTCGGGGCGTGGCGTCGCCTTCTGCCCGGCACTCAACTGTCGCAGCACCGTATTGGTCACCGACGGGGAGAGGAGCGAATCACCGCCTGCGACGGAGCGGATGGCCGAGCGCAGGTCGGCCGGTCTGATGTCCTTGAGCAGGTAGCCGCTGGCGCCGACCCGAATGGCGGACACGATGTCCTCATCGTCGTCGAAGGTCGTGAGCATGACGACCTTCGTGGAATTGAGCCCAGGGTCGCCGGTGATGAGCTTCGTCGCCGTGATCCCATCCATTACGGGCATCCTAATGTCCATGAGCACGACATCGGGAACCAGCTGTCGCACGAGCCCGAGCCCTGCTCGACCATCGGCTGCCTCGGCGACGACATCGATATCGCCATCGCTGGCGACCAATTGGCGCAGTCCGGTGCGCACGAGTTCCTGATCGTCGACAAGCAGAACAGAGATCATGAGTCGAGCCTTCTCGGCAGTGTGGCGTGCAGGGTGAAGCCCTGACCCGGGGCGGATCGAGTGCTGAGTTGTCCGCCGAGGAGGCGCACCCTCTCGCTCATCCCATTGAGTCCGTGTCCTTCCACGCTCTCTTCTCCGAGAGTGGCAACGGAATCGGCTCCAGATCCGTCGTCGGCCACTGTTATCGTGACATCGTCATCGTTGAGACCGACCTCGACGCTGACAGCCGTCGCCGAGGCATGACGGAGCACGTTCGTGATTCCCTCTTGAACGACGCGGAAGATCACCGCCTCGACAGGGGAGGGCACCTGGCCGGGTGAGAGTCCCAGCGTCGACGAGACAGAGATCCCCATGGATCTCGCCTGTTCGAGGAGAGTCTCAATGCCTTCGATGCCGAGTCTGGTGCGGGTCGTTTCGTCCCCGGAGCGCAGGACGCGGACCATGGATCGCAGATCGACCAATGACTCTCCGGCTTCGGCGCGAACTCTGTCTAGGGCCTCTGCCGCCTGTGAACCCTCCCCTCCAGCCTGCTCGATCGCCTCGATGCCGACAGCAGCATGAAGAGAGATAACCGAGAGTTTGTGCCCAAGCGTGTCGTGGAGGTCGCGGGAGAGCTGCAGTCTCTCGTGCTGGATCTGTCTCTCGGATTCCTTGCGCAGGTGCTCGTCCTGGAGACGGAGCAGCTGGGTGTGTTGGTCGAGAAAGCGTCGGTGGGTGGCCACGGCATGTCCGAGGGCAATCGCCGCCGCGATGAGTGCGATCGTTGAGATCGACTCAGCCCCGAGAAGACGGCCGAGCGGAAGCGAGTCATCACGAATCCGAAAGGCGGTCGACACAAGGAACACCACGGCCCCCGAAACGACGGCGAATCGGGTCAGCCCCACCTCGGCGACGGAGAAGAGCGCAGCGACTACGGGCAGAGCGACCCCGATCGGGACGAGGTCGAGGCTGTAGTAGGCGAAGGTTCCCAGGATGCTGAGGACGACGACGGTCCTCGGCAGTCCGCGCCGCAGAAGGAGCACGGCGCCGAACCCGAGGGCGAAGACGAAGGACAACGACCGCAGCGGTGCCCCTTCGTCGATCTGCGCCAGTGAAATGATGGCTGCCAGCGACACTGTCACCACAACGGCGAGAATGGCGTCGGTTCTTCGCGGTCCCATGATCCCAGCATAGAGACGTCTCACCTCAATGAGCACGGCTGGAAGCGCACTGCAATGTCGCTTCTCGACGTACGGGCAGGTCCTCATAACTCGATGCCGGTCGCGCGTCTGAGCCGATTCGGTCGGGTGTCCGCCGACCCTAATCTCGAACCATGAAGTATTTTCGTGAACTCAAATGGCCTCTGCTCATCATTCTCGGCTTGCTCGGCCTCGTCCGCCCCGTGGCGCGTATCGCCCTCGAGAACTCCGGGCTTCCCACCCCACCCATCGCTCTCGGAATGACGGCGCTGGTGACGCTGGTATGGGTGCTGGTCCTAGGGCTGTCACGGTCGGTGAACCCGCTCCTGAGCGGCGTCGTCGTCGCACTCGTCTACGCCCTCGGCGCCATCATCCTCAGCGGCATCCTGTCCCCGATTCTGCTGGGCCACCTTGAGGGGCCTCTGGCGCAGCCGCTGGCCATCATCCCCATGCTGGTGACGAACGCTGTCTGGGGTGTCATCGCTGGGGGACTGGCACTGCTCGTCCGCCGTCTGCGATGGGGAACCTGGACTCTGAATCGAGTCGGACGATGACCGGGAAAGAAGCCCACCGAGGCGGTCGGCTCTGGGCGTGTGTCATCGGTCTGATGGTGCTCGGATTCATTGGAGGAGTCCTTGCCATGATCATCGTCAATGACCTCATCGCAGGGATCTGGCAGGAAGCGCTGCTGGTCATTGCCCCGGTGAGCCTTCCTGTCGGCGGGCTCGCCGGAGCCGGTTTGGCAGGCGGCTTCGGGTACAGACGGCTGACCCGCCGGAGCTGAAGTCAGCCGACCGCAGCGCCAGTGGTGGTGCCGAATCGTGCCGAGAGCACTTCAGCCGTGGCACCGACGCCAGCTGTCGCCACCTGCAGAGGCGTACCCTCGGCAACGATGCGTCCACCGTCAGGTCCAGGACCCGGCCCCATATCGATGAGCCAATCCGAGCCGGCGGCCAGCTCCATATTGTGATCGGCGATGAGAATCGTGTCGCCCTCATCGACGATCTGCCGGAAGAGCTGGCCAAGGACCCGGGCATCGCTGGGGTGCAGGCCGTTGGCCGGTTCGTCGAGGATGAACAGTGAGCGCTCACGTCGTTTCCGGGCCCGCATCACCGCGGCCAGACGCAGCCGCTGCGCCTCACCGCCGGACAGCGTCGCTGAGGACTGACCGAGCAGCAGACCGCCCAGGCCGACCCTCTGCAGAACTTCGAAATGGGCGACGAGCCCCAGCCTTTCGGCGAAGACCGTCGCCGCCGCATCGATGGACAGATCGAGGACTTCGGCAATTGTCAGGTCTTCGACGGTGACCTCGAGAGTCTCTTCGGTGAACCGGCGGCCCTCGCATTCGGGGCAGGTGCCGCTGGAAGCCGGCAGGTGGACGAGATCGATGGTGATGATGCCCAGCCCCTCACAGCGCGGGCACCGTCCCCGGGCTGTGTTGAAGGAGAACTGCGAGGCGGTGAAACCTCGACTGCGGGCCAGATCGGTCTTTGCGAAGAGGCTGCGGATCTTGTCGAAGATGCCCAGATAGGTGCCGATGACCGAACGCGGTGACCGGCCGATAGTGGACTGATCGAAGCTGACCACCCGGTCGAAGGCCTCAAGTCCGGTGGCATCAGCCCCGGCAAGTTCACCGCGACCGCTGCGGGCCACCGCCTGCGGCTCATCGTCATCGTCGAACGGTGAGGCTCCAGCGTTCCTGGCCAGGACCGCCACCGTCCGCAGCGCCGAACTCTTCCCCGCCCCGGAGACTCCCGTCAGTGTCGTGAGACCACCGATGGGAAAGGCCAGATTCAGATCGCCGAGGTTGTTCGCCGACAGTCCCGAACACCGTGCCCAGGTCTCGAACTCCTGAGGCGCTCGCCAGGGTTCGCTGGGTGCTTCGTTGCGCAGGCGCACCGCGGTTGAACTCTCCCCGTCGAGTGCCTCGGCCACGGGTCCGGAGAACATCAGCTGCCCGCCGCGGGCACCACCGCCGGGGCCCAGTTCGACGACCCAGTCGCAGCGGCGCACCAGCTCCATATCGTGTTCGACGAGGATGACCGTGTTCCCGGCGTCGCGCAGAGCCTCGATGTGGGTGAAGAGGTGCTCGGTGTCTTTGGGGTGCAGGCCGGTGGAGAGTTCATCGAAGACGTAGACCATGCCGTGCAGACCACTGTGCAGGTGGGCCGCCAAGCGCAGGCGCTGGAGCTCACCGGGGGAGAGGGTAGCCGCCGAACGGTGAGGTGGAAGATAGCCGACGCCGAGGCGCTCGATGACTTCCGTACGTTTGTCGAGTTCGTCGAGGAGAACCTGGGCGGCATCATCGGTGGCGCCGGAGAACCGTTTCGCCTCGTTGTGATCACGGTCGAGGTCAGCGGCAATCGCGGTGTGGAGAGACGAGGCCAAGTCGGTGAGGCTACGGGCAGCCACCTCGGCGATATTGGCACCGCCGATCGTCACCGACAGTGCCGCCGGATTGATGCGGCTGCCGTGGCAGTCCGGGCAGAGCTCGTTGCTGAGGTACTCCTGAGTGCGCGCCCTCACCGTCTCGCTGCCCGTCGTGACCATCGTGTCGAGGAGATAGCGGCGGGCACTGCGGAACTTGCCGGTGTAGCCGCGGGTGATGTGTTCGCGGATGCTCTCCTGTGTGACCGTGATCGATGGGGTGTCTTCGGTGGTCAGCAGCCAGGTGCGGGTCTCGGCAGGCAGCGTCTTCCAGGCGACGTCGATGTCGATGCCGATGGTCTCGACGAGGTGTTTGAAGTTCCTGCCCAGCCATCCGCCGGGCCAGGCCGCGATGGCGCCCTCGCGGATGGTGAGGCTGTCATCGGGCACGGCAGCCTCGAGGTCGATCTCATGGATGCTGCCCTTCGCCGCACAGGTTGGGCAGGCGCCCTCGACTGTATTGGGGGAGAAGGCCGAGGCGAGGAGCCGCCCCTGGTTCGCAGGGTAGTCACCAAAGCGGGAGAAGAGGACCCGCAGCAGGTCAGAGACCTGGGAGAGGGTGCCCACGCTCGAATTCTCCGGGGGCGTCGACACCAGCTGTTTCACTGCAATTGCCGCAGGAAGACCGGTGATCCGATCGACCTGGGGAGCAGAGACCGCACCGAGGAGGTGACGGGTGAACGGGGAGACCGATTCGAGGTAGCGTCGCTGCGCCTCGGCGTAGATGGTGTCGAAGGCCAACGACGACTTGCCCGAGCCGGAGACGCCGCAGATGCCGATGAGCTGTCTGTGCGGCAGAGAGACGGAGAATCCGGAGAGATTGTGCTCGCGGGCACCGACGATGCCGATCTGCTCGGTCATATGCATGCCTCTTCCTCTGGTCCGGGCGCAGCGATGAAGCTGCACCCGGACCAGGCTACGCGGTCAACGGTTCGCTCGGTGGGCGCGCCACGTGCTGATCTGATCCCAGATGACGATCGCCCAGATTGCGATCACCGTGATGATCTGTTGGAAGTCGGCGCCCGAGGTGTTCGTCAGCTCGGGGTGCAGCACCTGCTGTGACAGCAGGGCGATCGTGAGGAAGACGGCCATCGCGACGTCGAGGATCGCTCCGATCACAAGCACAGCTGTGTTTGCTGATGAGCGAACCAGCTTCACCACCTCGACGATGGCCATGAGTGCGAGGAATCCCCAATACCCGAGGAACCATCCGAATCCCAGTTCTGGGTTGACGAAGGGCTCGCCATTGTTGAGATGGCCGACATAGAAGAGTGAGGTGGGCACGAGCGGAAGGAGGGCCAGAAGGACGATGAAGACCAGGTTCAGGACCGCCTCGGCGCGGATCTGCTTCGCCTTCGCATCTGTCGCACGCAGCTGATCGACTGACCAGCCCTTCGTCGTGCCAGCGATCTTCTCCGCCGCACCTCCGCTCATCTCCCTGTCGCCGAGGGCGAAGAGGAGTGTGATTGCGGCGAAGGCCGTGAGCAGCGCGACGACCGTATTGCCGACGAGCTGACCGATGAGCGCCCCAATCTGGACTTCATCGTTGGTGGCGATGAACGCGATCGAGTTCGTCACGGCTGCGGCCACGGCGACAAGTGGAAGCACCCAGCGTATCGTCCAGATGAAGACCGGGTAGGACTTCGGCCCGATGAGATGCTGCGGTGAGTTCGAGTACTCCCGGGAGAGTTGAGCCGGATCGCCGAGCTCTTCGAGTACCTCGCGTTCGGCAGCCGCGGCTTGCTCGTCTGCAGGATGTTCCAGACCGCTGAGGCGGGCCTCGATCATATCGTCGATCGTGGCCTTGATCTCTGCCGCAATGTCACCCCGGGAGTCCTCCGGGAGATGGCCGACCACATTGTCGACGTAGATGGTGGTGAGCGCACTCATGGTGTTCCTTCTTTCCAGAGTTTCGTGATGCTGGTGTTGAGTTCCAGCCATTGCGAGTGGAGCGCTGCGGCGACTTCGGCCCCGCTGGCAGTGACGCTGTAGTACTTGCGTGGACGCGCCTGCTCGGTGTCCCATTCGGAGCTGAGCAGCCCTTGCTTCTCGAGTCGTCGCAGCAGGGGGTAGAGGGTATTGGCCTCTGTCGCGATGCCGGCTTCGGTGAGAGTCGTCAGCAGCGAGTATCCATACTGCGGCTGACGGCAGGCAACGAGGCTGGCGAAGACGACGGTTCCCCGCCGCAGCTCCTGTTCGTGAGTTGCCAATGACTGCTCTTCATCCTCGTTCATGTCTGACACAATAGTGTGTGTCGCACACTATTGCAATAGGCGGGGTATGAGGAACGGCATCACTAGACTGTGAGAATGGAAAAAGGGGTAGGCATCGAGGACTTTTGGCTCCAGGCGAGGACTGCGGTGCCGATGCTTCCGAGCGAGGTGCCGGAGGCGTGGGCGTTTGGGGCAACCTCTGAGCACGCGGATGAGCTCCTCGCTCTGGTCATTGCGGGTACGAAGACCGGAACTGCATCATCGATGCTGGACGTTGAGGCCGAAGGTGATTCCGTTCCCGAACCCGGCGATCTGAGCATCATCCTCGATGGTTCCGGTCACCCACGGGCAGTCATCGAAACCACAGCAGTTGAGTGTGTGCCCTTCTCGGCCGTCAGCGCTGAGCATGCCTTTTCCGAGGGGGAGGGTGATCGAACGCTGGCTCATTGGCGGTCGAGTCACGAAGCGTTTTGGCGTGAGTACGGTCAGGGCGCCGGTGTGTTCAGTGAAGATATGCTCATCGTGTGCGAGCGATTTGAGCTCATGTTCGCAGCCTGATGACGTGAGGAATCTCTGTGGGAGGCTGTAGCGGGAGATTCAGTCAGAGGCTGTGTCGGGCTGTCTCGACGTGACCGAGCTGTTGTTCTCAAGAGCAATCGAGATCCAAAAGGCAAGGGAATCATCGTCGATGAGGTGGTCGGCGGTTACCGTGATCCACCCAGGGCCCATGGATCGTCCGGTTCCCATCTCGGCCTGAGAGGCGCCCGGCGCTTCGAGGAGCTGCTCGTGGTCAGCGGCCGGGACCCGAACAAGCAGGTTCCCATCTTTGCCTGCACTGACAATCATCTTCTCGTTGACCATGAACGCCAAACCACCGATCATTGCCACTTCTCGCCTTGGCGCCTTATCTGAGATCGCAGCTCTGATGCGTCCGACCAATGACTTCTGTGCAGGTGTCATCGTCAGTCTCAATCGATTTCGTGCGGTTCGTCTTGGTCGGGAGGGCCATAGGAGAGCCGATCAAAGATCAGAACGCTCTCGCAGATCAAACCCCCACTGACTGTGAAGAATTCTGCCGCGGGTGCGGTTGCTGTCGTTGCTGTCTCCGGATAGTAGAAGAGTGCGACTCTGTTGTCGTCGGCAAAGTCTGCGATATCGGTGATTCCGGTGAGCATCGGAGCGAAGCCCGCGATGAATTCCCGGTACGCTTCCTTGCCGCGGAGATCGACTCCCGGTGCCCTGCAGAAGACGTCATCAGCCACGAAGCTCATGGCCCGATCGACATCTCCGCTGGTCCATGCGTGGTGATAGTCCCTGACTATCGTCTTGGGCGAAATCGTTGAGGGTGATTCGTCTGCCATGAGGACTCCTTCGTCATCGAATATCCGCTCGGACACCCTGTGCGCAACACTACTCCGCGGCTTCCACCTCATCGAGTGCCAGTTCGGACGGCTGGGTCCGAAACCCCTTGGTCGTAAACGCGAGGATCACGGCGCCGATGACCAGCCAGATCGAGCCGAGCGCGGCGGCATGGACATCGAGCTGCGAGACAAGGAAGCCGATGACGATGACTCCGATGATCGGGCAGACCAGGTAGAGGACCACCCCACAATGACGCCCCGCGCGGCGCTCTTTGGCCCAATAGACGATGACGGAGACATTGACCATGATGAACGCGAGGAATGCGCCGAAATTGATGAACGACGTCGAGGTGGCAACGTTCATAAAGATCGCGATCAGCCCAATTGCGGCAATAGCTAAGAGCGAGAGAACCGGCGTGTGGAAGCGGGGGCTGAGTTTGCCGAAGAAGCGCCGCGGAAGGACCCCGTCACGTCCCATGGCGTAGAGCAGACGACTCCCCGCCGCTTGTGCTGCAATACCTGAGGTGAACTGGGCGATGACGAGGGCGGCGAGGAAAACTGCACCGAAGAGGTGGCCGCCGATTCGCTGTGCGATCTCAAATCCGGCGGCATCTGAGTTCTCGAAGACTCCGCCGGGGTGAACCAGCTGAACTGCATAGGCGACGATGACGAAGATGCCGCCGCCGATGATCGCGATGAGCATGATCGCCTTCGGCACAGTGCGCCGCGGATCGATGGTCTCCTCGGTGAATGTCGTCACCGCGTCGAAGCCGAGGAATGAGTACGCGGCGATCGCTGCACCTCCGCCGATGGCGATGACGCTTGAGCCGATTCCGGTGAACGGGCTCGCGCTGAGCAGTCCGGGTCCGCCCTGAGTGCCGACGACATCGGCAAGAGAGAGCGCGACGAAGAAGACGATGACGAGTACCTGGAAGGACATCAGTATGAGATTGACGCGATCGGCGACCTTGATGCCGACAATGTTCAGGATCGTGGTGAGGATGATGAAGCCGACGATCCATACTGCCATCGGCACCCCGGGGAACTGCGCCTGCAGGTACGAGCCGCCGATGAGCCAGATGACCATCGGCAGAAACAGGTAGTCGAGCATGGTTGCCCATCCGACGAGGAATCCGACTCTGCCGTCGATCGTCTTTCGTACATACGTGTAGGCAGAGCCTGCGACCGGATAGGCCGCGGCCATACGGCCATAGCTGTTGGCAGTGAAGAGCATGGCGACCAACGCGAGGAGGTAGGCGCTGGCACTTGCACCTCCGGTTTCAGAGGCGATGACTCCGAAGATGCCGAGGACGATCAGCGGCGTGAGATACGCAAGGCCGAAGATGACGAGCGAGGGCAGCTTGAGAGTCCGTTTGAGCGTGACGGTGTCTGACATGATTACTCCATTGTTCTCAGTGATGACATAGGGCCGCCGAGGTGGTGCGACGGTGAGTCGGGAATCTGCGCTGGGGTCGGCGTTCGGCTCAGTCGTGCCCGCGATAGTGGGGCGACCATTGCTTGGGTTCGATCCGTCCGTCGTAGAGCGGCAGCGGGATCGGTTCGTCGTTTGGGGCGAACTGCGACCAGATTCGGTTGGTCCCGGCAGTGCCCCGAGCCCGCACGCGCTGGATGTGGCCGGAGTCCACGCGAACGACGAGGGTGTCCTCACCGGCCCCCGCCTCGGCGAGGACATGTCCCTCAGGGTCGACGGCGATGCTGAGGCCGCGCCCGACTGGTTCGGCACAGTTGACGCTGAGCATGTAGACCTGATTGACGATCGCATTGGCGCGGGCGAGGACGAGCTCCTGATCGCGGTCCTGGCTAGTGGTCTTGACGATGTTGATGATGGCGTCGGCGCCCATCCATGTCAGATGGCGCGAATGTTCGGGGAACCAGGCGTCATAGCAGTTCGATAGACCGAGAACGCCGTGGCCGTCGATCGGGGCGACGACGAATTCCGTTCCGGGGAGGTGGGGTTCGAAGGGCCGCCACGGGAACATCTTGCGATAGCTGGCGACAAGCGTCCCGTCGGGGGAGAAGAGGAGCTGGGTGTTGTACTGCGCGTGTGTGCTGGTCGTCTCGCCGATGCTTCCTGGGCACAGCCAGATGCCGAATGCAGCGGCCAATTCGCCGATCCTCGCCACGAAGGGGTCGTCGAGGGGCATGGCCATCTGTGCGAGCGCGGCCGGTTGTTCCTTGTTCGGCAGGTGGTCGACTCCCTGGAGATGGAGCTCCGGATAGACGAGCATGTCGAGGTCAGGATGGGCTGTAAGCGTGCGTTCGACGTCCGCGTGCAGCTCGGCCAGCACATTCGAGCCGTGGAGCGGAGTGCGCTGAGCAAGTCCGACGCTCAGTTCTCTCTGTGGCACCGGAAGCTCCTTCGCTCAACATAAGTGTTCATTTTGAACACTATAAACTCGTGAGCCGATAGACTCAACACATGGCGGGAAAAAATTCGCGTGCCTCGAACCGGGAGACCCATGAGGTCGACCAGGCTCTGTTCACAGCTCCGGGATCTGCTGCGGTCACTCGGCTCTCGGCCGTCGATACTGTCCGAGCTCGAGTTCTCCTGTCGATCGAGCATGCGCTGCTGGCGCCGGGAAGCAAGCTGCCCCGCACTGAGCTCATCGCCGGGGGCCTCGAGGTCAGCCACATCACCGCACGCCGTGCCTTGGAGAGCCTGGTCGACGACGGTGTCCTGGTGCGCCGTCGCGGGCGCGGGGGCGGAACCTTCGTCGCCGACGAACCACCGGCGCTCAATGACTCCTCAGTCACGGCCTATCGGGCCGACGAGCAGTCGATTCTCCGGCTCATCGATCAGCGCAGCCTGATGGAGAGCGCGATTGTCGTTGCGGCCGCACAGCGCGCGACGGCGGCGCAGTGCGATGAACTCGACGATCTCATTCTGCAGTCGAAGAACGCCGCCGATTGGCACGAGCACCACATCCCCGACACTCGCTTCCACCGCTTGTGCGCCGAGATCAGCGGCCTTCCGGAAGTGCCCACCTATCTCGCCTGCTATGAGGCACTGACCAAGTATTTCGTTCCCTATCCGCAGGACCAGCTCGATGAGGGCCGCGACCATCATGCTCGGCTCGTGGCCGCCTTTCGCGCCCACGACCCGATGGCGGCCGTCGACATCGCGCGCATTCACGTAGACGCACTGCGTCGAGAGATGTTCGTCGGCCTCGGCCACTGACTATGAAGGTGAGGTGACCCCTGTGAGGGACTCGGGCTATTGGACACTCATCCACACCGAACGCGCACGCCTGGTGAGTCTCCTTGACGGCCTCACCGCAGCACAGTGGCGGGCACTGTCGCTGTGTTCTGACTGGACCATCGAGCAGGTGGTTGCTCATCTCAGCGCCGCTGCGAACACCGGCAGATGGGCGTGGGTTCGCAGCATCGTCGCCGCCGGATTCAACGCGGCCAAGCACAACGCTCGCCTGCTCTCGCAATACCAGGGCCGCACCCCAGAAGAGACTCTCAGCATCTTCCACGACTCGATCACCGCCACGATCGCTCCGACGAAGGACTATCCGGCATTCCTCGGCGAAGTGATTGTCCACGGCCAGGACATCGCTTCGCCGCTAGGCCAGACTCTCCTCCCTGATGAGAAGGCGCTTTGCGAGGTCGCTCGCTTTTTCGCGACAAAGGACTTCGCGGTCAACAGCAAGACCCTCGTTAAGGGTCTGTCGCTTGAAGCCGACGACGTCGACTTCAGAATTGGCAGCGGGCCGTTGGTCGCAGGGAAGCTTCTCGATCTGGTGATGGCTCTAGCTGGACGACCCACCTTCGCCGCCGCCCTGCGTGGGGAAGGTGCCGACGAGCTGCGCCATCGCATGTCCTGATCCTCCCGCCAGGTGCGGGGAGCTTGAGCATGCGTCGATCACGCGGCAGTGACGATGCCGATCGTGACAAGGACGAAGCCGATGAGCTGCGTTGACGCCCGAACGATCTGAGAGGCATCCCAGCGTCTGCGCATCGCGATGAACCCCTCGGGCGCGGTCTCTTCGGTGATGCGGCTGGTGCGGAGATTGATCGGAACATTGCCGATGATCGTGACGATGAGCGCAATGCTGAGGCTGATGGCCGCGACGACAAGCCATGCCGATGGGTCATTGATCGCGACGATGATGCCGAGGACGGTTGCCACTGTCATTCCGATGGGCATGACTCGTCCGAAGGTTCTCAGCAGCCCCTTCTCAAACGTCAGCTGGTCGTCTTTTTCCAGTCTGCGGATCACCGGGTGGACGAGGGTCGCCGAGCCGAACTCTGCCGAACCGACGAATCCGATGACCAGGATGGCTGCGATTTCGATGATGTCCACGATATCTCCTCATGGGTAGTGGAACTATCTGTAATAGATAGTAGTAGTATCTGTATTGAACGTGCAATACCTCGAAGGAGATTCGTATGGCGGAAGCGACTGAGATGCGCATGGCCGAGTTGGCGCGACGTTCGGAGCTGAGCGTGGCCACGATCAAGTACTACCTGCGCGAGGGGCTGCTGCAGCAGGGGCGGCGAACGAGCGTGAATCAGGCTGTCTACGGCGATGACCACCTGTCGCGGCTCCGGCTGATTCGTGCGCTGACCACCGTGGCCGGACTCCCGCTGTCTAAGGTCCGCGATGTGGTGGAGGCCGTGACTGGGGAGTCATCAGTCCTTGATGCCATGGCCGTGACCCAGGATGTGCTTCTCGGAGACTCCGCACCGAAGGCGGTCGAAGCCGCACCGGTCTTAGACCGCGTGATCGCAGAACGCGGATGGCTCTGTGAACCGGCATCGCCTGCCTATCAGGCGGCAGTGAGCGCAGTCGATGAGCTGCACGCCGAGGATCTCACCGCGATTCTTGATCGCTTGGGAGACTATGCTCAGGCTGCGGAAATGGTCGGTCGATCCGATCTCGAGGCCATCGGCGCTGCCCAGCACGTCGAGGAGAAGATCCGACGGGTCGTGTTGGGCAGTGTGCTTCGCCGGCCCTTACTCGATGCGCTGGTGCTCCTCGCTCAGCAGCACTTCGCCCAACAGTACGCCGTGCAGAGTCTCAATCGGTCGAAACCGGACTGAGAGGCTTCGCATCGTAGGTGAGCCAGTGAGTCTTCGTCGCCACCTTGTCATAGAGGATCTGTGCCTGATCATTGTCGTCCGCGGTGATCCAGCGGACGACCGAACGTCCCTCGGCCGCAGCGATCTCCTGGAGACGGGCGATGAGCGCGCGTCCGGAACCTGTGCCGCGAGCCTCGGGATCGGTGAAGAGGTCATCGAGCCAGAGACCGCCCGTCCCAGTCGATGGGCGCGAGAATCTCCGGAAATCTGCGATTGCGACGATACGACCATCCGCCTCGGCGACCAAGCCCTGGCTTTCGTGCTCGGCATCCATGAGCCAACTCCACACCCGGGAGACGACCTCCTCGGACTCCGGCAGGTGATAGAACTCGCGGTAGCCGCGGAAGAGCTCACGCCAGCGAGTCTCGTCTGTCGGTTCAACAGGGCGAACGGAAGTGGTCGACGAATCTGCCATGGCTGTCCGAACCTTTCCTCATGGATCTTCGGGGTGATTGGATCTGCGGGGTGACATGTGAGCAATGCAAAGCGACATGTATTGCAAGAATATGCGACAAAGCCCCTGGCCGGGAAGATATTTTCCCAGCCAGGGGCCGATTTCCGTTCTGTACGCGAGGGGGGACTTGAACCCCCACGTCCGCAGACACTGGAACCTAAATCCAGCGCGTCTACCAATTCCGCCACTCGCGCGCGACGCCCTCAAGATTAGCAGGGTGAGGGCGCGTTGCTGAAAACGGTCAGGCGACGCTGCCGATCATGAGTCGCTGCCGGTCAGGCCGCGTCGATTCCCAGTGCCTTGCGCACACGAGCAACGTGACCGGTGGCCTTGACGTTGTACTGCGCCAGTTCCACAGCGCCGTCGGCATCGATGACGAGCGTGGAGCGGATGACGCCCTGGACGACCTTGCCGTAGTTCTTCTTCTCCCCGAAAGCACCCCAGGCTTCCATCATGGTCTTGTCGGGGTCGGAGAGGAGGTCGAAGTTCAGGCTCTCCTTCTCAGCGAACTTCTTCAGCTTCTCCGGCTTGTCAGGCGAGATGCCCAGGACGACCAGCCCGGCAGCGGAGAGCGCCGAGAGCGAATCACGGAAGTCGCAGGCCTCGGTCGTGCAGCCGGGAGTCATGGCAGCTGGGTAGAAGTAGACGACGACCCGCTGCCCCTTGAACTCGCTGAGGGTCACCGACTTCCCGTCCTGATTGCTCAGAGTGAAATCCGGGGCGGTGTCGCCGACTGACAGACGTGGCATAGTGTCTCCTCTTCTCGTTCTCAACTTCTCAGAAGTTCTCAGTTCAGTACCCACTCTAGTCCGAGACCCCGACACGGTTCAGCCTCACTCGATTCGAGCGAAGACCTCGCCGACGGCCACCATGTCACCGACCTTCGAGAGCTGTTTCAGTCTTCCGGCGCTGGGCGCCTGCACTCGGGTCTCCATCTTCATCGCCGACAGCACAGCGACATCGTCCCCCTCGGCCACCTCGGCGCCGTCGGCGATGAGATAGTCGACGAGGTTACCGGGCACCGGAGCACTGACACCACCGGTCTCCGTGGCGCCACCTTCAGAGCCAGTTCCACCAGCACCACCATCGCCAGCACTGGTAGCCCCGCCACCGGCGCTGCCCAATGCGGCCAGCAGTGCACTCGGCAGGCCGAGGCTGGAGAGCTTGCCGTCGATTTCGATGGTCACACGCGTCAGCGAAGACTCGGACGCCGGCGCAGGCCGAGGCTGTGTCGTCAGCCGGGGGAGGAGCTCGGATTCGATCCACTGCGTATGAATGCCGAGCTCATCACCCGTGAACGCAGGATCGGTCAATATCGCCAAGGAACACGGAAGCACAGTCGCAACGCCGTCGACCCGCAGCTCCTTCGCCGCGGTCACTGTGCGCGCGATCGCGGAGGCACGGTCAGGGCCGTGGACGATGAGTTTGGCGAACAGCGAATCGAAGGCCGGCTGCACCATGTCACCGGCCCGGACTCCCGCATCCCAGCGCACGCCGGGACCGCCCGGGGCGTTGAGCACATCGATGCGGCCCGGAGTCGGCAGGAAGCCACGTCCCGGGTCTTCGGCGTTGATGCGCAGCTCGATGGCATGCCCCCGTGGCTCGGGCGTCGCCGACATCGACAGGCCTTGGCCGAAGGCGATGCGGAACTGTTCGGCGACGAGATCGACGCCGGAGACCGCCTCGGTGACGGGATGTTCGACCTGGAGTCGGGTGTTGACCTCGAGGAAGGTCATCGTGGCATCGGCGGCGAGGAGGAACTCGACGGTGCCCGCACCCCTATAGTTCACCTCGGCGCAGATGGCCTCGGCCGAACGGTGCAGGCGCTCACGCTGATCGGCGCTGAGTCCGGGAGCAGGTGCCTCTTCGATGAGTTTCTGATTGCGGCGCTGGGCCGAACAATCGCGATCGCCGACGGCCACGACACGTCCCTGACCATCGCCGACGATCTGGACCTCGACATGGCGGGGGCGCTCGAGGAACTTCTCGACGAAGCATTCGGAGCGTCCGAAGGCCTCCACCGCTTCACGGGTCGCCGATTCGAAGGCTCCGGCAACCTCGGCGAGGTCGTGGACGATCTTCATTCCGCGCCCGCCTCCACCGTGGGCTGCCTTGATGATGATCGGCAGACCGTGTTCGGCGGCGAAGGCCTCAACCTCGCCGGCGTCCTTGAGTGGTCGATCGATGCCCGGGGCCAGCGGGGCGCCGACCTTCTGCGCCAGTTGGCGAGCGGTGACCTTGTCGCCGAGTGCCGTGATGGTGTCCGCGGTGGGTCCAATCCAGATGAGGCCGGCGTCTTCGACTGCGGCGGCGAAGTCGGCGTTTTCGGACAGGAAGCCATAGCCGGGGTGGACGGCATCGGCGCCCGACTTCTTTGCTGCGGCGATGATCGCGCCGATGTTGAGGTAGGTCTCGGCCGCATTGGTCCCCGGCAGGGAGTAGGCCTCATCGGCCATCTGCGTGTGCATGGCTTCGAGGTCCTGGTCGGCGTAGACGGCGACCGAGGTGTGGCCGTAGTGGGCGCAGGCGCGGATGACGCGGACGGCGATTTCGCCGCGGTTGGCAATGAGGATCTTCGGCATGATTCAGTGTCCGTTCTGCGGTGAATGGCGGGTGTGGTCTGTGGTGGTGGCATCGTCGGCCACCGGAGATTTCTCGGTGACGAAGCGGATCATGACGCCGGGTGCCAGCTGTGCCGCGAGGTCCGTGTCGTCGACGCTGGCGATGATCGGGTAGCCGCCGGTCAGCGGGTGGTCGGGTCCGAAGAGCACCGGCTGACCGTTGGGTGGGACCTGCAGGGCCCCGGTCACAGCACCCTCGCTGGGCAGTTCCCCAGTGCGGGCGCGTTCGAGTGGGATCTCACCGGCCAGTCTGAGTCCGACCCGATCGGATTCGTGGGTGACCGTCCAGACCTGTCCCAGCAGGGTCTGCAGGCCGGTGGAGGTGAACCAGTCATCGCGGGGTCCCAGGGTCACCGACAGCTCGATCGTCTCTCCCGGTGCGGGAAGGTTCCGCTGACCGTCTGCACTGCGGATGGGATCGACGAGGTGGGGCGCCGACTCGGGTCGCCCCAAGCTGATCGTGGTGCCCGGCTCCACATGTGCAGGGCCGAGGCCGGCAAGGGTATCGGCCGAGGCGCTGCCCAGGGCAGTCTCGGCCTCAATGCCGCCGCGGAAGGCGATATAGGCACGGGTCCCGCGCTCGGTGCTGCCGAGTTCGAGTTCGTCTCCGTCGTCGACTGCGAAGGCCTCGCCGAGGTGGTGCCGGAACACGGCACCGTCGGCAGAGGTCACGGTGATCGAGGCTCTCGCCCCGGTCACAGCGGCCACACCGGCACCGGTGATGGCCAGTTTCACCCCACCGCCGAAGCTCTCCAGCCCGGCCGCGGACTCGGCATTGCCGACGAGACGGTTGGCAGTCTGCAGTGCACTGCGGTCGGCGGCGCCTGCGCTCGAGACGCCCATGGCCGCGAATCCGGGACGCCCGAGGTCCTGGATGAGCAGCTGCAGTCCGGGACGGATGACCGTGCAGGAATGCGCCGAGGCGGCTGCGTCCGGCTGCGACAATGACACCGGCGGTACGGGCGCCTCCTGCTGCGAAGACGTGGCGGATTCCGCGCTCGCCTCAGCGACTGTCACCGACTCCCGCTCAGCCTCCCGGAACTTCACGATCGTTCCGGGCACGAACAGGGCCGGGGGTTCCCGGTCGAGGTCCCACAGTGTGGCATCGGTGCGGCCGATGAGCTGCCAGCCGCCTGGGGAGGCGCGAGGGTAGACGCCGGTGAATTCCCCGGCCAGGGCCACCGCGCCCACGGGCACGCGGGTGCGCGGAGAGGATCGACGCGGAACGTCGAAGATCGGGTCGTCACCGGCGAGGTAGCCGAACCCGGGGGCGAAACCGGAGAAGGCGACCTGCCAGGTGGCGCGCTGATGCCGGGTCACCACCTCGGCGGGGGACAGGGAGAGGAGATCGGCCACCTCGGCGAGATCCTCACCGTCGTAGTGGACATCGATCGTGACCTCACGGGCCTCACTCGAATCCGTGCCCGTGTGTTCGAGCCCGTGGATGGCATCGGTGAGCACCGGCGCCGAGGTGCGGGTCGGGTTGAACCTGACCAGGACCGTCCGTGCAGCCGGGATCAGTTCCTCGACGCCCTCGAGCGCGGCCGCCTCCAGAGCACGATGTAAGTGCATAGTGGCCGCGAGGTCCGGGCATTCGACGAGGAGATGACGGCGGGAGGCGGTGTGGAATTCGAGGGTGTCGATCATTGGCGGTAGTTGCCTTCCGGCGCGTCGGTGATGAACATCCGGCCCGGTGAGTGCGTGATCGCGAATGGTGGGGCCGAGGCTTGGATGGCGACCTGGGGAGTGACTCCGCAGGCCCAGAACACGGGAATGTCGCCGTCCTCGATCATCGGCGCGTCGCCGAAGTCGGGGGCAGAGAGGTCGGCGATGCCGATCTGCTCGGGTTCTCCGATGTGGACGGGGCCACCGTGGACGGCGGGGAAACGGTCGGTGATGCGCACCGCCTCGGCGACCTGTCGGGCGGGAATGGGACGCATGGACACGACCATGTTTCCGCTGACGCGGCCGGCGGGACTGCAGGCGATCGATGTGGAGTACATCGGCACGTTGCGCCCGGCCTCTTGGTGGCGGATCGGAATGCCTGCCTCCAGCAGCCCGGTCTCGAAGGTGAAGCTGCACCCGATGAGGAAGGATACGAGGTCGGGGTGCTGTGCCCAGGCCGTGGTGGCGTCGGCGACCTCGTCGAGGAGTTCACCGTTCTCCCACAGGCGGTAGCGGGGAATGTCGGTGCGCAGATCGCTGCCCGGGGCCAGCGCGGATTCGACCTGACCAGGCTCAAGGACGTCGATGACCGGGCACGGCTTCGGGTTGCGCTGGGCGAAGAGGAGCATGTCGAAGGCCCAGTCGGCGGGCACCGCAATGAGGTTGGCCTGGACGAGACCGGGAGCCAGACCCGAGGTGGGGTCCGTGGCACCGGCCCGAATGCGCTCGCGGGCCTGCGCCCCGGCTGCAGCGTCGAACTGACTCATCGACCGGCACCGGCGAAGGCCGCGATCCTCACATCCGAGGATTCGAGGAGCTCACGCGCAGTGCGGGCCATGTCGATGGAACCCTGGCTGTCGCCGTGGAAGCAGATGGACTGGGCGTCGACATCGACGAGGCTGCCGTCGATGGCCTCGACCTGACCGGTCTGGACGAGCCTGAGCACACGCGCGGCTACGGTCTGCGGGTCATGCAGCACAGCATTGGGTTCGGTGCGAGCCACCAGCGACCCGTCGGGGTTGTAGGAGCGATCGGCGAAGGCCTCGGCGGCAACTGTCAGTCCGGCCTCGGCGGCGACGCGGTTGGCCACGCTGCCGGCTAGCCCGAGGAAGACCAGGGACGGATCGACAGCCTTGACGGCGGCGACGACAACCTTGGCCTGAGCCTCGTCACGGACGATGGCGTTGTAGAGCCCGCCGTGAGGTTTGACGTAGGCGACGGAACCGCCGACAGCTGCGGTCAGCCCCAAGAGGGCACCGATCTGGTATTCGACCTGTGCCTGCAGGGTGGATGCGGGAACGTCGAGGGGGCGGCGCCCGAAGCCCTCGTAGTCGTCATAACCCGGGTGTGCCCCGATGACGACTCCGCCCTGCGTCGCCGCTGCCAGGGTCTCCCGGATGCCCTCGGGGCTGCCGGCATGGAAGCCGCAGGAGACGTTGGCGCTGGTGACCAGTTCCAGCATGGCCGCATCGTCGCTGACGACGCGGTCTGGGACGTTCTCCCCGAGGTCCGAGTTGAGGTCGATTGTCATGGTGTCATTGGCGTTCATTGTCATCCTCCGATTCCGATCATTGCGAAGATGGGGCCGACCGACTCGACAGCCGTGTACCACATCACCAGTGTTGCCGCGGTGCCGATGATGAGCAACCACAAGGGGTACTTGTCGACGCGCAGCAGGCGTGGTCTGAACCAGCCGATGTACATGAAGATCGTCAGACCGATCGGCAGGATGAGTCCGTTGAATCCGCCGACGAAGACGAGCAGTGTCGCCGGCGCAGTTCCGACGATGAGGTAGATGATGAGCGAGACGGTGATGAACGCGACCGTGGCCAGCTGCAGCGGCCACCCCTTCTCGAGACGTTTGGAGAAGGCAGATAAGAAGGTCGCCGAGGTGTAGGCCGCCCCGATCACCGAGCTCAGTGCCGCTGCCCAGAAGATGGCGCCGAAGATGCGCATGCCGGCGTCGCCGAGGACCGCGGCGAAGGCCTGACCGGCTGGATTCGCGACGTTGCTGCTGAGGTCGAGGGCCACGCCTGAGGCGACGACGCCGAGGATGGCCAAGAACAGGACATAGCGCATGACGCCGGTGACGAGGATGCCCATCAGTGCCGAGCGCATCACCGAAGGAGCGTGCTCTGGTCCGGTCTTGCCCGAGTCGAGATAGCGGTGGGCGCCTGAGTAGGTGATGTAGCCGCCGACGCTTCCGCCCACGATGGTCGTGATGGTGGCGAAGTTGATGGTGTCGGGCAGGAAGCTCTGCTTGATCGCCTCACCGACCGGTGGGTTGGAGACGATGGCGACGATGACGGTGAGGATGATCATTCCGACGCCGAGGACCATGACGACGGTGTCGACGACCTTGCCGGCGCGTTTGAACAGGAAGATACCGATGGCCAGTACGCCGGTGAGCAGCCCGCCGAGCTTCGGGTCGATGCCCAGGAGTGCGTTGAGGCCGAGGCCGCCGCCGGCGATGTTGCCGATGTTGAAGGCCAGTCCGCCGATGACGATGAGGATGGACAGGAGGATGCCCGTGCCCGGGATGGCGCTCGAGGCCAGCTGAGCCGCACGTTTGCCCGACGAGGTGATCATGCGCCAGACATTGAGCTGGATGGCGATGTCGATGAGGATCGAGATGAAGATGGCGAAGGCGAAGGCTGCGCCCATCTGCGCGGTGAATGTCGCCGTCTGGGTGATGAATCCGGGTCCGATGGCCGAGGTGGCCATGAGGAAGATCGCACCCAGAATGGCACTGCGACTGACCTTCACTGGTTGATTCGTAGCTGTATCTTGCGGCTGTGACATGGGATCTCCAAGTTGCCTGACGTCTGGTCTGCCTCTCTGCGCGATACGAGACCAGCCTCGCTGGTGGTCCGCATCACTATCGGTGAAGCGTTAGACAATCTAGCATGGATTGTTCAACAAGAATAGACTTGCATCACATTTTGGATCAAGAATTGTTCCCATGAATCTGGGCCATTTGTTGCCTCGGTCACTAGGATGGAACCGTGAACCACGAATCGTCCCTGGTCAATCAGCTCACCGACCGCCTCATCGCCGGCGAGCTGCCGCCCGGCGTCCGCCTGTCCGAAGCCGCCCTGGCAAAGGAGTTCGACGTCTCCCGCAACACTCTGCGCGAAGCCTTCCGCGTGCTGGGGGAGCAGGGGCTGGTCAATCACATCCCGCACCGCGGAGTCTCGGTGGCCTCACCGAACACCTCCGATGTCATCGACATCTACCGGGTGCGACGCCACATCGAATGCTCAGTGCTGGAGAACGCTCCGAAGAATCACCCGGGCGCCGAGGAGATGCGCCGGGCGGTGGAAGCCGCACAGACTGCCGCGGCCGCCGATGACTGGCTGCAGGTGGGAACGCTGAATATGTCGTTCCACAATGCTGTGGTCTCGCTGTCGGACAGCTCCCGGCTGATGCGCTCATTCGGCAATGTCCTGGCCGAGCTGCGACTGGCCTTCCTCAAGGTCGAGGTCCTCGACTTCCTCCATGCGCCGTTCGTCGAACGCAACCAAGAGGTCCTCGACGCCTATCTGCATGAGACCCCGAAGGAAGCGGCCGCGAAACTCGGCGCCTACCTCGGTGACTCCGAACGTCAGGTCCTCGGCGCCTACGCCCGCGCCGGTCAGGACTGAGCACCATGTTCTGAACGCGATGTTCTCAGCATGATGTTCTCAGCACAGGGCCCGCTGAGGCCCGACTGCTAGACTGGCAGAGACGTGTTTGTGCAAATTGCATACGCCCATGTCGGCTCAGGCCTGCATGTCTATCGGCAGATCAGGCAGTGGTCGGTCTGCAAGGAGTGCGCAATGAAGTATGCACCATATCTCTGTCCCGACTGCTACGGCCGTCTCATCGACACCGCCGCTTCTGCGGAGCCCGGTGACGGAGCAAATCTCAACCCCATGCTCGAGTGCGCAGACGGCTGCGGCGTTTCTGAGAATGCACTCAAGCCCTATAGGACACGAATGAATGGCAGGGCCCGCAGAGCAACCAGGACACCAGTCCGATCTGCGGCCAAGGCACCGGTTCGACGCCAACACTGACCGCCTGGCACCGACCCTGGTGCCAGCTACGGAAGACAAACAAGAAACCGCCGTTCGGATCATCCGAACGACGGTTTCTTTGCTGTGGTGCACCCCCCGGGACTTGAACCCGGAACCCACTGATTAAGAGTCAGTTGCTCTACCAATTGAGCTAGAGGTGCGAGCTGCGCTTGCCGCGCAACGAGAATTAATATTACTCAGGTTCCCAGGGTTCATGCAAACTGAGAACGGCCCTTTTCAGATTTTGTGAGGTAGCTCGCATACCTGCACGTCAGAGGTACATCCCGGACCTCGACTGCTCCGCTGGTTCTGAGATCGCGTGGACGTCGCGCTCACGCAGGAGAACGTACGCCGTCCCCTCCAGCTCCACCTCGGCGAGCTCCTCAGGATCATAGAGGACGGTGTCGCCGAGGTTGGCCTGCCTCACGTGGGGGCCGGCCGCGACGACCTTGCCCCACACGAGACGCTTGCCCATGCTGGCGGTCGCCGGGATGACGATCCCGGCCGAGGATTTGCGTTCCCCGGCCTCCTCACCCGGATCCACTAGGATCCGGTCATGCAGCATGCGGATGGGCAGAGCGGACTCAGCCACGCTTGCTGCGACCGGAGACACCCACGATCAGTGCGGCCACGCCGAGGACGACTCCGACACCGAGGGCGATCGCCTCGGGCTTGACCGAGCCGCTCTCCTCTTCGACGACGGAGTACTTCGCCTTGTTCGCGGCGCGAGTCGCAAGGACCTTCGGGTGGACACGGCCCACAAGTTCATCGATGTTGTCCGCGATGCGCTCTTCGCGCAGGCGAATCGATTCCGCCAGCTGGCTGGGTGACGCTGAGTCGACGGTCACATCTGAGGTGTAGACATTGTCAGTCATCGGGGCAGGTCCTCCGGGTCGAGAATACGTTCATGCACGTGACGGGGTGCCACGGTGCTTCGTGTCAAGCTTAACCGCTTGATTCTCTCAGTGTCAGATATTGGGCGCGGAGAGCCGAAAAGTCACGATGTCGACTGTCGCGTCCTGCGGCATCGTCGGATAGTGCTCGCGGAGGTTTGCAATATAGCTGTCGACACTTGAGCCTTCTCGCAGGTGCAGAAGCGGCGGAGTCAGCTCGCTCAGTCGGTGCGTGTCTACCGACGTGATGTCGATGGGGATCGGCCCGTGCTCGGTGTGTTCGAAATACGCGAGTGCAGGCCCGGGGGTGTGGGATTCCTGCCACCGGACCGTCAGGGTCTTCTGCCGTGAGACGGTGGCCTCGTAGTACCGAGGGTGGAACCGCAGGAGTCGCTGTGGCGCCGAGTCAGGGTGACGGTAGTAATAGGGGAGAAGGGCAGAGATCGGAGCGATCTCTGGTGAGCCCGAACCCTCCGGCCCCGGGACCACGACGAGCGCGTCGGGGTACAGGTCGAGGATGACCTGACGGCAGCGCCCGCAGGGAGAGAGCAGGCCCCGGTCGCCGCATCCGGCCGCTGCGATTGTCACCAACGGTCCCGCCCCGGCTGCAACCGCGTTGCCGATTGCGACGAGCTCTGCGCAGGGACCGCCGTTGAAATGGTGGACGTTGACACCTGTGTGGATGCGCCCGTAGGTGTCCATCGCGGCCGCGGCCACAGTGTGGTTCACGTTCTTGTCCAGGGTGGCAGCCAGCGATTGTGCGGCGGCGACGACCTTGAGCTCTGAGTCGTAGAGGTCCATGCTGCGATCCTAAGGCAACAGTGAACTCAGTTCTGCTTGTTGCGTCGCCCGACGATCCAGATGATGAAGCCGACAGCAGCCATGCCTGAGGCGGCGAGGATGAAGATCGGCCACGAACTCACAATCGTCGACACGATCGACTCACCGAACGACGTCGACGGTGGTTTGTCGCTGCGCGGTTCCGGTGTGTTGCCTCCGGTGATGAGGTCGGTGTCATCGTCGGGCACAGGCGTGTCCGGGTTCTGTGGGACTGGATCCGAATAGTCCGGTGGTGGTGGCTCGCCGTTTCCGGGCATCCAATCGTCGCCGACGTCGCCGGGAATCTCATCGCGAGTGTCGGACGAGCCGTTCCCGGTCGCAGGATCGGGGGTGGTGTCCGCGCCGTTCGGGCCGTCACCGCCCGAGGTAGTTCCCGAGCCGTCCGTATCGGCCGAGCCTTTGTCGTCCTTGCCGCTGTCGTTGCTTGAGCTGCCGTCTTTGTCGGCGTTTCCGACGCTATCGGAGTTACCGGAATCGGAGCCGTTCGATGATCCTGACGAGTTCGAATCAGACTCCTGCTGGGCCGAATCCGCATCGGCCGTCGACGAAGAGTCGGCGTCCTTCGAATCGGCTTGCGCGGAGTCCGAGGAATTGGAGTCGGAGGAAGCATCCGAGGAAGTGCTCGTATCTGAGGAACTGTCGGAATTCGCCTTGTTGCCCGTTGAACCTGTGTCTGAATCTGATCCGTCGGTGCCGGCACCCGCGTCCTCGCCGGCACTCATGTCCGCACCCGAGGAGGCGTCCTTGGTTCCGCCGTCGGAGGTGCCGTCATCGTTGTCATTGCTGTTGGCGGTGTCGGTAACGCTGCCGCTTGATTCGCCTGAGGCTCCGTCATCGCCGTTGCCACTGCTCGTGTATTCGTCACCTGTGACTGTGATGGTTCCGTCTTTGGATTCGAATATCCACTCAGGGTCCTCGGTGAAATTCTCAAAGACCATCTCTGTTTCGGGATGGTCGGCGTCGACGACGTAACCGTCATTGTTGATCTGGAACTCGGTGGGGACATCGTCCTCGGCGGTAGAGGGAAGCGGGTTGCCGCTGTCGTCAGTATCTCCACTGGATTCGGCACCATCTGTCGAGGACGTGGGTTCCGCTTCAGAGTCTGACGAATTCTGGACTGGCCAACTCTTGTTGTCATCCTGGGACGGCCCTTGGAAGGTCACATTCTTCCAGCTCTCAGGTAATTCTTCCGAGGGCGATATTTTGATGGTCTTATGAGAGTCGTTCCATGTCGTATCGAGTGGCTTTTCGACATCGCACGGCTGTCCCTCTGGAGCTTCGTTGTCGGGGTCGCACCCGGTTTCGTCTGCCGGGGCCTCGTCATCTGCTCCAGAATCATTATCTGCTTCGGCACCATCATCGGACCCGTTTGAGTTCGAATCCGCTTCGCTCGACGTCGAGCCTGAGTCCGCTGCCGACGCGGCTTCCGTGCCATCTGTCGAACCGTCGGCCTCGGGGTCAGCAGACCCAAAGATAGAGTCGGACGCCTCGGCGACCGCAGTGGGCGAGGCCTGCGCTGGAGCGATTGTGCCTGTGAGCGGGAGCAGCACCAGGGCAAGAGCAGTGCCGAGGGCGGCCGCTGTGCGGCTGAACTCGCGTGTAGCTGGCACTGTGTTCCTTCGGTGTGGGGACTCCGGCATCAGACGTGCAAGGGGACTTGGCAGACAGGCACGTCTTTGCCCATCCTAATGGCTACACCAAGGGTGGGAAAGTTTTCGGTCATTTCTCGCTCGTGTCGGACGACTTCTCGTAGGCTCTGATCGTCGAGTCTGCGCCGTCGACGATGGCTCTGCCGCCGTCGTCGGTCAGTGCCAGCAGGTTGGTATCTGTGCGGTAAGCGTGTTTGCCAGCCAGCAGGCAGGAGTCCTCGTTGTCGACGGTGCAGGGAACGATCGTGCCCCGCGGCTCCGAAAGGTGGATGTCTTTGCTCGAGGTGTCCATGAGCAGCAGGCCGGATTCGAGGTCGAAGAGATACGGGCCGATGTAGGCTCGCTTTCCACCTTGGCCACGTACCCATGACATCTCGCCGACGATGTCGGTCGTGGTGGTCACGGTCGAGAGGATCGAACCGTCTTCCAGGGAGTGGACGACGAGCTGGATGCGATGACCGGAGTTCGTCGACGCTCCCTGTTCGCCCCACAGCGTCACGGCCTTGCCGTGGCCAGCCGAGACCCATTTGATGATCTGGAGTCCATCGGCGGGGGCCTCGAGTTTGACGGATCGTTCGTCGCCGGACTCGATGTTCTTCGCCTTGACCGGACCATTCCAGTCGGAACTGAAGAGTTCGTTGTCTTCGATCGCCATCGGCGTCGATCCCGATTCGGGGGTCGGTACGTTCACGAGGCCATCGACGCCGAACGTGGACAGGCGGTTGCCCGACTTGATGAGGACGCTTTTGCCCGCCGAGGTGATGCGTGCGTTCTCCGGCAGCTGGTAGGTCTTGGGCTTGTCCTCACCGTCGATGAGCGCCTCGGCCGTATTGCCGGCCTGCCACAGCAGGGCGGGCTTACCGTCGATGATCGTGTCGACGGCGAAGGTCGGGGCTTCGCTGGTCTTTCCCGAGTAGCGGGTCTTGCCTGTCGCGGAGTCGAGGACTACGAGCTTCCCGCCGTCGACGACGAGGACACCGCGGTCGGAGGCCGTAACCGAAGCGTCTTTGGGGATCTTGGTCTCCCACGTCGGTGAATTGTCGAAGCCGGGTACGACGTCTTCGGTCTTATCTACGGAGAGTTCGGAGGCCGGGTTGATCTGCTGTTCCGATTCGATCGTCTGCGGTGAGTCCTGGGTACCTGCAGGGACGATGTTGGGGATGACGAATGCCCCGATCATCAAGATCACGATGCCGATGAGCACGAGGCCGGGAACGGTGATCTTCTTCAGTCGTTGGGGGCGATTCTGCGATGAGTTCCTATGCTGCGGTGCGCGCTTGCGCACTCGAGTGCGCTTGACCGTCGGAGCGTTGGGGGTGGCGGGTCCGGAGAACGGGGTGCCCAGGGGGTACTCGTCCCCATTGCCCGCCTCGGCGTCGGTCTTGCCCTGCCGCTGCAGCTCTGTCTGTGCATCACCAAGGTCGCCGTCCGTCGCCGAGGTGGTCGTGATCTCATCCGTCGACATGGTCCCATCCGCTGCTGCGGGGGTCGAGGCAGCTGCGGGGGCCTCGGGGGATGCAGGGGAGGAGGATGGTTCCTGCGTGGGAGGGGGAGTCGGTGATGCGGAAGCTGCGGGAGCGATCTTGCCGGTCTCGTCCAGGACGACATCGACTTCCTGCTTGCCGTCGTCGATGGTCACGGGAACTCGGGTCGCGGTCTCCCTGGCGTAGTCGCCAAGGTAGGTCATGGCCTGTCCGGTGTCGGAGTAGCGACTCGTCGCCCCGTTGAGGGTGAGATAGGTGAACCCGTCCTGAGAGACGGAGATCAGCGCACGAGCCATGTACAGGGTTCCTTGAACGATATTGAGGATAGGACCGTGACAATACTATTGAATCCGAGTGGATGCACCTACCGTTTTTCCGAAACCGTTATACATCGCTACTGAATCGTTGCACGTCAGGAGATCTGTGTCTCATTGTGCACCATATGCGCTGTGAGTTTGCCCGGGTGCCTGAGTGAGGTTAGGATGTATCTTGCTGTCTGCACCTGGTTGCAGCGCATGTGGTGGGTATAGCTCAGCTGGTAGAGCGCCGCGTTGTGGTCGCGGATGTCGCGGGTTCAAGTCCCGTTACTCACCCCGAACGGGAAGCCCCGGAGTCTGAAAGCACAAAGACTCCGGGGCTTTTCTCATGTCCATTCCTCTTCAGACGGCTACGGGGCCGCCCCTGGACTTCCGTCGGCGAAGTGACAATACTCGGTCGCAGGTGCCTTCTTCGTGAAGGACCACGATCTGTGACATCACGATTCGACGAACAGGAGACGTGTTATGAACACCCCAGAGAGCATCGCCTACACCGCAAAGGCCGAGATCACCGGAGGCCGTGACGGTCATGGAGCTACCGATGACAAGGCAGTCGACGTCGATCTGCGCACCCCTAAGGAAATGGGCGGGCCCGGTGGAGGAGCGAATCCGGAACAGCTCTTCGCCGTCGGCTACGGAGCCTGCTTCCAGGGCGCGATGGGTCTGGCCGGCAAGGAGCTGAAAGTCGACACCTCGAAGTCAGTCGTCAACTCCGAAGTCGGAATCGGCAAGGAGGGGGAGAGCTTCGGCATCAGCGTCAAGCTCACCGTGACCATTCCCGGCGTCGACCAGGACACCGCGCAGAAGGTCGTCGACCGCACCCACGAACTCTGCCCCTACTCGAAGGCCACTCGCGGCAACATCCCGGTAGAACTCGTCGTCCACGGCGCCTGATCGGCCCACCGCACACCCAACTGAACACGACGACATGTCGGCACCCGAGAAGCATCTCGGGTGCCGACATCGGTCTGAGGGGAGGAACCCATGACCATTGACCTCGACCTCACCGTCGTTGGCAGCATCAACGCCGATATCACCGCCATCACCCACCGTCTGCCCGCAGCCGGTGAAACCGTGGGCGGGGGTCGGCTCGTCCACAGTCCCGGCGGCAAGGGTGCCAATCAAGCCAGTGCCGCGGCGCGACTGGGCGCGAGGACCAGAATGATCGGAGCCGTCGGCTCCGATGCCGCAGGCACGGCGATGACACACGCACTGCTGAGTGCCGGCGTCGGGACCGATGACGTTGCTGTCGTCGACTCGGAAACAGGGACCGCCCTCATCATGGTCGATGCAGCTGGCGAGAATCAGATCGCCGTCTGCGAAGGCGCGAATGCCCACGTGAGCATCGCCGAATGCGGATTCGGTGCCCAGGAAACCGTGCTCACTCAGCTCGAGGTGTCCATGGACCTGATCACAGAACTGTCACATACCGTGCCTGGCCGATTCGTCATCAACGCCGCCCCCGCTCTCCCTCTGCCCGCCGAGGTGGTCGAGCGAGCCGATCTCATCATCGTCAACGAGAGCGAATACGATCTGCTCCCGCAGCTGCGTGACGCGAGGCTCGTGGCGATCACCTATGGTTCGCGGGGTTCGGGGTTATACGAATACGGTCGAGAGGTGGCCTTCGCGGAGGCATTGCCGCGTCGACCGGTCAGCACCGTGGGTGCCGGAGACGCATTCTGCGCGGCCCTCACCATCGCCTTGGCTACCGGACATTCGCGGCATCAATCACTGGCGGTGGCCAATGCCATCGGTGCCGAGGCTGTGATGGACCCGAATGCCCAACCCGAATTCCACCGACTCGAGCACTACCTGCAATCGACGACTTCTACGGAGACCACGACATGACGGACCCGAACACTCCATCGCCTGACTTGTTCAACGGCCTGAGCGCCTTCCCCCTCACCCCGATCCGCGACGAGGCGATCGACGAGGCTGCCTACGCGGGACTGATCCAGCGTCTCGTCGCCTCCGGCGTCGATTCGATCACTGCCCTGGGGTCGACCGGATCGTATGTCTATCTCAGCACCGAGGAACGCGCCCGAGTCGCGCAGCTGACCGTCGAGCATGCTGCCGGGATCCCCGTATTCGTCGGGATTGGAGCACTGCGCACGCGCGACGTTCTGGCCAATGTGGCCGCGGCTGAAGCCGTTGGCGCTCAGGGGCTCCTGCTCGCACCTGTCAGCTATCAGCCGCTGACCGAGGAAGACGTGTTCGAACTCTTCCGCACGGTCACCTCGGCGACCGATCTTCCCGTCGTCGTCTACGACAATCCGGGCACCACGCACTTCACCTTCACCCTTGATCTCTACGCCCGACTGGCCGAACTCGACGGCGTGGCCTCGATCAAGATTCCCGGGCAGGCGATGTCGCCCCCGGACTTCACTGCCCACGTCGAACAGATCCGGGCCGCCACCGGCAACCGCGTGAGCATCGGGATCTCCGGTGACGCGTTCGGGGCGGCCGGCCTCAACGCCGGCTGCGATGCCTGGTACACGGCAGTCGGAGGAACCCTGCCGACCCCGATGCTCGCGATCACCCGCGCCGCCCAGAACGGCGAGGCTGACCGGGCGTTGGAACTCTCCGCCGAACTCCAACCCCTGTGGGATCTTTTCGCCGAATTCGGCGGCAGCCTTCGAGTCACCGTCGCGATCGCCGAACATCTCGGACTGGTTGCCCAGCATTCCCTGCCCCGTCCGATCCTCGGCCTCACCGATGACCAGAAGAGGAAAGCCGCCGAGGTGGCCGAGACCCTCAACCTCGGCTGAGCAACCGCGCCCGGAGTAGGACACGTGTGTTCACCAGGAATCCACCCGTAGTTCGAGGCAGAGACAGACCACCTGCCTATATATGAGTGGTTGCGGGCAGTTTCGCCCCCTCGATCACCTCGACTCCGGAGAACCGATGACGCATCCGTCCACCTCGCGCTCGACCACGGCCGCCCTGACCGTCCTGCTGCTGACCGCGGGCCTGAGCACGACAGGGACGATGATCGGCACTGGAGCAGCAGCCGCGGCCGAGGTGAGTGAGCCCATCAGCTACTCCGCACCGGAGGCGAACCTGGACCTCGGATTCCTCGGCTCGCACGAGACCGGTCAGTTCGACGAGTCCGCCGCAGAGATCACCGCCGTTCACGGCGACACGGCCTTCACCGTCAATGCGAAGGCGGCAACCGTCGACATCATCGACATCTCCGATCCGCACAAGCCCGAGAAGTCCGGTGAGGTCACCGGCTCCGGAATCGCGAACTCCATCGCCGTCCGTGACGACGGGCTCGGAGTCATCGCGTTGGAGAACGAAGACAAGACCGCACCGGGATCGTTGATGTTCTTCGACGCCACCACCACCTCGGCGACGGTGTTGGGCACTGTTGAAGTGGGATCGCTGCCGGACATGGTGGCACTGACCCCGGACGGCGCGCATGCGCTGGTGGCCAACGAGGGCGAGCCGGACGAAGACTTTGGCACGGATCCTGAGGGGTCAGTATCCGTAGTCGACCTGCCCGCCGAGGTGGCCGCACCCGAGGAATCGGATGTGCACACCGCCGACTTCCACGACTTGGAGGACGGCGGTTCGAAGACTCTGACCGATGACGTTCGCGTATTCGGACCCGAACCTCATGACGATCTGCCGGTGTCTCGCAACCTCGAACCCGAATACATCACCGTCGCAGGTGACAAGGCGTATGCCACGTTGCAGGAGGCGAATGCGATCGCCGTTGTCGATATCGCGACAGCCGAGGTCACCGACGTTCTGCCGCTGGGCTTCAAGGATCATGGTCAGGTCGGCAACGGACTCGACGCCTCCGACCGTGACCCCGAGGACGCGCCGGAGAAGAACATCGCTGAGTACCCGGGACTCAAAGGCGCCTACATGCCCGACACGATCTCAACATTCACCTCCGGCGGCACTGATTATCTGGTCACCGCCAACGAGGGAGACTCCAGAGAATGGGGCGACTTCGTCGACGCGGCCAGGGTCAAGGACCTCGGCGAGGACGAATTGGCGCCGGTCTGTGAGACCTCCCCGCTGGCCGACAAGCTCGGTGACGAGGACCTGGGCAGGCTCAATGTCATCACCGATCTGGGGCTGAGCGAGAGCGGTGACTGCTATGAGGAGCTCTACTCCTTCGGTGCCCGATCCTTCTCCGTGTGGACGACCGAGGGTACGCTCGTCGCCGACTCCGGCGACAGCTTCGAACAGATGACCGCCGAGGCGATTCCCGATTTCTTCAACTCCAACCATTCCGAGTCCAACCTCGAGGGCCGCAGCGATGACAAGGGGCCAGAACCCGAAGCACTGACTGTCGGTCAGGTGGGGGAGACCACCTATGCCTTCGCCGGGTTCGAACGGGTGGGCGGAATCGCCGCCTTCGACCTCAGCGACCCAGCGAACCCCACCTTCGCCACCTATTTCAACAACCGCGACTTCTCGATCTCCGTCGAAGATGAGATCGAGGACGCCGCCGACCCGGACGCTCTGCTCTCCAGCGCCGGCGACCTCGGGCCGGAAGGCATCACCTTCCTCGGTGCCGACGAGTCGCCGACCGATGAGGCCGCCCTCGTCGTCGGCAACGAGGTCTCGGGCACCACCAGTCTGTACTCCGTCGCTGATCTCAACGACGACGGTGGTTCGGGCGCAGGAGCCGAAACTGACGACTCAGCTGACTCGGATGACTCGACCGATTCCAATGACTCGACGGACTCCGACAGCTCGGCTGCATCCGATGACTCTACGGATGCCGACAGCTCAGGCACGTCCGAGGCTTCCTCCGACTCCGGGACTTCGGCCGATTCCGGCGACTCGACGGACTCCGAGAGCGCGGAGGACGCTGACAGCTCGGTGGACACCGACGGAGCTGCCAACTCCAAGGGCGCAGGCGAAGATGCCGCCGCAGACTCCGAAGGTACAGAGTCCGAGGCGGCAGTGAACGGCTCGGACTCAGCGGCTGGCGCAGGCACTGCGGCGAACAGCGACGCCAGCGCCTCCTCCGACGGGACAGACGCGGACGGCGACAATGCTGGCTCGCTGCCGCGCACCGGAGCCGACATGGGTCAGTACCTCATCATGGCCGGTATCGCGCTAGGTCTCATCGGCTTCGGTGTCCTTGCCATCTACCTGTCACGTCGCCGTCGGAGCGGTCGGCGCGGAGACGGGCGCCGGAGCGGGGCACAGTCGAGCAACGACGTCCTCGGATCAATCGGTTGGGACTGAGCGCTAAGAATCTCCGGCCGGCCGGGTGGGGCTGAAGCCTGAGACGGTGTCAGTCGATCTTGCCGATGGGTTCGCGTTTCTCGGCCTGGAACTGGTCCTCGGCGCGACCGCGAGCCCAATAGGCTGAGATCGACAGCGACTCACGAGGCACCTCGTGTTCCTTGAGGATCGTCCTAATCGTTTTGATGGTCCCACGCTCACCGTGGGCGAAGACCTGTGGAGTACCTGCGGACCAGTCGAGCCCGCGAACAGCGGAGATGAGCTCATTGTCGCTGTCGACCCAGACCACGGTGAAGCCAGCCGGTGCTGCCGGCAGCAGTCGGTCGGCTTCGTCTGCGACGGCGGCGATGATCGTGCCCTTCGCCTCGGCGTTCATGGCCCCAAGAGCGGTGCTGACGGCAGGTATTGCGGTGTGGTCGGCAATGAGCAGATGCCATGCGGCATCAGGGTTCGGCCGGTACTTGCCTCCGGCACCGACCATGACGATGGTGTCGCCTGGCTGCGCGGCCTTGGCCCAGGGGCCTGCAACGCCCTCGTCGCCGTGGATGACGAAGTCCAGTGACAGCCATTTCTCGTCTTCGTTGATCTCCCGCACGGTATAGGTGCGGTTGCGGGGCAGCTTCTCGGGGGAGTTCTCCCGCAGCTCTGCCAGATCATAGGGCGGAGTGAGGCCGTGCGCGGGGTCGGCGAACATGAGCTTGACGTATTTGTCGGTCGCTTCGTTGCTGTTGAGGGCATCAAAGCCCTCACCGCCGGCCCTGATGCGAATCAGGTTCGGAGAGACGGCGGTGACCTCGTGGACGGTGAGGATGGCCTGCGGCCGGGGTGGACGGGCTGAGCTGTTCTGCGTAGTGGGCGTCGTCGACATAGAGAGCCTTCCTGGGATGCGCTGGGATGCGACAGGGCCGGGCTGTTCGGATGGGCCGCCTCGGCGAGGGCCTCAAACTGCGCCTGCATGATCAGGTTAGTTAGCCTTACCTTATCAAGTGACGGTGTGAGTCACGTCAGCCGGGCCACCGGGAGCCGCTGCGAAATTACGCGGGGAATCACACGGCTCTCTGTGACCAGTCCTCGCGCAGCCGCCGCAGACCCTTGAGCGCCTTGGGCGAGTCGACGTATTCGACATCGGGCAGGGACGTGCTCGGGCTCTTGCACAGGAGCATGTCTTCGGGGTCCATGAGTGCGATGCGCTTCCCGTCGTCCTCGAGCCGGCTCATCGCCTCGGTGAGCATGCGTCGGGCCACCCCGTTGATCTCGTTGACCCGACGCAGGTCGAGGACGAAGGCCTCAACATTGGACTCGGGTGCGTCCATGGTCCGGATGACGTTCTCGGCACCGCTCCACTGGATGAGGCCCTGGAGGCTGCAGATGCGGACCATGACGCCCTGGGAGTCCACAAAGCGTCGGTCACGGCGAATGATGGAGCGGGCAGGTTCGGGGGCGTCCATGATGTGCAGACTCAGCTCGCGTGAGAGGGTCCGGAAGATGTTGGCTCCGCGAACGCTCGTCCCGTGCTTGTCCAAGCGCGGAGAGAAGGTGGCGATGCCGACCTGCCCGGGCAGGACCCCGAAGACTCCGCCGGAGACGCCGGACTTGGCGGGCACGCCGACCTCTGTCATCCAGTCACCGGCCGCGTCGTACATGCCGCACGTCATCATGACCCCGAGGACCTGACGGTTCACACGAGGTGAGAGCACCTGTTTGCCGGTGATCGGATTGATTCCGCCGGCAGCCAGGGTGGCGGCCATGATGCCCAGGTCCTTGGTGGTGATGAGGATCGAACACTGGGCGATATAGCCCTGGACCACCTCGTCGGGCTGGTCGGTGTAGACACCGTATGAGCGCAGCATATTGGCGATCGCGACATTGCGGTAAGCCTCACCCCATTCGCCTTCGGCCACCGAATCGTCGACGCGCAGCTGCCGTCCGGCGAACTCGGACAGGCCGGCACGCACGATCTCGATCCGCTCGGCCAGCGAGGTTCCCGGCTCGCCCAGGAGCGAATGGATGACCATGGCTCCGGCGTTGATCATCGGGTTGAGAGGCTTGCCCGACATCTTGTCCAGGGAAAGCTCGTTGAAGGCCTCACCGCTGGGTTCGACACCGACCATGTCGAGCACCGCAGCCAGTCCCTCCTGCTCGATCGCCATGCCGTAGATGAAGGGCTTCGACATCGATTGGATGGAGAACTCGAACTCCGAGTCGCCGGAGGAGTATTCGACTCCGTCGAGGGTGGAGATGCAGATGCCCAGCTTCTCCGGATCGGCTGCCGCCAGATCGGGGATATAGTCCGCGTTCGCACCGGACCGGTCTGACCTGTGACGATCAAGCGTCTCGTCCAGGAAATCAGGGATAGGGGATCGCATTGCACCTCCTGCAGTGTGATGAAGTTCGTGGGATGTGATTCGGCTGAATATGGCGGGGGCCGCTGATGCCCGACTGCTATTCTCACACACCCCGGTGCTGGTGGGGAGTCCACCGCGGGGCAGTGAACTCAATGTGGGCAGAGCATGTGACAGAACCGGAACTGGGCTGGCACAGATGCCGCAGTGGCCAACCATATTGTGTGAACATGTCGAAGCCAACCAGCATCATCGTCGCCGGTGCCATCGGGTTCGCCGCGATAGTCATCATCCTCGTGATCGTGTTCCCGGTGTTCACTCGCAGCCCCGAAATGCCACCGGATCGGTCGAGGTATCCCGAACAGGCGCTGACGCCCGAAGAGATCACGGTGAACGTGGCACCGCGCAACGATGGGTCGCTGCATGTGAGCCAGCGCCTGATCTTCGATGTCACCGACGAGATGAAGTCGCCGCTGTCCTGGTATGTCGGTGGAGAGCGGATCGGCTACGGAGTCGGTGCCGGCCCGAGGTATTACGTTCTGCCACAGGTTGGGGAGGTCTCAGCGCAGGAGCTGAGCACCGCGGAGGACTCAACGAAGGAGAATCCCGCCGAGGTGGGCGATCTCACCGTGACACGCGAGAATCCGGCGATCGACGGTTCATTCTCTGATTCGGCCGTCTACGACTTCACGCGCCCGAAGCAGGCTGGCGAAGATTCGCAGTGGACCCCGGGCAGGCACGTCGTCGACTTCACCTATGTTCTTGACGACGTCTACCTCAACGTCGATGGGCATGAGCTCTTCGTTCTGCCCCTGCGATTTCCCTCTGGATCGAACGAAGCGCCGAGCATGCGCACCGTGTCACTGGAAGCGGGCGGTCCGATTCAGTGCCTGCCAGACAATATGGACTTCGACCCTGATCCGGAATGCACGGGTTTGGACAAACATCGCTTCACCGACGACGGCACCAGACTCACCTGGTCAGAAGAGATCTCAAGCAGCATCGGTGCCATCGGATTCGCTGCCCCGGAGAATATGCAGGCCGAACCCATTGACGCACCCGAACGTGAGAGGAGCTGATCATGAACTCCCGAAAGCACGGGACCAGTTCACGCAGCCGGAAAGCCGCCGGTGCCGGCGTAGGAGTACTGGTGGTCTCAGCCGCGGCCGTCGTCGCCGGCACGGTCACCGTCGATGACGTCTCTGCCGCACCCAACCCGTACATGGGAGAGGACGCCACTCACACCATCACCATCGACTCCGACGGCAGCTATCTGGTGCACATCGACCAGACCATGGAACTGGCCAGGAACTACACATTCACCTTCGGCGGTGCGGTCCACGACGGCTTCCGTCTGCCCGACACCGAGTCGGTGCTGCCGCCCTACCTGCGGGCACAGTACTCAGATCCGGCGATCACTATGGATGGCCAACCCGCCGAGGTGGAGGTGGAACACGAGGTCCACGCCGTCGACATCTCCGCCGAGGACAAATTCACCGAAGGAGAGCACGAGGCCACCGTCGACTACAGGGTCACCGGTGCAGCAGTCGGCTCCGCGCAGGCGAAAACGAAAGCGCAGGCGAAGGCGAAGACCGGGGGAGTCGCCGTCTACTTCCGACCGTTGGTGCCCGGGGACGTGGTCGTAAAATCAGCTGAATCGATCGTCGCCGTCGAGTGTGAGGACTGGCCCCCGGAGGGCGAATCCTGCGGCCGGAAGTCCGGTGATGACTGGTTGATCGGGCCTGACGAGCTGGCAGAGACCGACGCCGTGCGGATCATTGTCAACACCGACGAGGCTGGCCTCATCGAGCCGAGGATCGATTCGACGAAGTGAGGATCCTCAGGGGCGAGTATCGCCCTCGTCGGTGCGAGGATTCACATCGGGACGCTGCTCGCCGGCCGGTCGCTGATCGTCAGTGGGACGCTGATTGTCAGCAGGGCGCTGCTCACCGGCCGGTCGCTGGCCATCGGCCTGGTTGTTCTCCGACTTCCCATCGGTGCCGACGGCGCGGTCGGCGGCGTCTCGGGCCTTCTGGATCTTATCGGTGTGCTTGCCCTTGGTCAGAGACTCCGCAACCCCAGCCGCCTTGTCGAGGATCGAATCGGTGGCCTTCTCTCCCTTTTCGGAGTTGAGCTTTTCGCGGACCTTCGGATCGTTGGCCAGGTTCTTGGCTTTGTTGATGAACTTGTCGAATGGCATGATGCGGCCCTTTTCAGCAGACTGTCGTGTCAGCACTGACTGTAGTCACCGAGACTGTGATCCACCTGATCGTGGCATCCCACCTGTAACTGCGGCCCCGTCGAGGCGGAGCACCGTCTGCAGAAGAACCTCGATTCCAGGCACGATGTCATCGAGTTCCGTGAATTCCTCGGGACAGTGGCTGCGGCCATCATGTGAGGGCACGAAGATCATGCCCACCTGCGTCTTCGCGGCGATGATGCCCGCGTCGTGACCGGCGCCGGAGAACATGGTGGCGCGGGTATGACCAAGCTCATCGGCCACCTCGGCGATGGTCGAGGTGATCGGTTCGTGCAGGGGCACGGGCGCATCGTCGGTCGTCCACTCCATCTCCACGTGGACACCGCGCTTGTCGGCGTTCTGGCTGGCCGCGTCGGTGAGCCGCCGCTGAGCCTCCTGCAGCCAAGACCCCTCGGGGCCGCGGAACTCGCCTTCGACGCTGGCATTGGCTGAGACGACGTTGACGGCTTCCGGAGTGAATTGGATCTGGCCGCTCGTACCCCGAGTATTCGTCCCGGACTCGGCGATCGACTCGACGGCGAGCACCGTGCCGGCAGCAGCACATCCAGCGTCGGCGCGGACATCCATCGGGGTCGTGCCTGCGTGGTCCTGTCGCCCGGTGAAGAGTGCCTTGAAGTGGTTGATGCCGGTGATGGTCTCGACGACGCCGATCTGTCTGTCCATCCGCTCCAGCTCGGGCCCCTGCTCGATGTGGAGTTCGAGGAAGGCGGTGACCTTGGAGAAGTCGTAGCGTGCCTCGAGGAAAGCCTCGGGATCGATGCCGGAATCCGGCAGAGCCTCGGCGAGGCTGCGGCCTCTGGTGTCGGTGGCGGCCAGGGTGGTGCGGTCGACGAGTCCGGTCATCGCCCGGGAGCCGACGCAGAAGAAACCGAAGTCATTGGGCTCTTCGTTGAAGAAGACCACGATGACGAGGTCATGGTCGAGTCGAATGTCGTTCTCCCGCAGCAGCCGCACGACCTCGATGGCACCGAGGACACCGGTGATTCCGTCGAAGCGGCCACCGCCGTCGACGGTATCGGTGTGGGACCCGAGCATGATCTCACGCCCGCCGAGGCGACCCGGCAGGACTCCGATGACATTGCCGGCACCGTCGACTCGGGTCTGCAGCCCTGCCTGCTTCATCAGGGTGCGGGCGTAGTCGCGCCCGGCGATATCGAATTCGCTCAGCGCTCGCCTCGTCCATCCGGGCCGATCCGAGTCGACGAGGGTGGCCAGCGTCGTCAGTTCAGATTCGAATCGTGGGACTACCGGGGTGATCGTGCTCATCGTTGAGCCTTTCTGATGGTGAGGCGGTGCTGGGGTGCGTGAAGAGGTGTGCCCTCGTCAGACTTGATGCACATCCAGGGTAGCGCCCTCTGCAGTGCGATACCGACGGTTCCTGCTGCCCAAGACGAGCATGGCCAGCAGGGCCGCGATCACGGAGGCGCTGAGGATGGCGACCTTCGCATAATCGTGTTCGGGAGAACCTGGTATGAAGCTGAGTTCGGCCACGAGGAGGGAGACCGTGAAGCCGATGCCGGCGAGCAGACCGACCCCGGCCAGATCGGGCCACTTAAGGCTCGGATCCAGCCCGGCGGAGGTGAAGCGGGAGACCAGCCAGGTCGAAGCGAGGATGCCCAGCGGTTTGCCGAGCACCAGTGCCGCGATGATCGCGAAGGTCAGCGGCTGGGAGAACGCCGTGGCCAGCCCCTCGAATCCGCCCACGGCCACACCCGCGGCGAAGAAGGCGAACACGGGGACGGCGAACCCTGCGGAGAGGGGACGCAGGCGGTGTTCGAGCACCTCGGCGAGGTTCGGGGTCTCGTCCTGGGCCCTGCGCCGGCGCCGAGCCAAGGCCGGGATGGTGAACCCGAGCGCGACACCCGCGATCGTGGCGTGGACCCCGGAGGCATGCATGAGGCCCCAGGCGATGAGTCCCAGCGGCAGAAGAATCACCCACGCCGCCCAGGCGCGGTCGACGAAGGATGTTCTCCAACGGGCGGCGATGAGTCCGTAGACGATGATGACTCCAACGGCGGCCAGCAGGGGGATGAGGGTGATGGACTCGGTGTAGAAGACGGCGATGATGCCGATCGCCAGCAGGTCATCGACCGCGGCGAGGGTGAGGAGGAAGATGCGCAGCGCCTTGGGCAGGTGGGAGCCGATGATCGCGAGGATAGCGACGGCGAATGCGATGTCCGTCGCAGTGGGGATTGCCCAGCCGCGCAGCAGCTGCGGGTGAGAGGTCATGAGCACCGTGTAGATGAGGGCCGGGACGATGACACCACCAGCGGCGGCAGTGATGGGGACGATGGCCGTGCGGAAACGGCGCAGGTCTCCATGCGTGAATTCGGTCTTCAGCTCAACCCCGACGAGGAAGAAGAAGATCGCGAGCAGCCCGTCGGCGGCCCAGGTGCCCAGACTCAGCTGCAGGTGCCACGGCGCGAAGCCGATCTCGACGTCTCTGAGAGCGAAGTATGAGTCCGCGAGTGGAGAGTTCGCCCAGATGAGGGCGGTGAGTGCGGCGATGACGAGGAGTCCGCCGCCCACGGTGTCCTTGCGCAGAGAGGTGAGCAGGCGGTTGCCGCCGGTGGTCGTTGGAGAAGGTGAAGACACGGTGATCCCATTTCGTGGTCGGACGGTGTGCTTCTCCGACCCGAAATGTGTGGGTGCTCTGCCAGAGTGGTCAGTGATCGAGCGCCGAGGCGCTCGCGCTCACGATCGTCTGCTCAGAGGATGGGCCGGAGTCGTTCGCCGGCCAGAAGTGGGGCTGTTCCTGAGAGCATCATGCCCCAGGAGGTGATGTAGCCATTGGTGCCCGGATGCCCCAGAACCCACACCTTCGGTGTGAAAACGGTGTCAGGCATCGTGGGAGTCATCACAGTCAGTCTACGCGAAATCAGAATGCTTTCGCAGGTTCACGCCCCGCTTCGAGTCGCCCCAATCTCAGTTCAACGAGACTCCGGTGCCGTGGAGGCTGATCTCCAGGCCGGTGTCGGTGGCCTTGATGTCGGTGAGTTCCAGGCCTGCGGGCAGGAAGTCGAGGTCGATGACGATGTCGGAGATCGACGAGGTCAGAAAGGACGGGAGAGAGTCGATGTCGATCTCGGCAGATCCGAGCTTGATCGTCGTGGCATTGACCACGACCTGCCGCGACTGCGCCTGCGGGTCGATGCCGATGAGCAGCTCCTGACCGAGCAGTGAGCCTTTGAGGAAGAGTCCGCCGTCGATAGTGGCAAATGACATGCCATCGGGCAGCGAGGCGTGCTCGGTGGCCAGCGAGTCGATCGTCGACAGCGGAATCACCGCGCTCGCCTCGACCGTGCCGATGGGGCGTGAGGTGTCGACCGGGACGTCGAAGAGTTCGGCATCGACATCGGTGAAGTCGACATTCTCATATTGCGCCTTATCCGCTGTGACACGAACGGTGTCAAGCGTTCCTCCGGCCATCTGAGTGAGCACGGGGAAGCCCTCAACGTTGACATCAGCCTCGCCGTAGGGTTCGAGGCTCGAGGCGATCTTCTGCTCGGTGGTGAAGTCGACCACCCGGTCGGCGGCGATGACGCCGAGGATGAGGGTGATCACGACGATGACCGCGGTGACGATGAGTTTGGACCGGCGAGACCTCCGCCGAGGTGGTTCGCGTGGGTATTCTGCAGTGCGGGCCATCGTCATGGCCACCATTGTTCCGCATCGCCGATGGCCTTGGGGTCGTGGGGCCGACTCACGTATCGACGATGACCACGTCGAGGGTGCGCGGACCGTGGACGCCTTCGACGCGTTTGAGCTCGATGTCGCTTGTCGCCGAGGGCCCGGAGATGAATGTCAGCGCCGCTGTCGGATTCAGGCGGGCGATCCCTTCGGGCACGATGTCGACGATGTCGGCCACGCGCACAACGCAGACATGATGATCTGGCACGAGCGTGATCGCCCTCCTGCCGCACTCCGGTGATCCGTCGAGGACGATGGTTCCCGTCTGGGCGATCGCCACCGCCGAGGCGGTCACCACTGCCGCCTGGGCGTCGAGTTCGGGGACGCTCAGCTCCTGCCCTGGGGCATCGACCGAGACCTCACCGGAGAACGAACGCAGCCATGAGTCATCGAGCCCGCGAGGCACAACGACCTTCGACCCGGAGTCGAGGAGTCCCGCAATAGTCGTCGCTGGGTCGCCGCTGACGCGGTGGACGTTGGCCTTGTAGTCGACAAGACGGTCGATGAGCAGCTCGATGAGGTCCTCGCCCTCATGCGTGCCGGTGCGACGATAGTCCGCGCTCTGATTGACCATGCCGCCGCCGGCCGCGGGAATGTCGGCACCTGCAGCCTCGGCGTCGGCACCTTCAGCGCTAGCAACCTCGGCGCTCGTCTGCGTGCTCGTGCCATGGGACTGCACGGAGCCGGTGGCACTTTGGGGTGAACCGGCGGGCACGGTCCCGGAGGCGGACGAGACGTACTCGCCCCCACCTCGGCGACCGAGGGCCTGATTGATGCGGCCGAGGATCTCTTCGCGTGCAGTGTCCGTCATGTCTCGTCCTCTTCCTCTGCGCGGGCGGCATCCTCGGCCCACAGCTGTCTGAAGCTCTTCTCCGGCAGCGCGGGGATGTCACGGCTCGAGGTCCACGCTCCTGCGATGCCGGGCAGCGAATTGATCTGGTCGCCACCGGTGACCGCGTGGGCGATGGGCAGACCGGATTCGGCTGCGGCCATCCGCTTGCCGTCGCTCATCATCCACGAGGCGCCGGTGAGCGCTGCGTCGAGCTGTGAGGAGACGGGGGAGTGGTTGGCTTCGACGTCCTCGCCGCGCAGATGGACGAGGATCTCGGGAATGTTGATCTTGACCGGACACACGTCGTAGCAGGCTCCGCACAGGCTCGAGGCGTAGGGCAGGGAGCCGTTCTCTTCGACTTCTATGCCGGTCATCAGTGGTGAGAGGATCGCACCGATCGGCCCCGGATAGGTCGACCCGTAGGCGTGACCGCCGGTGCGTTCGTAGACCGGGCAGACGTTCATGCACGCCGAGCAGCGAATGCAGTTCAGCGCGGTGCGTCCGTGCTCATCAGCCAGGGCCCGGGTGCGGCCATTGTCGAGGAGGACGAGGTGGACGTTCTGCGGACCGTCGCCGGGGGTCGTGCCCGTCCAGAACGAGGTGTACGGGTTCATGCGCTCACCGGTCGATGACCGGGGCAGCAGCTGCAGGAAGACCTCGAGATCATCGAAGCTCGGCAGCAGCTTCTCGATGCCCATCACGGTGATGAGCGTCTCCGGCAGGGTCAGGCACATGCGGCCGTTGCCCTCGGACTCGACGACGCCGAGTGACCCGGTGTCGGCGATGCCGAAGTTCGCTCCGGAGACCGCGACCTTCGTGGTCAGGAACTTGTGGCGCAGATGCCTTCGGGCAGCCTCGGCGAGGACTGCCGGCTCATTCGTCAGCTCTCCGGCGTCGGGCATCTTGTCTCTGAAGATGTCGCGGATCTCATCGCGGTTGCGGTGGATGGCGGGGACGAGGATGTGGCTGGGCTTGTCATCGCCGAGTTGGACGATGAGCTCGGCCAGGTCGGTTTCGAAGGCATCGATGCCCTGCGTCTCGAGGTGTTCGTTGAGTCCGATCTCCTGGGTCGCCATGGACTTGACCTTGATGACCTCACGGCGCCCGCTCTCCAGCACCGGGGCGTTGGCCTCGACGAGTTCGGTGACGATGGCATTGGCCTCATCGGCATCTCGGGCCCAGTGGATGACGCCGCCGGCCGCCGTGAAGTTCTTCTCGAACTCGGCCAGATACTCCGGCAGGTTCTCCATCACCTGATTCTTGGACCGAGACCCGGCCTCGCGCAGGGCCTCCCAATCGTCGAGTTCGGCGACGACCTCGGAGCGTTTGTCCCGAATCGTCGCGGTCGCATGTCCGATGTTGTTGCGCAGCTGCTGGTTCGACAGATGCTGATGTGAGACCCCGGCGAAGGACTCGTCTTCGACGATATTGCCCTGTCCGCCCGGGATCTCATGATCGTCATGGCGTGTGGACCGCAGCAGCGGCATTCCCAGAAAAGTCATCGCAGACTCCCTCCGCTCACGGTTGCTCCTTCACTTTGGACACGCAGCGGAGCCTCCTTGGTCGAGGCGAGGATCCGCGCCAGGTGGACCGCCGACTGTCCGCCCCTCAGACCCGACTGCAGCTGACTCGGTTCCTGCGGCCGCGTGCCTTGCTGGCCGGGGATACGGTGGTCATCGTCGCTGGCTCCGACGACCGCTGTGAGCTGATCGGCATTGTCGGCGCCGGCCTCGGTCGAGCTCGTCTGCTTCACATGCACGGCCGTGACGTCGGGGGTGCCCTCGAAGTTCCCGGTCCGTTGGAAGCGAGACATTCCGCCGCCCATGTGCAGGAGGCAGGAAGCGTCTCCGCCGGTGCACACCTCGGCGCCGGTCGACTGGATGGTGCGGACCTTGTCGGCGAGCATCGCGGAGGAGACCTCGGGGTTCTTCACCGAGAAGGTTCCTCCGAATCCGCAGCAGGAGTCCGCCAGAGGAAGCTCGACGAAGTCGATCTCCTCGACCGAGCGCAGCAGATTGCTCTGGCGATCGCCGAGGCGCAGCAGACGCATTCCGTGACACGAAGGGTGGTAGGTCACCCGGTGAGGGAAGTAGGACCCCAGGTCGGCCCCGGCATCCGTGATGCCGAGGACGTCGGTGAGGAACTGAGAGAGTTCATAGGTGCGTCCGGCGATGTCGGCGGCCTCCGTAGCCAGGGCTTCGTTTCCCATCCGCCTGGCGACCATCGGCTGCTGGTGTCCGAGCGAGGCGACACAGGACGCGGAGGGGGCGACAGCGACATCCCACTCGGTGCTGGAGAAGGCGCGGGCATGGGCCGCGATGACCGGTTCTGCCTGCGCGAACTTTCCTGAATTGATGTGCATCTGGCCGCAGCAGGTCTGCCCCTCGGGGAAGATCACCTCATGGCCGAGTCTGCGCAGAATCGTCACGGTCGCCTGCGCGACCTCCGGATACATGGCATCGACGATGCACGTGGCGAACAGTGCAATCTTCATCTGACCTCCAAGCCGTGGTGCCTGCAGTGCCAAGAATCGGATCCGGGGCTCGGCTCCTGAGCGAAGACCGATCGAATGCGACGGAAGTGGTTCTTGTCACAAATGTGGTCAGACCATAACATAAGGGGATGTCCCCGCAAAGGCCTCGATGCAGATGCCCCTGACAACCCCGCAGACAGCGGACTCTTCGCGGGAACCGCGGACGGCGAAAAGGCAATTACGATGAATAAGGCTTATGAAATAGTCCTTGCCGGAATCGAGGGTGCTTTCCTCGACGGTACGCTCAACCTCGGCGACCGGCTGCCGGGGGAGCGTGCCCTGGCTCAGCGCTTCGCCGTCTCCCGGTCCAGCGTGCGCGAAGCCATTCGCATCCTCGACGCCGTCGGACTCATCCGATCCGGTGTCGGATCGGGACCCGAGGCCGGATCGGTCATCGTCTCCGAGCCTGCGGTGGGCCTGTCCCGGGCCTTGAAGCTGCACGTCTCGGCCCGGCATATCGCTCCCGCAGACGTACTCACCACCCGAGTCGTCCTCGAATCCGATGCGGTCGCCACCGCCGCCGAGGCTGTCGCCGCCGAGGCTGCCGGCGAAGTTGGCTCTGCCGCGAGGATGTCACCGGCGGGCGAACACGGCACCGGGCTGAGCAGGGTCCACCTGAGACGCGCCGGTGAACTCTTGGCTCGGATGCGAGAGGCCGACATCGCCAAGGCGACTTTCCATGATCTCGACGCCCGATTCCATCGCGAACTGTGTGCCGCGGCAGGCAATCCGGTCACCGACATCATTCTGGCCTCGCTGTCCAGCAGCATCCTCGACTATGTCTCCGCGGCGGCAGACGGCACCGCTGACTGGCCATGGGTGCAGGCCGAACTCACCGCACAGCATGCAGGTCTCCTCGAGAGCGTCCTCGCCGGTGATGCGGAGCGGGCACGGAGAGAATGTGCGGACCACATCCACTGGTTCGCTGCGACCACCGGAATCAGAACCGCGACCACTGGCGCTGACACTGCGACCACCGGCTCTGCGTTCGCCGACGCTGACACCACGACCACCGGCCCTGACACCGCGTCGACCGATACCGCGTCCACCAGCACAGATACGCCGTCGAACGCTCTCGACGCACGGGAGACCTGACCATAGGATGGGCACCATGAACTCGCAGCGCACGCAGAACATCAGGACCATCTCTTCCCGCCTCAACTCGTTCCACTCGGCCATGTACTTCTCCGAGACCGTGGGCCGGGAATATGCCAAACACGGACTCGAACCCGGAGTCGAAGGGAACCTGGCCGGACGATCGGCTCCGCTGGGGCGCGTGAATGCCGGGGTGGTCAGCGCCGCCTACTACAACTACTCACATGCCTTCCTCTCGACCCAGTTCCCGAAGATCTGGGACACTGCCTCACCGGAGACCATGGTGCAGGCGCGCTTCGACGCGGTGGCCGCATTCATGTCCGAGCTCTTCGACTCCCGTGAGGACATCGCCCTGCTCACCGAGGCGGCCACGGAGGTCGCGACCGCTGTGGCGCCGGTGCTGGAGAACATGGACTTCTCGGGCCGAGTCTTGGCTCAGGCCACCGCCGACGCACTGACTGCCCACCAGCCGAACACAGCGTTCGAGCGGCTGTGGGGCGTGGCGACCATCGCCCGAGAGTTCCGCGGTGACGGCCACGTGGCCTCACTGGTGACAACAGGTGTGCCGGGCATCGACGCCCTCCTGCTCGATGTCGCCACGGGCGCCTCGTTCAAACCTCGTGCGGCACAGAAGACCCGCGGATACACCGACGAAGAATGGAAGAGCGCACAGACGCGCCTGGCCGAGGCCGGTCTCATCACCGTCGGCGAGGACGAGCGCGGATTCGATCTGCCGGCGATCACTGATGCCGGACGCGATCTCAAGGAGCAGGT